>CACZPS010000154.1 GCA_902783125.1 uncultured bacterium | reverse complement strand
TGACTAAGAATTTCTGATTTCTTAATCACTTAATCACCTAGTCACTTAATCACTTTTATCAGCCTTCGGCTGATAAACTATAATTTAACTAAACAACTTAAATGTTCTTTCGACATTATCCATAGCAACTGTTTTTAAGGTTTCAATTTCTTGCTTAATAGCGTTTCGTTCCGCATCCAAAGCGGCTAAATCAGTATCATATTTTCTGTCTTTTAAATCTATACGTTTCATATCTGCTTCATATTTTGCTTCGGCTTTTTTCAGCAAGACTGTATCAGGAACTTCTTGTAAATATGTATCGGTAGATATACTTGTATCGTAATGACGATTATTGGTAATATCTTGAACTTCAAGTATTGCCATTCCGCTATTTATTATATTTGTCAACCATTCAGTACTGTTTGCATATTCATCAGGCACTTCTATTGCTCCTTCTGAATTTTTTATTGCAGGATATAGTTCGACCAAATAATTTATCTCATTATCGTCTAAGTTTGGATAGTCAGAACTATTTATAGTATATTCCACTTCAATAGGTGTTGGAGAATAATCACTTCCTGCAACCAGCGAATAGCTATTATTTACATAGAGAGGTTCCCCACCATCTACATAACCGAATAACCGTCCGTAGAAAGCCTTATTCCCGTTTCCGGAAACAGACCCATATATATTACAATCATTTATTGTTGCAGTGCCTGTATTAATAAGCCCAATAAGTGTTGAGCCATAGCTTGGAACACTATATGTTTTTTCTTGACCATCTTTCATTCCTTGGTACTCTGATACATAATCATCACCATAACCGTTATAATTTACGGTGATTGCATTATCAACCGTGCATCGGTTTAATGTGATATCACCGTTTGATTGCCCGATGAAACCGCCGGCTTGCCAATAACTGTAGTTTACGGAACCTCCGACAGTAGTACAATCATTAAAGGTTATAGTACAATCTCTATTCGTTCTTCCAATAAATCCCCCGCATCGACCAAAATAGTCTTGAGACGTATATTCAGGATTTGTTGGATCACCGTTAGCTACGCTTTTATAGTTAGAATAAACATCCACAGAAGCGCCGGAGTTCGTTACTTCACAGTTTCCGTTTAATTGTCCTATTAAGCCTCCAACTATTCTGTTTTCTGAAGTTACGTTCCCAGTAGCATTACAATTTTTGATAATTACATTGGTACCATAATCAAGTAACCCGCCGGTGTAGCTTAAATCGCCATTGATATTAGCTATTATATTAGTATTTTTTATGATAGCATCTGTCGCTATTTTAAATAAACCGCTTTCTCCTGATATTGTTACACTATGACCATTGCCGTCGAATTTCCCTGAAAAATCAGTAATCCCTGTCCAATCTGTTAGCGTTATATCTGCATCCAGTCTGTAGTTTCCGCTACTTCCCGATAATGCTAAAAGCTGTTCTGCAGAAGTTATTGATATATAATCTTCACTGTTATTTTTTATATCATCAACTGCACTAATAAATCCTGTTAATGTTTTATTAGAGATATCCCATGCTTTTTTATAATCTTCTGATAAATAGACCTGATTTGATGGCAGGTATTTAAGCGTATATATTTTACCATCTTGGGCTTTGTTAATTAAGTTATTATACGTAGCATCTATATATGTTACAGAGCCGTTCGTAGTTAAACTTTTCTTTTGGATTTTTGCGGAATCCAGAGCTAAAAGATAATCTTCATACACACGTGTCGATTCATTTGCCATTTGGAGCTTTTGAGCCTCCAATTTGGCAGCTTTATATTCAATCTGGTGCATACGTGCAGTCAGATTCAATAATCTAGCTTGTGATGACGACATTCCCATTACAAATTTCCCTTTTCTGTAACCAACTTAGTGCTGCGCAAATAAAAAACTAAATTGATACACCATGAAAAACGGTATTGAATTGTAAAACTTTAATTGAATAAATTCTTTTGTTACAAAACTTTATAAAAAGTAAAAAGCCAAAAAGCCAAATATAAAGATGAATATTTGTAAATTTTTATAGTTAATATATTGAATTGTATGGTCTGTATAAAGCGATTCTTTTTTCTTATAATTTTAATGGAGCCTTGTTATACTTTTGTTTGTTAGGATATATTTGGGTTGGATAAAGTTAACTCTATTATAAATTGCAAATTGGTGCAAAAATAGTGCAAAAAATGAGTAAATATGTGCTAGAAAAGTCACTTTTCGTGTTGTTTGATTTTATCTTATTAAACTTTCGATCGCCAGAATAGGCTTATTCAATTAATTTTAGCAAAATAATTACACTAATTGAAATAATATAACTACTCAAAAAAAAATACTTTACAAGGCTCTGTCGTGTGGAGTTATAGTCTTTTTTTTACTCAATTAAAAAAGAGCCTTTCGGCTCTTTTACATAATATTTGGGCATGAAGAGACTCGAACTCCCACGCTTTCGCACTAGTTCCTAAGACTAGCGTGTCTACCATTCCACCACATGCCCATAT
>CACZPS010000153.1 GCA_902783125.1 uncultured bacterium | reverse complement strand
TGACTAAGTGAACCGTGACTAAGTGACTAAGAATTTCTGATTTCTTAATCACTTAATCACTTCGTCACTTAATCACTTTTATCAGCCGAAGGCTGATAAATTATAGTTTATCGAGCAAAGCTCGCTAAACTATAATTTACATACACTTGCAATCAGTATATTTTCGTGATTGAATAAAAAAGGAACAGTCCTCTCCTCTTGGGATTGTTTAGCTAAGGATAAAGCGGCGTATCCTTACAAAACACTAGTTAGATAGTAAAAAAGAAGGAAATTTAAAAATGTTAAAAATCAGATTAAAAAGATTGGGTATGAAAAAGACCCCTACATACAGAATTATTGTTATTAATTCAACTACAAAACGTGAAGGAAAACCTATTGAAGAATTAGGTCATTACAATCCAAAAACAAAAGTTATGCAATTCAATAAGGCAAGAGCAGAAGAATGGATTTCTAAAGGTGCTCAACCTACGGATACTGTTGCATATTTATTAAAGAATTGTAATGACGACGGAACTTTAAATTATAAGAAAAAAGATGGTGTAAAACTTTCTAAGAAAGCACAGGCTAAGGCTGCAGCTGAAGCCGAAGCTAAGGCTCAAGCGGAAGCTGAAGCAAAAGCTAAGGCTGAGGAAGAAGCTAAAGCAGCTGAAGAAGCTGCTAAGGCAGAAGCTGAAGCACCGGCTGAAGAAGCACCTGCAGAAGAAGCTGCTCCTGAAGCATAGAAAAATTATTAAATTCATAAAAAAGACTTTCAGATTTTTTTCTGAAAGTCTTTTTTTTTTTAGTTATGTAAATCTATTCACTATTTACTATTCACTATTCACTATTTGTTGTTTAAAATAGTATTATGTTAAAAAAACAAAACAGACTAAAAAACAAATATGCTTTTAATGCAACATATAAGGTCAAAAATTTTCACCATAAAGGCGGAATAACTTTACATGCAGGAAAAACATCAAGTGCTGATATTCCTGTTAAAATAGGGTTTGTTGTGAGCAAAAAAACACATAAGCGGGCGGTAAAAAGAAATCGACTAAAACGATTGATGAGAGAAAGTGTCAGATTATATCTAAAGGAACATGATGATTTAAATAAATATATGTCGCTTGTCTTTACGGGACATACAGGTGCTTTAGGTAAAAGTTTTGACGAAATTGATAAATCCGTTAAAATCTTAATTAAGGAGATTTTATAATGCTTATTGATGCAGGGACTCCGCCAAATGTCAGGGTTATAGATGAAACGTTATTATATCCGATTTATCCGTCAGGGCTTTTAGAAAACCAAGATGCTCTGATAAGGTATCAACATTCTGCTATTAAAGAGCCTGTATTAAGGATAGCTGATTATATTTATGATTATAACGGGAATTATATTTCTCCGGGGATGTACGAGCTTGCATTATCTGATGATAAGGAGTTTTTGTTGTTGATTGAATCGCATAACCTTATAGCGGTTATTCCTGTGTTTAAACTTGCTGAAAATCAGGCAGAAGTCGAGAAAATCAGAAAAAAACAAAAACAGGCAAACAAAAAAATTAAACGACCTAAATTAAGATTCAGGGACAGAATGAATGCAATTTTACGAAAAAAATACGCAGAAGAAGCTATTACCCCACCTGAGGAGTATGTGTATATGAACGCTGAAATAGAATATGTTGAAAATGGCGGATACTATCTGATTACTTATGAGAATGGTGCTTATAGAGCTTGGGGAGCAATAAAAGTCAGAAACAAATTCGGCGGTAGAAATCCATTAAGACTTAGAGAAAAAACAGAATAGCTATTGTTACTTATGATAGGTTTCGTTTTTTAGGATTTTGAATGCTCTGTATATTTGTTCAATAAGAATTAATCTTGTAAACTGATGTAAAAAAGTCATTTTGGATAAACTGAGTTTGAAATCAGCTCTGTTTGATACAATCGGGGATAGCCCGCATGAAGAACCTATTATAAAAACCAGCTCGGGTGTTCCGTCGTTTGTGATATCAGCTATTTTTTTTGCAAAATCTTCTGAGGATAGTTCTTTCCCTTTTATTTCCATTGTTATCACATAATCGGCAGGTTTTATATATGATAAAATTTTTTCACCTTCTTGTTCAAGAACTTTATCAGTAAGATGCTCGTCTTTTATTTCTATCGGTTGTAGTTCTAATATTTCAACACTTGTGTAAGGCGTTAATCTTTTTAAAAATTCGTCTATACCCTCTTTTAAAAATTTTTCTTTGATTTTTCCAAGTGCAATTATTTTAATTTTCATCTTTTCTCACATATACTGTTCTTGATGGGAATGCAAAACTTAACCCTTGTTCTCTAAATTGTTTTAGTACTGTTTTATACAGTCTGTTTTTTATTTCCAAAAAGGTCATCCAATCGTTAGTCTTTGTGTTGGCTATGAGCTGGAGCTTTATTGAATTTTCCGCAAGTGCGGAAACTCGGGCGATATAGTTATTTTGGATATCATTGTCATTTTGTGCGATATTTTTTAAAATAGTTAACCCTTCTTCAATTTTTTCATCTGAGGTATCATATTCAATATCAAAAGTTTCAATTAATCTAAAAAATTCTGATTCACTTCTGTTATGTACGATTGTATCAGCTGTTATGTTATTTGGAATAGTGATGAGGGTGTTTGAGATTGTTCTTATTTTTGTTGAGCGGAAGTTTACGGCTTCAACAATACCTTCAACATCGTTAATGGATACATAATCCCCGATTTTATAAACCCTGTCAGTCATTATTGATATTGAACCAAGTACACTCGCAAGCATTTCTTTTGCGGCAAGTCCGACAGCTAACCCTGTAATTCCTAATCCGGTAATTAGTGAAGTTAAAGAATAACCTCTGCATTGAAGAAATGAGCCAAGAATTAGGATTATAACAATAACTTTGATAAATTTTGTCATAAACAATAATAGATTTAGTAAACTAGCATTATTTGAATTTGAATAAATTTTTTGTCTGATGTTTACAACTGACTTGTCAATAATATACATTACAGCCACAAACGCTGCAATATGAATAATTATTTGAGATAACAAACTTAAGTTTGTTTGAAAAAATCGTCCGATAATAGTCAATAATTGCATAATAAAAATACTCCTTGATAAATTAATTTAAACATAATTTGGGAGTAAAGTAAATTATAGTTTATCAGCCGAAGGCTGATAAAAGTGATTAAGTGACTAGGTGATTAAGTGATTAAGAAATCAGAAATTCTTAGTC
>CACZPS010000152.1 GCA_902783125.1 uncultured bacterium | reverse complement strand
TTGAACAAATAATAAAACAGGTAAAAATATACAAACCCCTAATATATTGAATATAATATGTACTCCGGCTACTCTTTTTGCATTTGTGGTTACCCCAATACTTGCAAGTATTGCAGAAATACAAGTACCTATATTTTGACCTAATATAATAGGTATTGCCGCAGCCCAAGTTACACTTCCGTTTAATGATAATGCTTGTAATATACCGACAGAGGCTGATGAACTTTGGATAATCATAGTAATAACTATACCTGCAACTAAACCTAAAATAGGATTAGAAAAGGCTGTCATCAAGTTTCTGAACTGAGGAATGTCCGATAGTGGAGCCATCGATTCCGACATAAATACCATACCTGTCATAAGAATTGCAAACCCGATTAGGACAGAGCCTGCATTTTTACGCCTGTTACTTTTTGATATCATAATCATACAAATTCCGATAAATGCAAGAACAGGTGAAAACGATTCAGGTTTCAATAATTTAAAAACCCAACCGGCACTTTCTTGAATAGCAGTTAAACTTAAAATCCAAGCTGTGATAGTTGTACCTATATTTGCCCCCATTATTACAGACACTGTTTGGGACAAATTCATAATTCCCGAATTAACAAGCCCGACCAACATAACAGTAACGGCAGATGAAGATTGAATTATTGCAGTAATTCCTGCTCCCATTACAAAACTCTTAAAAGGGTTTGAGGTCATTTTTTTTAGTAACTGTTCTAATTTACCCCCTGCTATTTTTTCTAGCCCCTGTGACATTATTGAAATCCCGTACAGGAAAAATGCCAATCCGCCAATTAGCGTGAAAATCGAATATATATCCATGATTTATTTCCTTTATTTATTTATTTTTATCCCACAATAATTTTTCTCATACTTTCAATATAAATAAAAAATATTAGTTTATTGTTAGTAAAAAGAGTCGACAGTTAATATAACTATCGGCCCAAAAATTTAATTTCCCATATACTTTGATAAAAAATACATTCCAATCATTACAATTATCATAAATATAATTGAACTTAATGCTTCAATACCTGCATTAGAGGCAGGTTTATCTTCTTTTTTCCCTGACATTTTATATTCTCCTTATCTAATTTTATCCTCTTAAAAACATGAAATACACATATAATGTACTTATAGCAAGTGAAATTCCTACAACAACAACACCGTATTTCATGAATTGCATAAATTTAATCGGGTGACCTTCTTTTGCTGAATTTTCAGAAACT
Organism: uncultured bacterium; assembly: GCA_902783125.1. GTDB lineage: Bacteria > Cyanobacteriota > Vampirovibrionia > Gastranaerophilales > Gastranaerophilaceae > UBA2883. Next base: position 1,236 of record CACZPS010000152.1, on the reverse strand, counting down.
ATTACATTAGCGGCAGCACCTATCATAGTCATGTTTCCGCCAAGGCAAGCCCCCAATGACAGACACCACCACAGTGGAATTGCATAATTTACCCCCATAGTTTTTTGGATTTCGACAAGCATTGGTGACATTGTTGCAGTATACGGAATATTATCAATTATTCCTGATATAATCCCCGATGCCCAAAGTATTAGCATTGATGTTGCAGTTTGGGAACCCTGCGTAATTTTTAAAATCCATTCTGCCATAAGTTTTATTCCGCCTGATGCCTCAACACCGCCAATGATAATAAATAAACCGATAAAGAAAAATATAGTATTCCATTCAACATCTCGTAAAATATTTGTCGGTTTTTCAAATAAAAGCAATATACTTGCACCGACCATTGCGGCAACACATGTTTCTATATGAGTTATATCGTGTGTTATAAATCCTAATATCACCAATCCTAAAACAAACATTGAGCGCAACATTAAGGCTTTGTCTGTTATGGTTTTAGAATTATCAATATTGGATATTTGTGCCATTTTATCTTGTGTTGTTTTTAAATCTTTTCTAAATAAGAATGACAAAAAGACTATTACCGTAGCTAAAATTATGGCGATAACAGGAGTTAAAACTTTTATAAAATCCATAAAAGAAAACCCTGCAGCGCTGCCTATTATAATATTCGGAGGATCGCCTATCAAAGTTGCTGTTCCTCCAATATTTGAAGCAAAAACTTCTCCGATTAATAATGGCAGCGGATTAAGCTCCAATTTCTTAGCAATAAAAAATGTTGTCGGCATTATTAAAATAACGGTAGTCACATTATCCAAAAATGCACTTGTAACTGCTGTAAAAATAGCCAATATTGAAAAAATAGCAATAGGTTTACCTTTTGTAAGTTTTAAAAGTTCGTTTGCAATAAAATTAAATATCCCGCTTTTTGTTGTTATATTGACTATTATCATCATTGATACAAGTAAAAATATTACATTAAAATCAATGAAGTTGATAAAATAATTCGGGTTTAATTCATCCCCTACGGTTTTAGTTTGGCTAACCAAGCCTAATAACAAAGTTGCGCCTGCTCCCAATAGAGCAATTGTAACCTTTGGCACTTTTTCAAGTGCAATAAAAATATATGAAATAATCAATAGCGCCGCTGATATTGCAACACTATTTTCTATTATAAAATTTGCTATCATATTTCCCCTCTTGTTAATTTATATTCCTTTTATTTGCCCCAATAGC
>CACZPS010000151.1 GCA_902783125.1 uncultured bacterium | reverse complement strand
CATGTTGTATTATCAGCAAAGTATGCCATAAGAGCATTGATATCTGCTTCATTTCCGCTTGACATAACTGCATTTACATCTGCATAAGCTCTACTGTCTGATTTTAGCCAAGATGCAACATCGGATTGTATATTATCAAAAGAAAAATTATCAAAACTATAAACTTTACCAAATGCTTGTGAATTAATGTTTTCTATTTTGCCATAACCGGTAAAGTAATTATCTATTTCAACATATTTCGTAGCACCGTAAGTATCTAAATAGATATATAAGTTTTTGTCGACATAATTACCATCTTTATCTATGTTCCTATATATATTAATAGCGGATTTTTCTAATGCAATATTTATTGTATCATTACTACCCGTATAATCATTTATAATTACAGGGCTGTTTGTAATTTTTTCAGCCGGCCAAGTATATAAATTATAAGTATCGCTTCCTTTTCCGCCGTACAACGTAATAGGATAATTTGGGCAACTTATAATATCTTTTCCATCGAATGTCATAATACCATCAAACCTTGATGGGTGACTAATATCACCACTTATACTTATATTGTCATCAGTGTTACTTCCTATTTTCCAATATTTGATATCTGATTCATCGTATGCACTTTGTAATAATCTTTCTGTATCATAGCTAATATCATCTTCTGTTGTAAAAAAATTATTTCCTATCATAAATCTTAGTTTATTCACATTTTTCATTAATACACTAGCATTACCATCATAGCCGTATTCTATCAGATATCCGTTATCATTTTTTGTTATTTCTATGTTGTTAATCTTACCGGTATTTTTGTTAATCCTACAAATATTATTTTCAAAAACTAAAATAGGACTGCATGAAAGAATAGTATCATGCCCGCCAAACCTTTCTAAATGCACAAAAGCGTTGGAAGTTCCCTGAATATAATCGTTTCCCCGTTCAGGGTAAACATGCCACCCATTTCCACTGTCAATATAATCATTCCCCACGCCGGCATATATGATATTATTGTTACCTCAGCCGTAGATATAGTCTTTCCCGTCACGGGCGTATATTGTATTATTATTACCGTTTATTACTATTTCATTACCACTGGCATTTCCTGAAACGGTTTCATTGTCTTCTTTTACACTAATAATCGGATGTGATTGAATATAAAAACAATCTTCAATATCATCAATTTCATTCCCTTGTTTTATTTTTACATTATCGCCAAAATCATGACCTCTGTACCACAAAATAACTGAGTCACTTTCGCCATATATTATTTTGTATGGTTTTGATACACTAAAACCAGTCGCACTTTCATAAAATTTCAATACGGGAACCATTCTTAAATCGCTTTCTTTAGGAAAAACTAAAGTGTAGTTACTATCATCCCACTCATATTCCATTACAAAATTTACTATATCGTTTCCGTCTCCCTCGTGAAAATATATGGTATTATTTTTTGCACCAAGGAATATATTATCATTGCCTTTTCCACTATATATTTTAGCATGCTGTTTCCCAAACGATACAATAGTTTCACTTTCATCAGTTCCTTTAATTGTGCCGTTTCCAACTATCATAATATCCATATCTGATATAAAAAGTTCTTTATCTTTTGCAATAATTCTATCTATTTTATCTTTAGATTTAAAATAATTTTGAATAACTATTTTATCGGAAAGCAAATCTTTATAAAAAGTGTCTAAATAACCCGTATAAGATGTGTCGAAAAATATCTCAAGATTATTTCCGTTTTGCACAAAATGTAAATCTTCAGAGTTAATATCTTCAAATTTTATAATATCATCTGATTTAGCGTCTGTTATTGTAGAAGTACCTTCATGATATTTGTAAGAATCAAAAATAAACGTATTTTTGCCTTTTCCGCCGGCAATTTTATCATTACCTCCTATGATATATATTGTATCATCCCCATTTCCGCAAATAATAGTATCTGAATAATAAGAACCCGTAACTGTATTATTTCCATTTCCTGTTTTTATGGTCAAACCTTTTTTTGCGTAATTATCCGATTCTATTCTTTCTTTTTCTCCCGTATCAGGATCTTTATATGTTTCATATAAAGTATAATCCTCGGCAGATATTGTTTCAGAAAGCCATGTACCGGTATAATTTTTAACAATTTCTGTTTTATACAAATCTGTCGCTGTTCTCAAATCAATTCTTGAACTTTCAGCGTTATTAAACATTAATTCTACCGAACTTGTATCTGATATCCCTTTTCTATTATTAGAGTTATTAGTAACATCTTTTTTTACAAAATTCTTTATCGTTATATATTCGTCATCACTTGTTTTTGAGGTATAAATTCTTAAATCTTTGTTTTTATTTGCAAATTCAAATCGCAAATCGTCTTTGGTCAAGTCAGTAAAATTAAGGGTAAAGTTTTCGCCTTTTGTTAGGTTAATAATGTCGTTGCCGTCACCTTTAGAATAATTTATAACATTTACCCCTGCTCCGCCGGTGATAGTATCAACACCAAAACCACCTGATATAGTATCATTACCGTTGCCGCCTTTTATTGTATCGTTATAGTCTGTACCTGTTATCTTGTCATCACCATTCCCGCCTGTGATAGTCAAACCCCTATTCTTTTTTATATTAATCTTGCCTATTGGCTCATAACCCCAAATGGATGCATCTAAAACATCATTTTCTTTTGTTCCTGTATAAGTTCTTTTCTTTGCGTTGTATTTAACTACTGTTGCCACTACGATACCTCATATACATAATAAAATGCTCTATTGTTGTGATTTATTAGTCTTTTTATTACGAGTATAGAGTATTGTATGCTCTATGTCAATTAAAAATAACCCATATTATTACCTTATTTATCTTGTTAAATAATTTAGAATAAAAAAGAGGATAAATAATGAACGAATTTGATATAAAAAAATTATTTGGCAAAAGAATTAAAGAATTAAAGATAAAACAAGGTCTTACTCAAGAACAATTAGCCGAAATGATTGAGGTCGGAGAAAGAAATCTTAGCAAAATTGAGTGCGGAAATGTTTTTGTTAAAGCATCAACCATTACAAAACTTATCAAGGCATTGAAGGTTGAACCCCAAGAGTTATTTGAGTTTTCACAATATCAAGAGCAAAACAACTTAAAACAAGAATTAATAACTGCCATTCAAAATAATGATGTTGATGTGGATTTATTATATAAAATCTATCGTTCTATAAAATACTAATTATATTATTGTTTACCTTTCTAATGATTCCGAGACAAGTTCAAAATTGACCTTTTTATTATGGACAGCAGTGAAACATATTTTTGTATCTTGAAAAGCACTTAACAAAACCCTAAAACAAAATGATATCAATTAAAGTTAACATATCAAATTTAAACTTTATCGTTGAGTTGTTATTTGTTCTGAATGAAAGACTTCGTTTTCTTTTGGATAATCACCGTTTTTAACGTCAAGGCAATATTGTTTGACTGAATCCAGAATGATGTTTTTTATATCAGCATATCTTCTGACGAATTTCGGTTGATAGTCTGAGAATTTTCCGAGCATATCATCAGAAACCATAACTTGTCCTGTACAGTATTTCCCTGCACCAATTCCGATAGTAGGGATACGAATATTCTCAGTTATATATTTACCAACTTCCTCAGGAACCATTTCAAGCACAAGTGCAAATGCTCCTGCTTGTTCCAGTTTCTCAGCTTGTTCAAGCATTGTTTTGGCAGCCTCTGTATCTTTTCCTTGTACTGAATATCCGCCAAGAGTGTTTATTGATTGAGGGGTAAATCCTAAATGCGCAAGTACAGGTATCCCTGATTCTGTCAATCTTTTTACCAATGATAAAATGTAGTCATTACAGCCTTCTATTTTAACAGCATTTGCCCCCGCCTTAAGCATATCACCGGCATTTTTTATTCCGTCTTCTATTGATATGTTATAACTCATAAAAGGCATGTCACCTACCACAAGCGCCCTGTTTACCCCTCTTGCAACTGCACCTGTAAAGATTAACATCTCTGCCATACCGACAGATTGAGTAGAATTATAGCCCAATGCAACATTTGCCAAACTGTCACCTACCAAAACAACATCGGCACCCGCTTCATCTATGTATTTTGCGGTGGAATAATCATAAGCTGTCAAAACCGCTATTTTTTCCCCGTTTGCTTTCATCTTTTGTATTGTTTTGATAGTTGTTTTTTTTAGCATTTACTAAAGCTCTCCTATATTTTATTTTTTAGGTTTTCTAAAGACTTAAAGATAGCACCAAATATTTTTTCAGTAATAGTTATTTCATCAGCTGCTTTGTTAGTTAATATAACAGCAACTCCACGTTTTGTATATGGCGGAACCTCCAAATCTTTATGGGCAGTAATTGTATACATATCATTTTGAGGCAGATATTTAGTATTTTTTGCTTTTGATATCCATAAATCTACATCATTTTTTTCTGCTATTTTTTTTAGAACTTCTTTATTTAAAACACTATTTTCTGTCACTTGTTTTAAATATACATTTCCTGCCTGAAATGATTGATTTGATACCGGTTGTGTTCGCATAAAATGCTCCTTATTTACCCCTTATTTACCTCTTATTTACCTCTTATTACCCCTTTTTTCACTGCGTTTATACCATATATAAATGGCTCTTGCAACACGAGAGGAGCTATGTCTTACTAACCCGTTTTTACTTTCTTCTTCTTCTATAAGTTTAGTTGAAACAAGTTTCACCCCTGTCGGATTAAGATTTTCATTATCCAACACAACCGGGAACGATTTATGTTCAGCGTATTTTGGTGAAATGTTTTGTGGGATATTGTTATTCACTAAAACTGCATCAAGTAAATCAGGATAACCGGCGTGTGTAAGAATTGCATTGACGTGACTTGATACTGAATAATTATCTGTTTCTCCGGGTTGAGTCATAATATTACAAACATATATTTTCTTGGCATTAGAGTTTGCAATAGCTTCGGATATCTCTTTTACCAGTAAGTTAGGAATAACACTTGTGTATAAACTCCCAGGCCCCATTATGATTAAATCAGCGTGTTTAATAGCCGTCAAAACTTCAGGTAATGCTTTGCAGTCCGATGGTTCTGTAAACAATCTTTTTATTTTTCCGCCCGCTTCAGGAATAGAAGATTCGCCATGGATAATTCTACCGTCTTCCATCTCTGCTGCAAGTTTCATATCGTCTAATGTTGCAGGAAGTACACGACCTCTGATTGATAAAACATTAGCTGATTCTTTTACTGCTCTTACCATATTACCAGTAATTGAGCAAAGCGCCGTTAAGAAAAGATTCCCGAAACTGTGACCTTTAAGTCCTTCTCCCATATCAAACCGATATTGGAATAGTTTTGTAACCAAATCTTCATCATCTGCAAGTGCTGCAATACAGTTTCTTATATCCCCCGGAGGAAGTACGCCCATTTCTTCTCTTAATCTTCCTGAACTTCCGCCGTCATCACCAACTGTCACAACAGCTGTGATATTATTAGTTATTTTTTTAATTCCTTTTAATAACATTGATAGTCCTGTTCCGCCGCCAATTGCAACGATTTTAGGCCCGTTATTAAGTTTTCGTCTTCTGTATAATGTTTCTAATACATTTTCTTTTTCTTTTTCATCGTGGATATCAAGCATTGATAGATTTGTCTTTTGCCAGCCTTTAAAGAAAAGAACTGCTCCCATAAGTATTGATATTCCTGCAACTAAATCCACGTTAACACTGGATTTAAGGTTTCTCAAAAACTCATATACCTGTCTTGGGTCAGATAAAGTTAAAAATCCTGCAATAATTAGCGCTGACCCTAAAAATATAAGAGCAAACCAACGTTTGATTTCTAATCCCGGAATTAACCAGCCCGCATCTTTAGGTATTCTGTTTTTAAATATATTTTTCATAATATTAAATCCTTATTCATGCTATTAATATATAAACAAGTGAATAGTGAATAGATTTAATTTTTCACTTTCAACTTTCCATTTTTTACTTTTAATCAACCCAACCGGAGGCTTTAACTCTGCCGTATCTTACAGGTTCCGGTGTAATAATACTTTTTGCTCGCTGAATAATCTCTAAAGAGTTAGGATACTTGTTGCTAAAGTGAATTGAATCAATGTTAGCCAAAGTTAGCCCTTCAGAAGTATTATTAACTTGAGAAGTGTGTAAAATCGTCTGTAATCTCTTAATGCACGCTTCTGTGTCAGTTATTGCAGGAAGTGACCAATCAATTGATAAATCCTGATTATACTGCTTTTCTAAAATGATTTCTTCAGAAATCGGAATTTTTACATATTCGCCTACTTTTTCAATAATTTCTCCTGAAGCCCCGCAATAAGTGAGCCATTGAGAACACTTTTGGATAGAACGGGCTAATACAGTTGCAAATCTAAAGTCTTCACTTGCCTTTTTATACATAGCCCCGTGAGGTCTAACGTGTTCTATATCAAGATTAAATGCTTTTGCAAACGACAATATCGCTCCGACCTGATAAACAACCAGTGATTCTAATTCATCTTCTGACAGTTCAATCGGTCTGTATCCAAAGCCTTGAATATCAAAATATCCGATGTGAGCACCTATAACAATATTTTTTTCTTTCGCCGCAAGTAATGCTTTTTTTATAGTTTGAGGATCACCTGCGTGGAAGCCGCATGATATATTAACAGAGCTTACATAATCTAAAAAATCATACTCTGATGTGTTTCTGTATACACCGTAACCTTGCGCTAAATCACAGTTAAAATCAATAGTTTTTATATTCTTTTTGATAGGTGTTTTAATCATTATATACCTCTCCTTTTTAACTTACGGTAATTATACAACAAGGGTAAACAGGAGTAAATAATTAAAAAATCAAAAGGTGCCGATATTGCAGCACCCAATAAATTGTGTTAATTACCTCTTTTCCAAATATAATTAACATCTCTCTGTTATATAAAAAATCAGATTAATAATCAAATGATGGCTCGCCATAAACAGTTTTTAACACTTCGATTACTTTCGGCATTTGGCAAACAAATGAATAGTTGCCTTTAGCAATAGAACAGTTTTTGCAATTACCGTTAAGTTTATAACATTCCAACGCCTGCTCAGTCCAATTTTGTGTAATGGATTCTGACAACTCCCCATTAGTCTGCGGATAAAATACATCCTGTAACATAAATTAAACCCTCTCTACAAATTAGGTAACATCTCCCATCAATACTATATCAAAATTTGTCATGTGGTTTCATCATTCATTTAGATGATTAATTGGCATGAGTAAATTATAGTTTAGCGGCTGAAAGCCGCTAAACTATAATTTACAGTGACTAAGTAAACCGTGACTAAGTGACTAAGAATTTCTGATTTCTTAATCACTTAATCACCTGTCTTGAAATTCCTTTGTGCTCGGGACTGTCGTT
>CACZPS010000150.1 GCA_902783125.1 uncultured bacterium | reverse complement strand
AGTATAAAACTCTCTCAACGAGTGAATATCAACCACTTTTAACGCATCTATAAAAGTTCGAGCTTCGTAGTCTAACGCCCACCATTTTTCAAAACAAGCACTTTCAAGTAATATCTTGACGGTGCTTTTTAAGTTGGCATGCAGGTTTTGACCGTCATAAGAAAAGTTCGATACAAGCAATTTTACGAAATATCTCTTTTTTTGCATATCATACCCCAAATACTTGTCGTGTGCGTTTTTCAGAAGTTCGATACAAATATTTGCTTTCTCCATGACATCATCAACTTCTACAATGTTTGAATGTTTTTTTAGTGTTAATTCATCCAACGAATTCTGATATTCGTTTCTTTTCTCAATATAAAAGTCCTGAGATATAGTTCCGTCGAGTTTATCGTTGTACAACTCGCTTAACCTTTTTCTATATTTCTGAATTTCATTTTCAATATTACAATCGACCTTATTTTCATACTCTATAGTTGAATTTAAGGTCTTTTTTATTTGCGATAAAATCATTCGGGCATTATCTTCCGGAATCGATATTGAACTTATCAGATTATTTACAAATTCATCTACAATCTCTTGTTTCAGCAGTTTTGACCGTTTAAGTCCGCACTTTCGACCTCTGCATCCGTAATAAATGTATTTACCTTTCTTGATCTCGCCAACTAAAGAACAGCCACATTCTGAACATTTAATCATATTTGAATACAAGAATTCATGGTCCTGCACCTTTTGGGTATAACTACCCTCTCGGATCCGCTTGCATCGGATGAATAATTCTTCTGATATAATAGGTGTGTATTGCGCTGTATAATACTGTTTGCCGTTGTAAATATAGTTCCCGGTATAAAATGGATTTTTAAGTATGTATTCAATGTTTGATTTGTTCACAGGATATTTTTTGTAAATAAAACCTTCTGCAGCGAGTTTGTCAGCCAAAGTTTGATATGAATACATCCCGGTTGAATATAACTCGAATGCCCTGATGATATAACCCGATTTTAATGTATCAACCTCAATGGCACGTTTCTTTTTCTCGCCTTTGATGTAATCGCCTCGTTTATATCCGCATGGCAAGTTCCCCGGAAACCACCCGAGTTCTGCAGCCTTATTCATTCCTTTGCGTACCTCAAGTGACAAGTTCCGGGAATAGATAGACGAGTTTGCAGAATACATTGTGAACACAAAAAACTGTGATGGATGCGCATCACGATTAAGAATCAAACCTTCACGAAGTGAATGTATGTCGTGCGGGGTTGTTCTCGCAAGATTGATAATATCGGCCGAGTCGTATTCGTTTCTTAAAATTCTGTCATTTTTCTCAAAAACAAGATTATATTTTGTTTTCTGCTTGCGCAGGAACTTCATCATCTCATCATAAACAGGCCGTTGACCTGTTTCTTTGGCGCTTGTGTTTTCAGTGTATATCTTAACAACTTCAAAATCGTGATTTTTGCAATATTGCTGCAACAAATCAATTTGAGCAGGTATAGAGAAACCACTCTCTTCCTGTTCCTTTGATGATACACGTGCATAAATGATGGCTTTTTCTTTAGGCATTGGTCCACCACCTCAGACTTTCAATTTTCTTATTCAAATAATAAATCGGACTCTTCATATACCAAAGAGTGATATTGTATTGTTTGCAAAGTGGCTCAACCCGTTTGTAATACTTGAAGTCGGAAGGTTGTTCTATAATAAGAACTATTGCAGGCTTTTTCCCGGTCATTCTTCCATAATGGAGAGCCTGCCCGACTGCCTCGGCCCACTTTTTAGCGAAGTCAAACTCAACGGCATAATTTTTTGTCATAACATCAACTCTCGTACCATCAGGAAGTTTATATTCGCAAACCCCACCCCATCTGAGCGCCCACTCATTCTGATAATACGATTCCTTATAAAATCGTGCAGCATGAGCAGGCATGATTGTGATAGTGAATATTAGGATGATTAACAGTCTTTTTATCATTATTTACACTCGAAACCTTTATGTGAATACTTTGCTAAAACTTCTCCATTGGTGGAACTTTTTATTTTTGTTGCGAATTTAGGATAGTTTTCTTTTGTGTTTGTTTTCAAATAAACATAAGCCATACAGTTTTCAAATAAAGCCTGTTTTTGGTCCACATTTAATTGATACCACGCAAGAGGTGTAATATAGAAATCATATATTCCATTCCCATTTTTATTCATTTGGCGAAAATCTATCTTATAAAAGATTTTATTTAAGTCCTGTTCTGCTTTTGCAATAAGTTCGACACGTTCTTTTTCTGCTTTGGCTTCTAATTCTGCCTTTGCTTTTTTAAATTCTAATTCATTTTGTTTTTTCAGTTGTTGTTTGGCTATATATGACTTTATCGGATGATAACCTTTGCACACATGAACGGTTGAATAAAACAATGGAAATATTACAAACAGAGATAATAAGGCAAAAACCGTCATAGAAATAACTGCTTTTTTCTTTGTATCTGCGAATTTTTCAACAGGAAGAATATACCAAAGAACGAGAGCAGGTATAGATATTTTATAAAAACAAACAAGTAAAAATATCGCTAAATAAAGTTTTATAGACTTTTTCATGCCGAAAAATTGTAATAGTAAATCATTCCTGTTTTTTAATGTTTCTTTGATGTTCATTTCAACTCCTTTCTATTGTATCCACGGTTGTTCTTTGAACGTAGTTACTACATTTATCAAAGCTTTTAATTCATCTTTTGATAAGTCTTTGCAGTACTTCAAAAGACGGTGCAAAGTATCATTTTCGTATATCCACTGAGATATTTGAGTGATACGTTTGTCTTTATCGAAACCTATCTGACCTTTATCGTATTCGATAAAATCATCAACAGTACATCCCATGTAATCTGCAAGTTCAATTAAATGATCAATTTGGGGGTTAGGTCGTTCATCCGTGAACAATTTACTTAAACTGTTGGCGTTCTTCCCTAATGCTTTGCCCATTTGACTAAAGTTTACATGATACAGTTTTTTTAACTCGTTCATTTTCTCTTTGCTTAATTTTGACATTTTAACATTCCTTTACATTCAACTTATTAACTATATTATTCATTATTAGTTCAAATTTTGGAACATTTTTTAACAATTTATTAATATTATATTCATGGTTTTGAAAAATTACAACTTGACATATTCAAAATTATGAATTATTATCGTGTCTATAATGTTCAATAAAATGAATATTAAAAAAATAATTATTCAAAAAGGATAACAAATATGTACTTAAATCTATTAGCGGAAATGACAAGAAAAGGATGTTCAAAAGGCGATATGGCAAAGTATTTGGGAATTGCCTATAACACGTTTTGGGCGAAGATGAATGGGATAACAGATTTTAATATCACGGAAATCAAAATTATATGCAAATTTTTTGATAAGCCGTTTGAGTATCTTTTTGAAGAAATGCAGGCCGAAAAGACTGCATAAAAAAGTATTGTTGCCCACTGTTGAGTGGTGCAAAAAAAACGAATAATAAGGGAGCACATTGACAATTGAATAAGTAAGCCGACTGATGCTAAGTAGCAGGCATGGAGATTGACAACCGAAGTGTCGGGCGAAGGCTATAAACAGCGCCTGGTAATGAAAAAACACCAGGCTTGATGAGATATGCAAGCGGAACGTTATGAAAAAGATAATTACGCAATTAAACTGTGTTTTTATATTTGGGGATAAACTTTCGGGTTTATCCCTCTCTATAAGAACATAACATTCTTTACGAATGGTACAAAAGAAGGTGACCATTGTTTACTGCTTACTGAGGAGCCATATTCACGCAAGATAAGCGGCGGGCTGCACTACGACGATAGCGAAGTGCGTTTATGACACTGTACGAGAACAGTCGGTTCCTATTTTCTGACCACAAAAATAGGACCGGGGTTGCGTTAAGCCAATAAATAGCCGGTATAGATGACGCTTGTTGAGGCAACGAGTGAGACTCGGTGCGAAAAAATTAAAATCTGACACTCCGGAAAGACGGAGCGGTAGTTTTAAACAGTTTCAGCCGATAAAGTGAGTGAACTTAAGCAAACTGTTT
>CACZPS010000149.1 GCA_902783125.1 uncultured bacterium | reverse complement strand
ATACTCCACTTTTATTATTTATCATGTTCCCATTTTTTCAACCCCTATAACATCCTTCTGTAACATTTCGCAATATTTGATTTGAACGCCTCATTTGTCTTATTTTACTATCAAGGTGTTGCTCTTCTAATCAGATTTCGTGATGTAATGTTAAGTAATGCAAACTATTTTTTGTTTTTTATAAAATAAGGTATAAGAAATATGCAGAACAAAATTATAAACCTTAATAAAATCAATAAGCATACAATGCAGGTATGCAGTTTTACTAAAATCAGTTTATAATCCTCAATTTGTTTATAATCCCAATTTTTGTTTGATTACCCTTAAAACGAATAACGGTAATGTCGGAAAAATTCTTTTAAATCTTTCAGGTTGTTTAATTGTGCGGTAAAGCCATTCAATTCCAAACCTCTGGTATATTTCAGGTGCTCTCTCAACCATGCCTGACCATACATCAAAACTTCCACCAACTCCGACCATTAGCCCGCAATTAAGGATATTTCTTGCTTTTTTGATAAATTTTTCTTGCTTAGGCGAACCCAGTGCAACTAATATCAGACGTGCATTTGTCGATTTTAATTCGTTTATGACTTGTTCATCATCTTTAAAATATCCGTCTTGAGCAAAGACGATGTCTAATCCGTTAATTTCCTGTTCTAAATTCTTGCGGGCAAGTTCTAAAACCTCAGGTTTTGCGCCAATTAAGGCAATAGGCAAATTTTGTTTTGCAGATTCTTCCAACATTCTTTTTGCAAAATCCACTCCCGCTATTCTGTCAACATTTTTATTCATGATTTTTAGACCAAGTTTTACTCCAACTCCGTCAGGGATAACCATTTCGGCTGTTTTAAGAATCTGTGCAAATTCAGGGTCAATTTTTGCACAGTCGAACATTTCGGGGTTGATTGTGACAACTTGTGAAACTTTATCTTGGATTTCAAGCTCCAAGCCCTTTTCTATTGCGCCTTCAAAGCTGTATGTGTCGATTTCATAACCTAATAATTTTACTCTACTCATAATATAATTATACTTAAAAATACAAATTAAGTATATATAATTAAAATGTAAGTGCAAAATAGAAATTTCCTATTTTTATAGAAAAAATGGACAAACTTAACATTTACCTATTATATAAGAACGTGGATAAATTTTACAATTACCCATTTATTCTTTTCATGGAAAAATGTGGACAAACTTTATATTTACCCCTTTTTCTGATATACTATTTATAGTTTGATAAATAGAATTATGTAGGGGAAATATATGAATAAAAATCAATCTATCGGTATGTATGTTGTATTAGGTATTATGGTACTAGCGTTTATTTCAATGCTGTTTGCAGGTTCAACAACCCAAACAACCGATATATCATACACTACTTTCGTTCAAAAACTGAATGCCGGTGAGATAAAAAGCGTTACGATAGATAAAAACTCTGTAACTGCTGTACCTAAAAAACAACCTGAAACACCTAAATCTACCTCGAAATATGAGTCTTTAATGGGCTCAACCTCTCAGACTCCGACTTTACAATATCATGTACTTGTTCCAAATTCTGCAGATTTAATGAACAAGTTAGAAAAAAATAACGTTGATATAAATGTAAAAAAACCAAGCGAATCATCACAAATGCTTGGATTATTCGGGTCTTTGATATTACCGCTGTTGTTCATAATCTTTCTTGTGGTTATGGCAAGAAGTATTCAAGCCGGCGGTTCTCAGGCTATGTCATTTGGGAAAAGTAAGGCTAAAATGCTTTTAGACAGCAAGGTAAAAACAAAATTTGATGATGTTGCTGGGATTGATGAAGAAAAGAAAGAGCTTGAGGAAATAGTTGATTTTCTAAAACATAGCGACAAATATATAAAACTTGGCGCAAAAATCCCAAAAGGTGTACTTTTAGTTGGTGCTCCTGGGACAGGTAAAACTCTTATGGCAAAGGCTGTTGCAGGAGAAGCCGGAGTTCCATTCTTTTCGATAAGCGGTTCTGATTTTGTTGAAATGTTTGTCGGGGTCGGTGCTAGTCGTGTTCGTGATTTGTTCGATCAGGCAAAAAAACATCAGCCTTGTATTATCTTTATAGATGAAATTGATGCAGTCGGTCGTCAGCGTGGCGCAGGTCTTGGCGGCGGACATGATGAAAGAGAACAAACTCTTAACCAATTGTTAGTTGAAATGGACGGGTTCGATAAGAATACGAATATTATTGTGATAGCTGCAACAAACAGACCGGATATTTTAGATAATGCACTATTAAGACCGGGGAGATTTGACAGACAAATCGTTATAAATAAGCCTGATGTTTTGGGCAGAGAACAAATATTAAAAGTTCACGCTAAAAATAAACCGCTCGCACCTGAGGTCGATTTAAAAGTGCTTGCAAAACGTACTCCCGGGTTTACCGGTGCTGATTTGCAAAATTTGTTGAACGAGGCTGCGCTTTTGGCGGCTCGTTATGATAAAACACAAATAGAAATGCCTGATTTAGAAGAAGCAATTGACAAAGTTATGGCAGGACCTGAAAAGAAAAGCAGAATTATTTCTGATGAAGAAAAAGAAAATACTGCTTATCACGAAGTTGGTCATGCACTTTTGGCAAAATTATTAAAAGGTTGCGATCCGTTACACAAGGTTTCAATAATCCCTCGTGGTATGGCTTTGGGTATTACAATGACCTTACCTGAAAAAGATTATTTAACAATGAAAAAATCCCAGTTGTTAGACAGAATAACAATGACTCTTGGTGGAAGGGTCGCTGAAGAAATTATTTATGGTCCGGAATCTGTTACAACAGGCGCTTCTAATGATTTAGAAAAAGTATCCGAACTTGCAAGAAAAATGGTTACAATGTACGGGATGAGCGATAAAATGGGAAATCTTACTTACGGGAAATCTCAGGAACACGTATTTATGGGTAGAGATTTTGGGCACTCCAGAGATTTCTCGGAAGAAATTGCTGCAGAAATCGATAAAGAAGTTAAGAAGATTATTGATGAAAGATATGCAATAGCAAAAGAGTTGTTAACCCAAAACAGAGATAAACTTGAATACATAGCAAAAGCCCTTCTTGACAGAGAAACTCTTGATGAAAAAGAGTTCGACGAACTAATGGGGGTAAATGCATAGAGGCTACTAGGATACTAAGGCACTAGGGCACTAAGATATTTAATAGAATTATATTATTTTGAGCGGAAAGAAGCCGCATAGCAATTCAGAGTTAATAAGCAAGGAGAAACAATGAGCGAACAGGATATTATATTTCAGCAATACAAATTATACTCAGAACAGAAAGAGAGTTTTATAACAAGGAGTTTTGGAATAAACCGGTTTTATATGGTTTTATCAATCGTTCTTTTAATTTTGGTTTATCTCACCAAAAGTATTACTTTTGCTTATGGGATTCCGTTGTGTTCACTTCTTGCAATTCTTGGAATGAGTTGTTCAATTTTGTGGTGGATGAATATGGATTCATATAATATGCTTATCAAAATAAAATTTTCAAATGTGTTAGAAGAAATTGAAAAACAGCTTCCTGTTCAGCCTTATGGTAAAGAATATGACGGTATAAGAGAATATCGTGAAGACAAAAAAATGTTTTTATTTTCTGATATTCAAAAAACGGTTGCAGTTATTGTGTTTCTTATGTTTTTTATTTCGTTGATAGAAAGCATTATTCCAATTATTGTAAAATCTGTTGCATAATTCCCAAAAAGAAAGCGGAAAATGGAAAATTGTATAAGAAATATTTTAAAAAATAAGATTCTTATTCTTGATGGCGCTATGGGAACTATGCTCCAAAAACAGAATCTTTCTGAATCTGATTACAGAGGCGAAAAGTTTAAAAATTGGGAGATTGATTTAAAAGGGAACAATGAACTTTTATCAATAACTAATCAGGAAGCTATTGAACAGGTTCATAGAGCGTATTTAGAGTCAGGCGCAGACATTATTGAAGCTAATACTTTTAGTGCAAATTCAATATCTCAAAAAGATTACCGGCTAGAATCTTATGTAAGAGAAATGAACAGGGAATCTGTCAGACTCGCAAAAAAACTGGCTAAAGAATATTCATCTTTAGATAAACCAAGATTTGTTGCAGGCTCAATCGGCCCGACAAACAAATCTGCGTCTATTTCTCCTGATGTAATGAATCCTGCATACAGAGATGTATCCTTTGATGAGCTTGTTGAGTGTTACAAAGAGCAAGTTGAAATACTTGTTGATGAAGGTGTTGATTTATTACTTATAGAAACAGCTTTTGATACGCTTAATGTTAAATCCGCTATTTATGCAATTAAACAGGTTTTACAAACTAAAAACAAAGATATTCCAATTATGATATCAGCAACTTTAACGGATAAATCAGGCAGAACATTATCTGGGCAGACTTTAAAAGCATTTTATCACAGTGTTAAACACGCAAATCCGCTTACAATAGGTCTGAATTGTTCAATGGGAATAGATGGAATGAGTCCTTATATTAAGGAATTGAGTAAATATGTCGAATGCGGAATATCAATATACTCAAATGCAGGATTACCAAATGAGTTTGGAGGATATGACGGAAACCCTGAGGAATTAGCAGATGGGTATGAAAACCTTGCACAACAGGGGTTATTAAATATTGCCGGGGGGTGCTGCGGAACAACACCTGAGCATATAAAATTAATTTCAGAACGGTTAAAACAATACAAACCGCACATACCTGCTAAAAAGAAATCTGTATTTACCCCCTGCGGACTTGAGGCTTATGAATTTGATGATTTATCAAATTTTATTGTTATCGGTGAAAGAACAAATGTCACAGGTTCAAAAAAGTTTGCAAAACTTATTCAGGAAAAGAACTTTGATGAAGGATTAAATATAGCAAGGACTCAAATAGAGCGTGGTGCAAATATAATTGATATTTGTATGGATTCAGACTTATCCGATACAAAATCCGATATGACAACATTTTTGAACCTTATATCAAGCGACCCTGATATTTCAAAAGTACCGTTTATGATTGATTCATCGGATTTTGAAGTTATTGAAGCTGGAATGAAATGTATTCAGTCACGTCCTATTGTTAATTCTATCAGTCTAAAAGTCGGTGAAAAAGAGTTTATAAGGCAAGCCAATTATATAAAAGATTTAGGCGGGCAAGTTGTAGTGATGGCATTTGATGAAAACGGTCAGGCTACAGGGGTAAATGATAGAGTAGAAATTGTTTCACGTTCTTATAAAATATTGACGGAAATTTGTCATTTTTCGCCTGAGGATATTATTTTTGACTTGAATGTATTTCCGCTTGCGACAGGCATGAAAGAACATAACGACAATGCGGTAAATTTCATTGAAGCGTTAAAAATACTTAAATCAAAATTCCCATATTCAAAGTTCTCAGGCGGAATCAGTAATATATCATTTTCATTTAGGGGAATGAATAAAATAAGACAAGCTATTCATACAGTATTTTTATACCATGCTATAAATGCGGGGCTTGATATGGGGATTGTTAATGCCGGCATGTTGATGAGATATGACGATATTGAGGAGCCGTTAAGAACACTTGTTGAAGATGTTGTCTTGAACCGTTCGGATGAGGCAGGTGAAAAACTTTTATCTTACGCTCAAGAGGAAGGGATAAATGATAATGGTAAGGCTGTTTGTGATAACATAATAAATCAAGAGTGGAGAAATGAGTCGATTGAAAACAGAATTAAACACGCACTTATATGCGGGGAGTTGGATTATATAGATATTGATTTAGAAGATGCTCTGAAAATTTATACTCCGATTGATATTATTGAAAAAATTCTGCTAGACGGGATGAACACAATAGGTGAACGATTTAGCGAAGGTAAAATGTTTCTTCCTCAGGTTGTTAAATCTTCCCGTATAATGAAAGAAATTGTTGATAAATTGCAGAATAAGTTTGACAGAGCAAATACCAAAAAGAAACTCGGAACTATTGTTTTGGCAACAGTTAAAGGAGATGTACACGATATCGGCAAAAATATTCTTTCTCTCATTTTCACCTGTAATAATTTTGAGGTAATTGATTTGGGAGTTATGGTCAATTGTGCGGATATTTTAAAATCCGCAAAAGAATATAACGCAGATATAGTTGCGCTTTCAGGGTTAATTACTCCATCATTAGATGAAATGCAGAATGTTGCATCTCAAATGGAAAAAGAAGGGTTTAAACTTCCTGCATTGATGGTTGGAGGAGCAACAACGAGCAAAAAACATACAGCTATAAAAATTGCTCCAAACTATAACGGGTTGGTTGTTCATACAACAAATGCTTCAGAAGCGGGAGTCGTGGCTCAAAAGATTGTTTTAAAAGATACGAAATTTATAAATAAAATCAGGCAGGAACAGGAAAATATCAGGAAAGAATACCAAAAATGAAAAATATTATAGAGCAATTAAAGGAACACCCGCTTGTGTTTGACGGAGCTATGGGAACGGAAATTTATTCCAGAGGCTTTTTTGTCAATACTTGCTTTGAAGAATTAAACCTTACTAATCCTGATATTATTAGAGATATTCATAAAGGTTATGTTGATGCAGGAGCTGATGTTATTCTTACAAATACTTTTGGTGCAAACAGTATAAAATTAAAAAAATTCGGATTAGGGGGTAAATGTTATGATATTAATAAAGCAGGCGTTGAAATAGCGAAATCTGTTGCTGGAGATAATATTTATGTTCTGGGCTCTGTCGGCTCAAGACTGAATTTAGGCTCTATTCTTACAAGTGAGAATATAAAGGAAATAGAAGAAAGTTATTATGAACAAATAAAAACTCTTGTCAATTCAGGGGTTAATGGGATAATATTTGAAACTTTCTTTGACCTGAAAGAGTTGTTGTTAGGGACAAAAATTGCAAAAACTTTTAGAATTCCTGTTATAGCTTCAATAACTTCCAGAAAAGAACTTGAAACCCCTGAAGGATTGGATATTCTTACGGCTTTAAAACGACTTGATAATTCGGAAAATATTGATATTTTAGGACTTAATTGCACAATAGGTCCTCATGCTATGTTGAGTGCCGTAAAAAAGGTTATTAACAATATAAGTAAACCTCTTATTGTTCAGCCAAACGCCGGTACTCCTCAAAATTTAGAGGGTAGAACAATATATATGAACACGCCCGAATATTTTACAACTTATGCAAAGCATTATATAGAACTTGGTGTCAGAGGGGTTGGCGGCTGCTGCGGAACAAATAAATCTCATATTGAAGAAATGTCAAAGGCAATTAAATCAATAACTACTCAAAAAAAAGAGATTAAAATAATCGAAAATTCAATAAATCAAATCCAAATAACACCAATATTACCCCTCGAAAAAAGCAAATTTGCAAGAAAGTTGTTTTCGGATAAACACGCAACCACAATAGAGATAACCCCTCCACGTTCAACTGATTTGACAGAGGTTATAAAAAAAGTGAAAAAATGTAAGCGTGCAGGGATTGACGCAATAAATATTCCCGACGGGCCAAGAGCGAGTTCAAGAATTTCTCCTTTAGTGACAGCTCTTATGATAGAGAAAGAAACAGGCATGGAAACTATTTTACACTATTGTTGTCGGGACAGAAATCTTATAGGTATGCAGTCAGATTTACTTGGCGGATTTGCCGGTGGATTAAGAAATTATTTAATAGTAACCGGAGATCCACCGAAACTGGGAAATTATCCTGATGCGACTGCTGTTTTTGATGTTGATTCAGTTGGGTTAACGACAGTTGTTCATAATTTGAACAATGGTTATGATATAGCGGGGAATGTTATTAATCCTCCTACATCAATTTTAATCGGAGTTGGAGCTAATCCTTGTGCTCTGGATATTGATAAAGAAATAAACCACTTAAAAAATAAAATAGAGGCCGGTGCTGAATATATTATTACTCAGCCTGTATTTGACGCAGACAGTCTTTTTAGATTTATAGACAAACTCAAACAAATTAAATCAGATAATCTGATACCTCCTATTGTAGCGGGTATATGGCCGTTGATTTCTTACAGAAATGCAATGTTTTTAAAGACAGAAGTGCCGGGGGTCGTTGTTCCGGATAGTATTATAGAGAGAATGGCAAAAGCAAACACTAAAGAAGACGGTATAAAAATCGGACTTGAAATTGCACTTGAGATGAAAGAAAAAATCGCTTCTTCTATTCAGGGATTTCAGGTAAGCGCACCATTTGGAAATGTTGATTATGCGATAGATGTGTTAAAATCTTGATTAAAATTTAATTATTCAACATCAAAATCAAAGTATGTGTCAGGATATGGCTCATTAACTAATGTATAATGCCACCATTCAGAATCTATTCCTTTAAACCCCGCTTTTATCATTGCATCATGAAGAATTTTTCTGTTTTTCTTTTGTTCCCTTGAAAGTTTTTTATAATCGGGATGTGAAATATCACTGAATAAATCAAATGTTCCGCCCATATCAACAAAAGACCCGTCTTTCTTTATTAGAGTTAAATCTATTGTAGAACCTCTTGAGTGCCCTGATTTTTCAGCAATATATTGTCCTTTTATTAAATCAGATTTTTTAAGGTTTGGATAGAACGATTTGTCACCATCATCAATTGGATTATTTATCCATTCAACAAAATTATCTACTGCTTTTTGAGGTCTGTAAGAATCCCACACTAAAATTCTATAGCCTTGTTTCCTTAAATCATTGGCTGCATTTAATAGGGCATTTGCTCCTTCTTTTGTCATGTATGCAATAGGGGCATTATAACCTCTGATTCTTTTACCCGTAAAGTTGTTATCAGAATAATAACGTATATCATAGGCTGCATCATATATTATGCTTGATACTTTTATAAAATCACTTTTGTCACAGGAGATTTGCGAGGCAAGTGTAGTTTGTATAAAACTTAGTAAAATAATTCCGATTAATAATATTTTTTTCATTCTTACTCCAAATAATAAAGTCTAAAAATTTTCCTAAGAATAATTATAGCATATTTAAATTATTTATCAGAGTAAATTAATAATACCAAACACATGTAAGGATTATAAGAAAAAGAATATTATTTATCATAGAGTATATTCATGTTAGACTAAACTTGTATAGACATTTAAGAGGAGAAATTTATGGAAGCATTATTAGCTTTTGCGCAAGCAAATGCATTGATTATTTCAACATCAATACTTATCCTTGCGTATATTTTTATAGCTACCGAAAAGATTCCTAAAGTTACGGTAGCTCTTTTGGGGGCATCTGTTACTCTTTTGCTTGGGCTTTTGGGGCAGAATGCGAAAATTGACGGAGTTTTACAAGATGCATATTTTATCAATTATGTTGATTGGAATGTGATATTCTTGCTTGTATCAATGATGATAATCGTATCTATTGCAACAAGAAGCGGTATGTTTAACTGGATTGCAACAGAAATGCTCAGAAAAACAAAAGGTCATCCAAAAACAACCTTATTTTGTTTGGCATTATTTACAGCCGTTGCATCTGCATTTTTAGATAACGTAACGACGGTTATTCTTGTTATGCCGATAACATTTATCGTTGCGGATAAATTGAATATTAATCCGATACCATTTTTGATTACTGAAATTATGGCATCAAATATTGGTGGGACAGCAACTCTTATTGGAGATCCTCCTAATATTATTATCGGCAGCGCAGCAGGGTTATCATTTATGGATTTCATAAATGAGTTAACAGGTATTGTTGCTGTCATATTCCTTGTTGTAACCGGTTGCATGCTGTTTATCTTTAGAAAAAAACTAGTGACTACTCCTGAAAGAATGGAAGAAGTTGCAAACTTAGATAATTCCGGAACAATCAAGGATAAAGGACTAATGATTCGTTCTTTATGTGTTTTATCCCTTGTAATACTTGGATTTGTCACACACGACATAACTCATATCCAAACAAGTGTATGTGCAATGGCAGGGGCAAGTTTCTTATTGCTTTTTGAAAAACCAACGGATATTTTAACAGATGTTGAGTGGAGTACAATCTTTTTCTTTATCGGATTGTTTGTTATTATCGGCGGATTTGAAAAAGCAGGCGGTATCGAGATAATGGCAAAATGGCTCATTGATGTGACCCATGGTTCTCAGTCTTTGGCTTCTATGGTTATACTTTGGGGTTCAGGACTTTTATCGGGTATAATTGACAATATTCCTTATACTGCAACAATGACTCCTATGATAGCAGAAATTGCATCTGTCAAAGGTCAGGCATTTGCATTACCATTGTGGTGGTGTTTGTCACTGGGAGCATGTTTAGGTGGGAATATGACAATTATCGGTGCTGCTGCTAATGTTATTGTTTCAGAAACATCAGCATCTAAAGGTCACCCTATTGAATTTATGAGTTATCTTAAATACGGGGTATTCTGTATGATAGTTTCACTATTGCTATCATCCGGATATATCTGGTTAAGATTCTTAGGTTAATCTTAAAAAGATAAACAAAAGAAAAGAGGAAAAAATTCCTCTTTTTTTATTGTCCTTATCATGTATCTATATTCATATTATTATATCATTTACATTTACATTTACCCCTACCCCTACCCCTACCCCAAAAGAAAAGAGTCGAAATCTCGACTCTTGGAATTAAGAATAGCTGGAAGTATGAAAAAGATTTAATACTCATATTAAACAAAAAAACCGATGGTTTGTTAATTAGCCAAATAGCTAAAAACAAACTATCAGAAAGGTAATTTACATGTTTTTTATTATTTGTTAGACATTTTAAATTATGTAAAAATTTTCTTATTATCTGTGTTAATCGCTATCAACTATTCACTATTTGTAATAGAATTATAGAAATGGAGAATTAATTATGATTACGGTAAAAGATGTTGAACACGTTGCAAAACTTGCAAGACTGGAGCTTACGGAAGAAGAAAAAGAAAAATATGCAGGACAATTAGGTGATGTATTAAAATACGTTGAGCAAATGAATGAGGTTGATACAAGTAATGTTGAACCCATGGCTCATGCAATTGATTTTGTAAATGTCGTAATAGAAGATACTGTTAAGTATGAACAGACAAAAGAAGAACTTATGCAAAATGCACCTGACGAAGAAGACGGGTTCTTTAAAGTTCCTAAAATCAATTAGGGATGGTAAATATATAAGGTTTGTCCTGTTTTATCATCAACTGTTCGCTATTCACTATTCACTAAAAAGGGGATATTTGTATGACTAAGTTTATTTTTATAACCGGCGGGGTAGTCAGTTCGCTCGGGAAAGGTATTATTGGTGCATCATTAGGAAAACTTTTAAGATCAAAAGGTTTCAGTGTTGCAATCCAAAAATTTGACCCATATATAAATGTTGACCCCGGAACAATGAGTCCGTTTCAGCACGGCGAAGTTTTTGTAACTGATGATGGTGCAGAAACAGACTTAGACCTCGGACATTATGAAAGATTTATTGATTCTAATTTTAGCCAATTATCTAATGTAACCTCCGGAAGTGTTTACCAAACTGTTATTGCAAAAGAGCGCAGAGGTGATTATTTGGGAGCAACCGTTCAAACTATCCCTCATATTACTAATGAAATTAAATCAAGAATTTCAAAAGCACAAAAACAATTTAATACAGATTTTCATATCATAGAAATTGGCGGAACTATTGGTGACATAGAAGGGTTGCCGTTTATTGAAGCGATCAGACAATTCAAAACAGAAGCAGGGTTTGGTAATGCAATAAACATCCACTGTACCTTGCTGCCATATTTGCCAACTTCAGGCGAACTTAAAACTAAACCGTCACAACACAGTGTTAATGTATTAAGAAGTTACGGACTTCAACCTGAAATTTTGGTTTGCAGAACTTCCAAACCAATTCCAAAGACTGAAAAAGAAAAATTGGCTTTGTTCTGTTCTGTTTCAAAAGACGCAGTTATTGAATGCCGTGATATGAAAAGTATTTACGAAGTTCCTCTTGCTCTTGATGAACAGAATTTCGCAGAGGTTGTTCTTCACAGATTACAAACTCAAGATAAAAAATCTAATCTTAAGTCATGGGAACAACTTGTTGATAAGATAAGAAATCCCAAAATAACAATAAAAATTGGGATAGCCGGAAAATATACTAAACTTTCCGATGCTTATATATCTGTTGTTGAATCCTTGAAACACGCAGGGTTTAAAGATGAAGCGAAGATTGATATAAAATGGATTAATTCTGAAGAATGTACTGATTATGAAAAATGTAAAGAATTAATGAAAGACTTGCATGGGCTTGTTGTTCCTGGGGGTTTCGGAGTAAGGGGAATTGAGGGAAAACTCAATGCAATACGTTACGCCAGAGAGAATAACCTTCCGTTTTTAGGCATCTGTTTAGGCATGCAATGTGCTGTTATTGAATATGCAAGAAATGTCGTAGGACTTGAAGATGCAAATTCAAAAGAATTTGATGAAGGTTGCGTTCACCCTGTTATTGACCTTATGACCGAGCAAAAAAGTGTAAAAGGTTATGGCGGAACTATGAGGCTTGGAGCTTACGATTGTGTAATCAAAAAAGGCACCGTTGCAAACAAAGCCTACGGTACAACAAAGATTTCCGAACGTCACAGACACAGATATGAAGTAAACAATGAGTATTTAGATAAGATTCAGGAAAAAGGTCTTGTATTTTCAGGCATGTCACCTGATGGTATGTTGGCGGAAATGGTTGAATTGCCGGATAATGATTGGTTTGTGGCTGCGCAATTCCACCCTGAGTTCAAATCAAGACCGGAAAGACCTCATCCATTATTCCAAGGGCTGATTGATGCGGCTGTTGAAAGAGTTAAATAGAATTACAAAACATTTTGTTTGATTGAAACTAAATATGCAAATCCTTAATTATGACATTATAATCAAGTTTAAGTTCGTTTACTTTTTCTCTTAAAACAGAGAAAATGCATCCTGCATCTTTATCTTCCAATTCTGCAACTCCAAATAAACTTGTTTCAACTGCTCGTATAAGGGTATCTATTATCCTTATTTGTGATTCTATCATATTTAATCTTTCTTCCATGTTCTCGTCCATAAATTACTCCTTTTAAACCACTATAATAAGTCATATAATACAATACGTATTTTTGAGCTTATTATATTATGTTGAATATAATGTGTCAAGAAACTATTATAATAATTATATGAATAACTATTGTAAAGAAATATCCAAAAATTTGGCATTAAAAATTAAATTAGAACGTGTAAAACGAAGTTGGTCGCAAGAGCAACTTAGTGAATATTGTAATTTGAACAAAAATACAATTGGCAAGATTGAACGAAATCAAATGTCACCGACGATTGAAACGGTTGCTCAAATAGCTTATGCTTTTGAAATGGATATACGAGCGTTACTTGATTTTTCAAATATGTAATATTTTGTTTTTTGTATTATGATTAAAGATGAGGACAAATCTATAAAAGAGGGATTATGGATAGTTTAAAAATATATTTAGATAAAGATATTGATACGGAACTTATTAAGTCAAAAAAGATTGCTGTTATCGGTTTTGGCTCACAGGGTTACGGACAGTCAATGAACCTTAAAGACAGCGGTTGTGATGTAGTTCTTGGGTTACGTTTAGGCGGAAAGTCCGATATGAAAGCAAAAGATTACGGATTTAGAACAACGACAATTGAAGATGCCGTAAAATATGCTGATATCGTTCAAATCCTTATTCCGGACGAGATACAGGCAAAAGTATACGAAGAACAAATAAAGCCTAATCTGCGAGAAGGTCAATATTTGATGTTTTCACACGGGTTTAATATTCATTTTAAGAAGATTGTTCCGCCAGATGGGGTAAATGTTATAATGGTAGCTCCGAAAGGTCCCGGACATACTGTTAGAAGTGAGTATGTTCAAGGCAAAGGGGTGCCTTCACTTGTTGCGATAGAACAAGATCCGACAGGAGACAGTTTGGCGGTTGCGCTTTCTTACGCATCTGCAATTGGCGCAGGTAGAGCCGGTATAATTAAAACAACCTTCAGAGAAGAAACCGAAACAGATTTGTTTGGGGAACAAACAGTTATCTGCGGCGGGGTTTCAGCTCTTATAAAAGCAGGATTTGAAGTGTTAGTAGAAGCAGGATATTCGCCTTATATGGCATATTTTGAAGTCTGTCACGAGATGAAACTGATTGTTGATTTGATTAATCAAGGCGGTATTGGTGATATGTATTATTCTATTTCAAACACAGCAGAGTACGGTGATATGACCCGTGGGGGTAAAGTAATAGGGGAAGAATCTAAAAATGCAATGAGAAAAATCCTGAAAGATATTCAATCTGGAGAATTTGCGGAAGAATTTCTAAACGATATAAACGGTGACAGAAAAGTCTTTAACAAACTAAGAGAAGAAAATAAAAATCTTCTTATTGAAAAAATTGGTAAAGAAATTCGAGAATCGTTCAAGTGGAATAACGATAACAAAATCATAGACCGTAAAAAGAATTAAGAGAGGTTATACAAATGTTTAGCACAACAGCAATATATGAAGTTTTATCATACAGTGTAGGCGATACAAAAGCCGGAACAAAAATGGGGAAACTTCAACTAAAAAACACAGAAGATGAAACCACATTAAACTGTATAATGTGGGAAGAAACAATAAACAGACTTGACGTTAAACTATTTAGAGTCGGGAATTTAGTACGGATAGTTACAGCAACTTTTAATGAAAGATTTAATAACTGTTTGATTTCATCACTGGAACTCATAAAAGAAGCTAAAATGGGTTTAACAGATGATGAACGGGAAGAAACTTTTAATAAAATTATTACTCATTTAGAACAAATAAAAGATGATAAATTAAGACTTTTTGTAATCGGATATTACGCAGAACATAAAGAAGAAATAAAAATGTCACCAGCTGCTAAATCCGTGCACCACAATTATATAGGCGGACTTGTTGTGCATACATTAGAGTGTATTGAATTAGCTAAACTTGTGATAAAACAATCGTTCCAAAATATAAATGAGGATAAAGCGGTTGCTGCTTGCGCATTACATGATATCGGTAAAATTTATGAATACACAATTGATTCAGAAAATGGATTAATTGATTATGATGAAACCTTCAAAAAAGAGTGGTTTACACACTCACAATATGCGTATTCATTGTGTATGAATGCAGGATTTAAAGAAGTTGCAAAAATGATAGCAGCCCATCACGGTCGTTCTGATTGGGGTGCGATTATTGATTTAGATCAAAAAGATTTGGAATCTTATGTATACTTTGTACACCACATTGATGATTTATCGGCTAAGTTCGGGAAAACAAGTGCAGGAATGCTTTAGCGAGATATCGTAACCAAAATTATATTTTTGGTATAATATACCCATAGAGGAGAATTATTCAAGTGAAAGTAAGTGTAAAAGTTCCTGCTACATCGGCAAATATAGGACCGGGATTTGATTGTCTTGGGATGGCTTTACCTATATATAATACAGTTACAATAGATGAAACTGTTCTTCCGGGGACGGGAGTTGAAATAAATATAATCTCTGACGAGGTTGATGTTGATAATCTTATAATTGACCACATACCAAGAGATGAAAACAGTGTAATTTATAAAGCAGTGGAAATGCTTTATAATTCTATCGGGCAGACTCCATCGGAATTAAAAATAAATGTACAAACCTCTATTCCTGTTACAAGAGGATTGGGAAGTTCTGCTGCAGTTATTGTGGGCGCGCTTATTGCCGCGAATGAATTACTAGGCAGGCCTGCTGATGAGTCGGCGCTCTTATCTATCGCAACTGAGGTCGAAGGTCACCCTGATAATGTTACACCTGCTATTGTTGGCGGGTTGGTTATGTCGTCACTGGAAAGTGATGGCAGTATTGTATACAGAAAAATTGATTGGCCTGATGAATGGGCGATAACGGTTTGTATTCCTGATGTTGAACTTGCAACAGAAATTTCACGATCCGTAATCCCAAAAGAAGTACCAATTGAGGATGCAGTCTTTAATTTAAAACGTATGGGGATGTTTATCAAAGCCGTACAAGATCATGATACGGAACTAATGAAACTTGCATTAACGGATAAACTTCATCAACCTTACAGAGAAAAACTTGTTCCCGGGTTAAAAGAACTTAATCAAGCCTTCAAGCATGAAGATGATATCTTAGGTTGCGTACTTAGCGGAGCCGGATCATCTATGTTAATTATTTCAAAATACAATGTTCTTGATAAAGTTGTATCCACAACACAAGAGGTTATGGATAATCTGAGTGTCAGAGCAGATATCAGAACATTAAAAGTAGAGGGAAACGGAGCTGTTATTTTATCGGAATAGGAAGATTATGGCTAATATTATAAAAGTACAAAAAGGAACAAAAGATATATTACCTCAGGAAATGAATCTGTGGTATAAATTGGAAGATAATGCAAGAAAAATCTTTTCTAACGCAGGTTACGGCGAAATAAGAACACCCATTTTTGAGGCAACCGAATTGTTTGCAAGAGGAGTGGGAGATACCACTGATATTGTCAACAAAGAAATGTACACTTTTGAAAAAAGTGAAAGAAGTTTAACATTAAGACCTGAAAATACAGCAGGGGTTGTTCGTGCATTTATTGAAAACGGGATGCACAGACTCTCAGCTCCGGTTAAACTCTGGTATAAAGGTCCTATGTTTAGATATGAACGTCCTCAAGCCGGACGCCAAAGACAATTTCATCAAGTCGGGGTAGAAATGTTTGGAGTGCAAGATGCAACGGCTGACGCTGAAGTTATTGAACTTGCCGTGTCATATCTTAAATCACTGGGGCTTAATGATTTAGATGTTGAAATAAATTCTCTCGGGTGTCCAAAATGCAGAGAAGAATTTAAAGCAAGACTAAAAGCTGTTCTAAAACCTTATTACAATGATTTGTGCGAAGATTGTCAAACAAGATACGAAAAAAATCCGCTTCGACTTTTGGATTGTAAGGTCGAGAGCTGTAAAGAAATCTTTTCAAAGCCTGAAGTTAAGTCAGTTATTGAAGGTGATTTTATTTGTGAAGAATGTTCGCAGCATTTTAATGAACTGAAATCATATCTTGATGATTTAAAAATAAAATATTCCGTTAATAAACTTCTGGTAAGAGGATTAGATTATTATAACAGAACAGTTTTTGAAATAAAATCAAACAACCTTGGTTCGCAAAATGCAGTTTGCGGCGGGGGAAGATACGATTCACTTGTTGAAAACCTCGGTGGTCAACCAACTTCCGCAATAGGGTTCGCTATGGGTATGGAAAGGTTATATTCACTTTTATCAGATACAACCGAACACAAACTTGATGCCTATGTTGTATCAACTAATAAATCAGAGGCTCTTAAACTGGTTAAATATTTAAGAGATAATAACAAAAGTGCTGATTTTGACTTTAACGGTAAAAAGTTCACAAAACAGATGGAAAAAGCCTCAAAAATTGCAAAATATGCGGTTATTTTAGGTGATGATGAAATATCAAACAATCAGGTTTCCATAAAAAACCTTGAAACATCAGAACAAATTATTGTTCCACAAAAAGATTTATTAGAAAAAATATAAAAACCGCACTTTTTTAAGTACGGTTTTTTGAGGGGATTGTTTAAAATAATTTAAGGGGGGGGGGGGAATTAAATTCTCAAGTTGTACCGAGAATTAGGCATTTGCCTTATTGATTCTGTTTTGTAATGCTGAGATTACTTTAGCAACATTATCTTCTGAATCTGCTTGAGAACCTGCTCTGCAGCCGCTTGCTGATCCTGCGATGTATTTGTTGCCGTTATTTATGATAATGTCATCAATTTCAATTCCTTCATTATTAGCTTTTTCGATTAGAGCTTCTAGTATTGGAGTTGTGTATTCAGCATATTTGTCATCACAACCAAAGAGGTTAACGAACCAGTTGTGAGAGTATTTATTCATAATTTTGTCAACTAATTTTGGAGATTTATTTAAAATATCCATTACGTTATCTGAGTTTACTTTTGAAATTGCATTGTCTAATTTAGATTTATTTCCATCAGTTGTTTTTACATCACCTGCTTCGAATAAATTTGTGAAGAAACTTGCAACTGCATCCCAAGGTTCTGTGTATAATTCGTGTAATTCATTATCGCCATTTTCAACGCCTGCTTCTAATTCTTTTCTTACATCTTTATTTTCTTGAGCAATATGTTTTTCATATTCTGCTTTTTGTTCAGGATCAAATATGTTGAAGATAAGTTTTTGAGCTGTAGTTGTATTTTCAACCCCGTTTGTTTCATTATCTCTGATTTGTTCTAAGATAGTATCAACATCATAGCCGTGTTGTGCTGCAAATTGTTTGAAATCTTCTGTTTCGTCATCTGTATCAATATAACCGTTTCCGTTATATTGTGCATCAATTCTTTTTGCTGCGATTGTAAGCATTTCAGCTTTCTTAGCATCGTTTCCCGCAACTGTATTTTTGTCGTTATTAATTTTTGATTTTAACGCATTGATAACTGCTGTAAAGTTTTCTGAAACAGGTTCACCAAATTTTACACCTTTAACATCGCTTCCGACAACATATTCACCATTTTGTTCTGCTACAATGTTTGATACATCAATTTGTTTGTTTTGAGCGTATTTTACGAGTTGATCAATAATATGAGTTGATGCAGTGTTTCTGACATTTTCATCAGCTTCAGCAATTTTATTAACAACTGCGGAATCAGCAACAACTTCTGCAACATTATTTTCGTCAACTAAAGCAACTGATTCAAGAACTTCTTCCTGATTGTTAAACCAAGTTGAAGGATCTGTCCAGTCAAAATCACCGTTATCATTGAACCAAGTTGTTGGATTCCACCATTTTGTGTTTTCATCAGCATTTTTTATACCTGCTTTTATAGTATTAGCTGTTCTGATTGATTTGTCATTTACTCTTAAAGCTGAATCAGAATTAAAAGCGGAAATAACAGCAGTTTCTACTGATTTATCAGAAGTAACTCTGTTTACTTGATAATCAGCTTCCATTTGGACTTTGTTTTCATTGTAATTAGAAAGAATTTCATCAATATTATTAAGACCTACGGTTTTGCATTTTTTTGCAAAAATAGCCTTTTCGCCTTCAGTATCAATAGTATGATTTTTAATAGCATCTTTTGCTTGTGCTTCAGATTGTGTGATAAATCTGTTAATCATAGCTGCATTAACTGTTGTACTCATTTTAATATTCCCCTAATTAATCCCCGTACTATATTAAAGTATTTTTTGCTTAAAAAATTGATTAATTTAGGTTATTATTATTAACAAAACTTTACAAATACGTCAACCACGAATTCTGCACGAATTCTGATTAGAAGTGCAACACCTTGATAGTAAAATAAGACAAAGGAGTCTCTGCGTTCAAGAAACAATCGCAACACGAAAATATTCGGTTTGAAATCTTCAAATCAGATTTATTAGAAACAAATCCAAAAGAGGATGACTTTTTAGACATCCTCTTTTTGTTTATTTTTGTTTATTTTTGTTTACAGAGGTAAAACCCCAATCAAATAGTGAGTTTTTGTTATGTTTGAAAACCAACTTTACTGCATAAAGTGCGTCTAACGACGCACCATGCGAATGTTTGTGTCAGGCAGTGCTTGACCTACATGCTTATAATTACACTTATCCTGTCAAACAAAAAAGCAACGGCGGGGTATAACCCCGCCGTTGCCGAATTTATCTGTGTCATGCAGTGCCTGACCTACTTGCTATACATGTTCTCCCGGATTACCAAAATATTTATCTGAGAAGTATACATATTTACCAATCAATTCACCAAGTTTTGCATCATTTGCTTTAAATGCCTCAGCAGTTGAATCATAACTTCTGCCATCAGATGTTAACCAGTTTGCAACATCTTGAGCAAGTGCAGCAAGGTCAGTCTTAGCTTGTGTTGTTGAAATATCATACTCAGTCTTATTGATAACAACTTTTGATATTGATTTATTATTTGCAACATCAATACCGTTAACATTACCATCAATGGCTTCAGTTGTAAAGGTCATTGTTGAATAAGTATATGAATTACCTTTCTTAGTAGTTGCAATATCGCCGTTCTTTTTCTTCTTCAAATCAACATCAAAGTACAGATATACACTATCACGGTCACCGGTACCTTCAGGGCCTGTTGAACCATCAACAGTCAAATCAAGTACGTTCTTGCCTTTTGTATCAGTGATTAATATTGAATTATCAGGATTAGTGAAATCAAATTCAGTCATATCAACCTTGTAAACATCGTTACCTGCTGCACCGTTCAATACACTTGCGCCTGAATTGATATGGAATGTATCAACTCCTGAGCCAGCATTGATAGCGTTTACACCACCGGTTACAGATTTGACACCGTCATCATCGTCAGCATCAGCAATGGATTCATAACCAATCCAGAATTGATCTGCACCAGAACCTGAAGTGATGTTGTTATTACCACCACTGATAACGTATGTATCATCATGTTTGCCTGACGTAATGACGTTTGTACCACCTGTAATTTCTATCTTATCACCTGTGGTTATCGTATCAGCTCCTACAACCAATTTACCGCCGTTACCTGTGTTGATAGTGTTATAACCGTCACTGATTTCGAACTTATCTATACCGTTTCCTGATTTAACATTGTTGTTACCGCCGGAAATAATATATTCATCCATACCTGCGCCGGTTGTAACCTTGTTAACACCACCGTCAAGAATGACTGCGTTGTCACCTTTACCGGTACTGAGAGTGTTTACACCACCTGTAAGAGCAACCTGGTTAGCACCGTTACCGAGTTTAATATTGTTAGAGCCGGCAGTTGCAGCGATAGCGTTGTTGTTCTTACCTGCTGTAACCTTATTGGTACCTACACTGTTAAGGTAAACAATGTTGTTACCGTCACCGACATTGATTGTGTTAGATGAGTAATTTTCAGCTTTCACAACATCAGCACCTGCACCGGTTGTAATCTTGTTTGTACCAAGTTCTTCAACGACTGTGTTATTACCGTATTTAGCATTAACAGTATCGTTGTAGATAGAACCTTTTACATCAAGACTTACGGTTTTATTCTTAGTGTTAGAGACGTTTATACCCTTAGTTGAAACAGATTCATATTCAGTTGCATCAACCTTAAAATCACCGCTATAAGTAGTAGGATCATTAGGGATGACAATTTTACCGTTATTTTTCTGAATTTCTTCTTCCGGTATTGGTTTTTCACCATATACGTATTCATGCGGATCTATGCTGTCTGCAGTTAAGAATGTTGATATTCTTGCACCAACAGGAGTATTAAAGTAATTATCAACAATTATCTTGTCACCGTTACCATAGCTAATCAAAAGGTCATCACCAGGATTTTGTTCTTCATCCACACTTCTGCTGAATGTCAAATCATCAAAATTGACATCTGTCATCTTGATAATATCACCTGACTTAGCATTGGTAATTTCATCAATACCATCTTCTTGGCTGAATACAAAAGTATTTTTACCGGTATTACCTACTAATGTATCATTACCTTTGCCGCCGATAATTATACTATCTTCATCGTCACCTGTGTATGTATCAGCATTATCCGTACCGGTAAAGTCTATAACACCAAATCCGAATCTTTCGTTTTCAGCGATGTAAGTAACACCTTCTGTTCCTTGTGGAGCAGCATTTACATCAAGTGTTTTAGAATCTAAGTCGACAACGCCGTTACTATCAACAAATGACATTTGGTTACCGATTGCAACTTCGTGTTCGTCTTTTGCGAAGTAACCTTTAACAGTCCAACTATGTTCGCCATTATTGATTACTAAATCAGTACCTTCATACACTCTTGAGAATGTCGCATCGTCAGCAACAGCAACAGTATCACCGGATTCTAATCCTATTACCGTACCATAGCCGTCGACAGCAACTTTGTAACCTAATGGCAATCCGCTTTCTGATTTATTAAAGGTTTCGCCTTCAAGGTGAATATGAATTACAACATTATCCTTAATAGAATATTCTTGTATTTCGTTACCGGCTTCGTTCAATGCGAGGATTTTATCAACTTTTGATTCTGCAGTGAAGAAACCGCTTATTGTTGCTTTACTGCTGCCTGCAGAAATTTCTAAATCATTACCTTTTTTAGCGAATGATAATTCACTGAAATTATAACCTTGAACAGTTTCGCCGTCTTTCAATACAAACTCTAACGTGTCATCAGCATCGGCTTTAATGATTTCATCACTGCCAAAATCAGCATCAGACAGGATAATTCTGTTCTTACCGCCTTTAGTTAAGTCGATTTCATCATCTCCTGCGCCGCCTTGAATAAAGTCATCACCCAGACCTGCAAAGATATGGTCTTTACCTGCACCGCCGTAGATTTCTACATTATCATCATTTATAGCTGCATTAAGATAATCGTTTCCTTCGCCACCGTTAAGTACGTCATTACCGAAGTTTGAATTAATCGTATCATCACCGGCACCACCGTTTAAGGTATCATTACCCTCACCACCTTTAATAAAGTCTTTACCATCTCCGCCGGTTAAGGTATCATTACCATTGGTACCTGTGATATCGTAACTGCCAAAACCAACTTCTGAAGCATCAAAGTTAGAGAACCCTGTTACTGTCAATTTCTTGTTGGCAATAACATCTTTAGTATCCCCAATATAAACATTCGGTAAAACAATTTCAGTATCATACATAACAGTAATGCTGTTAGTTGCATCTGAAACTTTCAAACCTGTTGACTTATCCAATGAATAAGTAGTTTCACTTTCAAATACCAATCTGTCGTTTGCACCAAGATTTGATACAGAACCGGTACCGCTTACAGTAACTTTGTAATCACCGTAACCGCTGGTTGCTTTGTCAAATGTCGGGTGTTCACTATCAAGAACTACAGAAAATACAGCATTATTCTTGATAGATTTTTCACCATCTTTTGTCAAGATAGTATCAACTTTTGACTCAGCAGTGAAGAAACCGCTTATTGTTGCTTTACTATTATTACCAACAAAGATTTCTAAATCGGCATTGTTTCTTACGAATGTTAATTCGTCAAAATTATGACCTTGAACAACTTCACCGCCTTTTCTTAATACAAATTCTAACGTATCGTTAGCAGTTGCACCATAGATAGTATCTGAACCGAAGTCAGCATCTGACAAGATTATTCTGTTATTTCCGCCGTTCAAGTGAATTTCGTCTTTACCTGCACCGCCCCAGATAAAGTCTTTACCTGAACCGGAGTTAATTACGTCATCACCTGCACCGCCGTAAATTTCTACATCAGATGTGTTATCTTTTGCATAGAGATAATCAGCACCTTCTCCGCCGATTAAGGCATCTTCACCTTTTGTAGAAATAATTGTATCAACGCCGTCTGCACCTGCAAGATAATCATTACCTTCTGAATCATAAATCGTATCATCGCCTAATTGACCAACGATAATTGAAGCCAATTCTTTATCTTTGCCCAGTGCCAATGTGTAATGATAACCTGCATCATCATGAGTTTTTGTGATATCGCCTGATGATATTGCATTCAATACAGCATCGTCGATATTAATATTTGACAAGTTACCGCTTGTTACATTGATTATTTCTTTATAACCGCCAACCTCTGCTGTTGCAGTATCATTAACCACGTTATAACCCAAGAAGTATGAATCAGCATTTACATTGATTTCTGCATTATTCAAGATTGATACATCACCTGAGCCATTAAATTTGATTGTATCAAGGTGAGCATATTTATGAACATCTGCAGAGAAGAAACCTTTAAGTGTTACTGCAAAGCCCTCTTTATCTGTTGTAATAACCAAATCACCCAATGCGTTTCTTGCGTAAGCAACCTTAGATTTATCAATATTTGTAAAGTTGAGTTTATCACCGTCTAATGCACCGATAATTATATTATTACCTGTGCTTTCAGTAGAGAATGTAAACTCTGTTGCATCGTTACCTACAGCAAAACCATAAGTTCCGTCACTTGTTGTGATTGACGAAAGTTTATTTGCTGCACTGTCATAACCTGCAAGCAATACTAATGTACTACCATAAGCCATATCAAGTCTGCCATCTCTGTGGAAGAATGTGATATCGTCAAAATCTACACCGTTCAATTTGATGCTATCTTTTTGACCGTCTAAATTATGAATAATTACATTACCTGCAATACCGCTTGCGATAGTATATGCTTCTTTATAATCTGATGCGCTGTATTCGCCTGCTTGGGTTATTTCTACATTGATTATTGCATCATCCTTGATAGATTTTTCACCGTCTGTTGTCCACAATGTATCCACATTATCAGTTGATTTAAAGAAATTAGTTAGGTTTACGGTATTTTCATGAGTTGCATCTTTCTTTGCAGTGATTACAAGGTTATCACCGTCTTTTGCAAATGATAAATCTTCAACACTATAACCTACTGATTTATCTGTATAAGCAAATTTCAATACATCACCTGATGTTGCACCATTTACAGTATCTGTGCCTGTTGCGTATGAATCATTTTCTGTAGGATTCAAACTTGGTGTGTTCAGGAACATTATTGTGTTGTTTCCGCCTGATACGTTTATTGTATCTGTGCCTGAACCGCCTACGATGAATGATTTTGTTGCTGTGATTGTATCAGCACCGCCATCACCATAGATTTCTGCTCCGTTTGCTCCTGCTGTGATTGTATCAGCGTTTTGAGTACCTGCAAGCATATCATATTTATCACCACCGGTGATTGTTTTGCCTGATGCATCTTTTGATTGTCCGTCTATCCAGTTTTGGATACCAGATACAGCAGTAATTATTTTATCGTCTGTATTTCTGATTTCGTTATACATTGCACCATCATGCCAGCCAAGTGTATATTCTTTTGTTCCGGCTTGTTCCGTTACGATTGCAAATTTATTTACATGGTTTTCTGCAACTGTTCCGTCTACATTAAAGTAGTTTTTGATTTCAACTGAACTGTTTTCACCGAATGAAACCATCAAACTTGTTGCTTTTTCTCCTTCGCCTTTTGCGAATGTTATACCGGTAAAGTCATTTCTGTAATTATCTACAAATTTGATTACATCTGCACTTGTTGCATCAGTAATTACATCGTTTCCGCTATCTATTGCAAAGACATCAGCACCGCCTTTACCTGTTAATGTATCGTTGCCTTCTTTACCTCTGATATAGTCAGCACCTGCGCCGCCGATTAACGTATCGTTTCCTTCATCACCGTACAATTCTGCACCGCCATCACCTGCTGTGATTGTATCATCTTTGATTGAACCTGCAAGCATATCACCTGCACTTACACCTGTTACTGATACAACTTCTGTGGTGTAACCGTCAACCCAGTTTCTGATTCCTGTTACTAGGTTCTTTTCAGTGTTTGATGTTACATTATACATATAATCTGCGTTTTCTACGTTTGAATGTTTCCATTCAAGAGTTAATGTTCCATCAGTTGTCATAAAGGTTTTAACTCTATCTGCTTCTGCAGTTTCAAAGTAATCTTTAATTGTTACAGTGCTGTTATCAGATGTTGTAATAATAAGATCACCATCACCTGATTTAGCAAATGAAAGTTCACTTACGGCAAACCCTTTAATTACTTCACCATCACCATCTCTGCTTACGAATTTAAGAGTATCTGATGATGTTGCACCAAAGATAGTGTCATTACCTGCTTTTGCATCAGCACCGTCTTCTACCAACATAATAGTGTTTTTACCACCGTTCAAATATATTTTGTCGTCACCGCCGTGAGCCCAGATGTAGTTTTCGGTTGTATCTTTACCACCTGCATAAATCATATCCAAACCTTTACCACCGTAGATTTCTACACCATCTTCGTTTGGCTTGAATTCTTTATTAACAAATGTACCGGCATAGATTTCGTTTTGACCGTCACCACCTGCGAGCATATCTTTACCACTTGCTCCGCCTACAATAAGATCATT
>CACZPS010000148.1 GCA_902783125.1 uncultured bacterium | reverse complement strand
TTTCGCAACTTGACATGATACGGACTATCCTAAAGCAAATTTATCTCTCCAATTTTTTCCGAAATATTGGAGATAAGTTCAATTATTTTCGATGTAATTTCAAATGGCGGTTTATACATTTTTAGATTTCCTAATTATAAAGACGTTTGAATACCTTTATTATAGCATAAATAAGGGTTTAATCTTACATCGTACAAAATACAGTTCCTTACCCTCATAGATTATTAGGGTGTACCTAACCTTGTATTTTGTTTCAATATTCCTGTCGGAATTTTTTCACTTTATAAGGCTATGTACAAATATGAGTTTGGCATCAATGCTATCGCTGACCTCTTGGAAACAATACTTAACCGTTTCTTCGTCAGAGTTAAAATCTGCCGTTTTAGATTAGTACCAAAGTGAAGTAGTTTGTATGGCTTTAAGCTTTATTGATAATTATTAATAAACGCAGCAACGGTGTATTCTGTACCTGTTCCGCTTACATCATCACTGTTATAAGTTGCAATAGAAAAATCATTAAAACTATTTTGGCTTAAGAAATAGTCTTTCAAAATTAAGACATTTGTTATATTTGAAGTATTTGTGTATTTAATAGCCAAATCATTTTCAAATTGTTCCGTTTTAGCAGAACTGAAATTCGCAAATTTAATTACATCATTACCTTCGCTTGCTGCAATAGAATCAATACCGTTATAACCATGGTAAATATATGTATCGTCTCCTGTTCCGCCCGTTATGTAAAGGTTAGATGCTTCGTTATATGAACCTGTTCCAAAATATATAGTGTTAGAGCCTTCATCACCAAATATTTTACTTGAACCGCCTGCGTAAATAATGTCAGAACCTTTACCTGCATGGATTGTATCGGATTCAAAAGCCTGTTGAGCTTGACTCATAACACCGCCATATATTTCCTCGTCTCCATCACCGCCATATATAATATCATCGCCCATTCCGCCAACAATTTCACTGCTACCTGAACCACCATTAATGGTATCATTTCCGCTTCCGCCTTCAAGACGATTATAATTTCCCGTTGATTCTGATACATCTATTAAATCATTACCTTCACCACCATCAGCATATACGCCTACAGTAGATTTGATATAGATTTTATCATCACCTAAACCGCCAAACAAATTAGTATCTCTATCCCATGAATCTTGATGATATTTTTGAGCATAAGAATAAATTGTGTCATCGCCCTCACCGCCATATACTTGATCTGCATAGCCGTTAGCGTATATAGTGTCATCACCTTCTTCACCATATAAGAAATTTTTATAATAAGTTTCTCCGCCTTGATAAGATTGATTTTCATTTACGCTATAAATTGTATCATCGCCATTGCCGCCATGGATTTCATCATATTTATAAAGAGCATTTGATGTTGCACCTTCAAAAGTTTCAATACTTCCACCGATTAATATATCATCACCTGCTCCGCCATGGATATAATCTCTGCCGGTTCCTCCATTTATTACATCAACACCTGTTGAACCTATAATATAATCATTTCCGCCTTCGCCATTAATCGTGGTTTGAGTTGATTTTTGTGATTCAACATAATCACCGTTACTATTGTGTGAGCCAAAATCGTTAGCATAAACAACATCATTTCCTGCTCCTGCGTTAATTGTTTGAGCTGATGTTCCGCCTAAAATATAATCTGCATCATCAGTTCCTGTTACCGTTGTATTAGCAATTGTACTATTATCGATTTTATTGAACCATTTTGTTGTGTAGGTTTGTGTTTCAGAAAAATCTTCAAGTGTTGTATAAATTTCATTTGAATTGTTTACGATATTTGCTAAGAAGTCAGGCAGAGTATATGTTTCCATGATGGCTCCGCCTTCTTTATATGGATAAACGAAACTTTTATTTACATAAGGATTAGACGGCAAGTAGGTGATTTTGATATTTGCTTTTTGTTCATTGCTTAAATCGGTGTATCCTTTAATTATAGTTACACCTGCACCTATACCGTCATTTTTAACGGTTTGAAATGTACTGTTATCATATTCTTCTGCTTGTTCTCCGCCACGGTTAGATACAATAATTAAATCGCCGTCTTTTTCATAAGCGGTATAATATATATTAAAATTATAATTATACATATTTGATTCAATTAGTTTTTGATATTCTATACCGTTGTTTGTACTTATATCTCTATAAGTTTCAGCTAAACCGAGTATAATATTAACTGCTTTGCTGCCGTCAAGATGAAGAGTATTAACACCTTCGCCTGTTGTGATAGTTATTGTATCGCCATCGTATAATGATGTAACTTTTGTTGCATCAACATAATCATTGCCTGAACCTGTTATTACATTAAACTGTTTTGAACTTTGAGTTTCATCAGTAGGGTTAGAAGAACCTTGAAGATAGAATTTATCGTCTCCTCTATCACCTGACATAGAACCAATGCCATAAAATACATCATCACCATCACCACCATAACCGGAAGAACCCTCCGCATTTAATATATCATTGCCTGAACCGCCATAAACATAAGTGCTTGCAGTATTATAAGTAATGATATCATCACCAGATCCTGCATCAACATCACTTCCGTTTGCGGTTATTGTATCATTGCCATCCATTCCGAAAATATATTGAGTTTTTGTAGTATCAGCTCCGTCTGAGGCAGTTCTTCCTGTTATAATATTGTCCAATTGATTTCCTAATTGAGCTTCACCTGATGATACAGATTTTGGATTGGATTTATAATTATCATTAATAGTTATTGTTTTTTTTATAGAATCAATACTATTTACAATTCCCAATAAAGATTGTGGAGTTCCGTTTGCCCCTGTCTGAATTTTGTACCCGGAAAAATCATATACATATCCGGATGACGAATCAGGCTGAGATAAAAAGTTTTTAATAGTTACAGTATCATTGCTGCTATATTTTATTACAAGGTCGTAATTTGAGTAATTTCCCATCCCATATTCAGACAAACTAAATGTAAGGTTATTAAGATTTGATATATTGTTAAATATAAGAGTGTTATCTACACCATCTTCTAAGAAAATATCTTGTCCGTCGCCTGTATTAAAGTAGAACTTATTTGAACCCGAACCGCCAAACAATGTATCATTACCTTTTCCGCCTGTGATAGTGTCATCACCTGCTCCGCCATAAAGGTAATCATTGCCGTTGTTTCCGTTT
This sequence comes from uncultured bacterium, assembly GCA_902783125.1. GTDB lineage: Bacteria > Cyanobacteriota > Vampirovibrionia > Gastranaerophilales > Gastranaerophilaceae > UBA2883. Next base: position 2,627 of record CACZPS010000148.1, on the reverse strand, counting down.
AATGTATCATTGCCATTTCCGCCAAAAATTTTATCAGAAGAAGTTGTACCTATAATATTATCCGCATTATCCGTTCCTTGAATAATATTGTAATTACCGACCTTCAAAACTTCTGGTTCAGGAAGATAAGTTTCAATTGATTTTGCTTTTGCTGTTCCTATTTGAATATTTTTTACACTATGGTCTGTTGTGTAATCTTTTAGGGTTATAGTATCTCCTTGTGTGCCATAAGAAATTACAAGGTCATTTTTAACATATTTTGCCGTTACCGCTACCCCATTAGCAAATACTAATGTATCAGTACCGCCGCCATCTTGAATAATATCGGCTCCATCTCCGACGTTAAATTTAATTGTATTTTTACCACGACCAGCGTTAATTGTATCGTTGCCTTTGCCTGCCGTTATTTTATCGTTGCTTGCTTTTAGGGTTGTATCGTAATCATTTGCTAAAATATTATCAGCATTTTCAGTTCCTGTTATAGTACCTGAGCCACCGATTGTCATACCTTTACCCGTTAAAGTCAGTAATTCATCAACGGTTTTAGATGTTCCATTTATTTTTAATTCAATTTCAGCGTATTTTGTTTTAGAAGTTCTTGTTAAATAATATCCTTGAATTTTGATTTTAGAACCATTTGCATATTCTGAATCATTTTGAATAATTAAATCATTTCCGCTTTCAATTAAAGTATAGTTAGTATCTATTGCATATTTAAAATTAATGATGTTAGTTGCACTAACTTTTTCTTCGGTTAAAGTAATATTTCCAAAGGAAGAATAAGGATTATTTTCAATATTAATTGTGTTTTCGCCTTTACCCGCTTTTATGATTGTGTTGGTTGTTCCTGTATTAACATTAATTGTATCGTTATCTTTTCCTGAAATAATTGTGTTATTTCCTTTACCTTGGAATGTAATATTATTAGCACCGTTTCCTGCGTTTACGGTTGAAGTAATACCGTCAGCGTTTGTTGCAAGAGTGATTGTATCAGCTCCTGAACCTGTTGTAACAGTATTTTTAGCGGTTGAACCTTGAATATATACAACATTATTACCGTTACCCGCATTAATTGTTGTATCTGAATCATTATTAAAGACTTGGATTAAATCTTTATCAGCTCCGCCCGTAATTGTTGCTTTACCTTGAGCGGATGAAGTAATTGTAACGGAATTTTCTCCTGCTCCTGTTTTTACAATGTGAGTTCCTTGCCCATCTATTGTAATATTATCAACACCATTTCCGCCGTTAACCGTAACTTTTCCTGATGAATTTACATTAACCGTATTTACACCGTTACCTGTATTAATTGTTTTGGTATATCCATTAAGAGTTGTATCATCGGTTATTATTTCAGATAATCTTGAACCTGTTAAAGTTGCGGTTTTCTTTTTATTATCTAATTTAAAATCGTCTTTTCCATACGCAAGCAGTTGAGCCATATTCAAATCATAGTAATGCTCTGTTCCTGCTGTATTCAATTTAATACTGCCATTAGCACCGACAACATTTGTTTTTGCAAAATCTTTAATACGAATTGATTTTACAATCTTGCCTTCGTCATTTTGATAATAGAACAAAAGGTCATTTTTATCTGTTTTTATTCCGCTCCATTCCGTATCGTCTATAATAGTAAGGTTTTCGTCTTTTGTTAATTTAATTGTATCGTTTCCGCCGGTATAATAAAATTTATTATCTCCTTTTCCGCCTGTAATTGTATCGTTATATGTAGTACCTTTAATTTCATCATTACCGTTTCCACCGTTTATGGTTAAACCTTTATTCTTTTTAATATTTGTTGCACCTGTCGGAGCATAATCCGATAATGACATATCAATTTTATCATTATAGTTTGTTGTTCCCGTTGCGGTTAGTTTCTTTTTATTGTAAGAGGATATAACGTTTGCAGTATTATCAACCAAAGAATTTGCAATAATATCCGTTAGTTCATATTTTTTAGATGATACAATATCGGTTTTAACATATTTTATGGAAGAATAATTTGATAGCTTAATTCCTTTTGATGAGTCGGAATTTGTTACAAGAAGATAGCTTGAAGTTCCTTTTTTTACAATAGAAAATTTTAAATTGGAAACATCATCCTTATTGGTAATACCGTCTACAATAAGTGCGGTCTTTTTGCTAACCGAAATTGGATTTTGTGTTGAATAATCTGAACTTAGTGTTGCAACATAATCTTTTGTTTTTGTAGCCATCTTTTTATTCCTATTTTTTAATTAACCATCATTTTTATAACCAAAAAGCAACCAAACCTGTTAAACAAGTCTTGGTTGCTTTAAATCTTTGTTTTTAAACCTTCTAATATATTAGACTTTAAAACCATACCCCACACAGAATCAAGGATTTTAGATATTTTATAACAATATTTCATTATGGATATTACCATAGCTGTTATTGTAGCAGAAAAATCAAAGATTAACAATATGCATGGCAATATAGGAGATTTTAAACAACTCTTAAAAACCAAAGTTGGAATAAAATTTATTATATTTTTCCGGACCCATAATTTTTTCGGAAATTTTGTGTTACTTCTTCTGATTTTATTTCTTTATTTTATATATAAACAAATAACGTTTTATTGTAGTTTTAATGCTGTTCAAAATACC
>CACZPS010000147.1 GCA_902783125.1 uncultured bacterium | reverse complement strand
TCAGAAATTCTTAGTCACTTAGTCACGGTTCACTTAGTCACTGTAAATTATAGTTTATCGGCTGAAAGCCGATAAACTATAATTTACCAAACTTATTTTTGTTGTAATATTATAAATATATTATTCAAAGGGATTATGAAAAATGTCAAAAACAAAGAAGAAAATAAAAGTAGCATTTCCTCATATGGGTACAATATCAATAGCTTGGGCATCTGCGTTAAGAAAAATCGGGGTAGAACCGCTGGTTCCGCCATACACAAGTAAACGCACTTTGTCTTTAGGTACAAAACACTCACCTGAAGCCATTTGTCTGCCTTACAAACTTATATTGGGTAATTTTATTGAAGCTATTGAAAATGGTGCTGATTATGTCGCTATGATTACATCTCCGGGGATTTGCAGACTTGGTGAATATGGTAATAATATCAAAGAAACCCTGTCAGATTTAGGGTATAAAGCTAATTATATTGAGCTTTCTTTATACGATGGATTTAAAGGTTTGTATAAGTTCTTGGTTGAACTTACAGGCCGAAATAATCCTATACAAATAATCAGGACTCTTAATATTGTTATAAGAAAGATTTTTGTTATAGATGAGCTTGATACAGAGCTTTCTTATTACAGAGCCAGAGAAATCAAACAAGATGAAGCTGAGCGCAATTATAAAAAAGCTCTTAATCTAATTAAGGGTGCGGATAAAACATCAGATCTCAAAAAGGCACGTAAAAAAGCGTTAGAAATAATTCGTTCTACAAAAATAGATGAAAACAGAGAAGTTCTGAATGTTGACATAACAGGTGAAATTTTTCTTGTAAATGATGAATTTTCTAACCAAAATCTTGAAAGAGAACTTGGGAGAATGGGCGTACAAACCCGTAGAAGTCTTACGGTAAGCAGCTTTTTAAAAGATGCTATTATCCCAAAAGCGTTCAGAAAGAAAGGAGAGGAAACTCATCTTCAACGTGCAGAACGACTTGCTAAACCATATCTTATGCGTGATATTGGCGGTGATGCTTTAGAGTGTATTTCTGATGTCGCTTATGCTGATGAAAGAAAAATAGACGGAATTATTCACATCAGTCCGTTTACGTGCATGCCGGAAATTATGTCTCAAAACATTTTCCCGTCAATGAGAGAGGATTGTGATGTCCCGATTTTAGCACTAATTATGGACGAACAAACAGGACGTGCAGGCTATATAACAAGGTTAGAAGCCTTTGTTGACCTTATGCGCAGAAAAAAACGCAAAGATAGGGGTAAATTGATAGAAACACAGACACTATAAGAATTACTAAGAAAATTTCTTAATACTTTAGCACCATAGTGCCTTAGTATCTTTTAAAAGGAGAGAGTAATGATAGGTAAAATCGCAACATTTTGTAAAAATATATTTGACTGGTTAACGTCTGACAGATGTTTTATATCTTATTTTGTGAAAGCGTTTCCACTTTCAAACAATCTGTTATTGATTACTTTAGCGCTTTTTGTGGCAACTTTTAATACATTGTATATCGGATATTCGCTTCAATTTGGGTTAAATATTTTTATAAGTGCGTTTGTTCTTGCATTATTCTCGGCTGCAGTCGGGGCAGGGTTCTGTCATGTTGTTGCATCATCTATTGAAAAACGGATAGAGGATAAAACCTTCAAACGTTATGATATTAAAACAACGATGAATTTGTTTTATTCAGGTGTCGGAAAAAGAACTTTAGGATTTTTTGGCGGGTTTATATTGCTATTTATTATTATGATAGTGGGAATGATGACTTCGCTTTTAATTGCCAACAAATTTATATGTCCTCTTGCGTCCTTGGGATTAGACTTAGAAAATTTGCAGCTTGTTATGACTAATCAGCAGGCTTTGTACGAATTTGCGTCACAACTTTCAAAATCTCAAATTATAAAGCTGTTGGAATTGTTCTATTTCATTAATGTTATAACACCGGGGGTTATATCATTTATGCTTATGCTTTGGGTTCCTGAGTATATGTACACAAACAAAAATATTTTATTTTCATTATTTACTTCAATAAAAAAAATATTCACTGATTTTTGGAATATTATTTGTATTTATACATTGATTGTTATTGGGCATATATTTATTGCATTTATATTTGCATTAATGCCTCAGACAAGTATTTTTCTATATATAGGAAGTTTATTATTCATCTATTGGTTAATCTTTAATATTTTCACTATATTCATTTATTACAGAGATAAATATGTTCAAGGTTGGATAGCATAAAACGTAACAATTAACCAATAATAAACTTACTGTTACCTAACGACATTGGTTTTGTAAAATCTTCAACAGATTTAGAATTTACTATCCATTTGATTTCACCATTCGGGTATTTTATGTAGTGTTCAGCTGAACAAAGGGTTGACACCATACACGCATCCGGTATATTGAGATTTGTTATGTCAACTGTCATATTCTTACAGCTGCACAATCTGATATGTTTATTAACCATATCAATATTTTTTTGTGGGGATTGGGTTTCCAGTATAATTTTTGAGTCTTGCGATGATATTATCTGAAGCATTATTAACCTCTTTGTATATAATCTATCGGTAGATTTGTACAAAGATTTGATTAAAAATGTGAAATATAATGTAAATGGATGATAAATTATAGTTTAGCGAGCGAAGCTCGCTAAACTATAATTTAATGGAAAATGGAAAATGGATAATTGAAAATTACTTCGTAATGCT
>CACZPS010000146.1 GCA_902783125.1 uncultured bacterium | reverse complement strand
AGAATCGCTTTAAGCATAAAAGATATTCAAGAATAATTCTGTTATGAATACAAAAAATACCGACAATTATTGCCGGTATTTTTTTTTTTTCAAAATAAAAGGGAAGCTCAATGCTTCCCCAAAATGGAGTTTAACTAACACTAACTCTTTTTTAGTGAATAGTGAATAGTGAATAGGTCTCTATAATCACTGTTTCATTATTCATATTTATTACTCATTTACCCCTAAGATGATACTAATCTCATTGCTTCTTCAAGCAGTTCTTTGTTTGATTTTATTAGGGCATTTACGAGTTCCATCTGCATTTTTGCCTGCTGATAATGGCTCATATTATCTTTAAAACTTACGTTTGATTGTTCTAACAAACCTGCCCTGATTTGACCTTTACCTAAAACAGGTTTTCCTGATTCCTCAGTTTCAACGAACTTACCTTCACTTATTTCATATAACCCGCTGTTATTGTGAAAATTTGCTGTTGCGATTTTATATAAAGGAACCATTCTTTTTCCGCTATCTGCTTTACCATAGATTGTGCCGTCTTCTTTGATTTCATATTCATCATATTTACCCATGAATTTACCGTTGTTTGGGTCAATCCATAGTTTTATATTTGTAGTTGGAACACTTAGGGCGCCGCCTTTCATAGCAGTTTCTTCATATAAGTCCTGACTGATTCGTTTTGTACCTGCCATGATTTCACCGTTATCGTTTAGAATATAGCCTTGAACAGCATCACCGTTTTTAGCTCTGTATACCCCTTCCGAATCAAAGGTAAATTCACCTAATCTTGTATAAATGATTTTACCCTGATCATTACGGGTGATGAAAAATCCGTTTCCTTCAAAGAATACATTTTCGTTTGAAGTTCCGGGTGTTGATTTACCTTGTCCTTGGTTTTTGACAGGGTTATCTACGACAGCACCTCCTAAAAAGGTATCAAAATTAACTTTGCTTTCACGAAACCCCGGAGTATAAATATTGGTCATGTTATCCGTTAAAACATTCATCCAGTGTGTTGTTGCTACTCGGGCATTTATCGCCGTAGTGTACGAATCATACATTTGATTCTCTCCTTTATTTTAGTTAAATCTCTTTGTTTGTATTTCTTATGGTTATATCTTCATAATCTACATTTAATGCTTCAAATCTTTCTTTTAAGATATGAAGATTGTTTTTGAGGTGTGTTTCCATTACATCATCATTTGTTAAAAACTCTGTAATTAATTTTCCCTCTGTATTTATTCTTATAATGACAGAAATGTCATTGTCAAAATCTATTCTGAAAACTTTTTTATTAATTATTGAATCCTTCAATAGTTCAATGAATTTCTTGGATAAACGATCCAGTTCATCATTATCATCATTAGTAAAATGAGAACTGTCAGTCATGCCTGAACGTAAAAGACCAATAATACAATCAACATCAGAAGCAGTGAGTTCTGATAAATCCATTCTGTTTTCCCTTGTCTGAGTTTGACTGATTAATGCACTCAAAACATTTTGGGTGTTCGTGACGACATCGGAAACATTAACATTCATCTGATTATTCATTGCAACAATATCATTTAAGAACAACATATCATCCTCTGAAGTTTTATAATCCTCATCCGATAATCTGTTCATTTGAGAATTTCTGCGTGCCATTTCAAGGTTTTCTTCTTCTGTTGACAGAATAGACTCATCTTCTAAAAGTTCTTCTTCTGTTTCATGTAAAACCTGAGAATCATCATGTCGACTATTATCAAACTCTTTGTTATTATTAGTATTTACTTCTGTTTCAATGTCTGTTTTGCAACTTGCATCCTGTTCCTCTTTTTTTAATAGTGCAATTTTAGCAACAACAGATGTTATATCTTCAGGTTCATCATTATCATCTAGTGATTTTCCAATTGTATTTTCAACTTCTTTTTTGCTTTTAGACACGTTAATTATCGGACCATTAATCTTATTATTCATATCCATAAGTTTTAACAATCTAGCTTTATCCTCAGGAAATTTAGGAGTTTCTTTATTATCTAACACTTCCCCTTCATTTACCCCCTGACCACGACGAGCCATTGCTCTGTTTTCCTCGTCTGTCGAAAGAATAGACTCATCTTCCGCAAGTTCTCTTGCAGTTTCTCTAAGCCCTCCGCCCGAGGCTTCCTCTTTATCCATAAGATCTTGAAAAGCCTCACCGTCGAAATTAAAATTTTGACTTGTCATCTGAGGTTTATCATCACGAATTTTATTATATGTGTTAACGCCATTAGTGTACACTTGGGGCAAATCTCCATTTTTTAATGTTAGTTAATCTATCTATCGGCAGAAATATTATTTACTTTACTAAAAAGTAACATTTATCCTCTTTTTAGACTACTGTTTTATTTAATAACAAATTGCAATAAATCAAGATTTGTTATTAAATTATAGTTTAGCGAAGGACTTTGTCCTTCGCTAAACTATAATTTACAGTGACTAAGTGAACCGTGACTAAGTGACTAAGAATT
>CACZPS010000145.1 GCA_902783125.1 uncultured bacterium | reverse complement strand
TTCGCTCGCTAAACTATAATTTACAGTGACTAGGCTTAAGTGAATAGACAATTTAATCTATTCACTATTCACTATTCACTATTCACTATTCACTGTTTATCCAACACTTGTAATATCAAGATTTTGACCGACTTTTGATTGTGCAGGTTCTTGTTTTAACTGTTCAGCCTGAGCTTTTTCCTGCTCAGCCTTCTTTTCACTATAAGCTCCGCCAAAAACCATATTCATTCCCATGCCCGCAACCATTGGAAGTGCAAACATACCAAGTATCCCAAACGATGCACCAATTGCACCCGTCACAGAAACAACCGCCATATTAGCTAAGGTTTTTGCTGTTTCTTTTATTCCGCCAAATATACCTTCATCTTTTGTTCTTGAAACAATATCCGGTAATGATTGAACCAGCCACAATGCGTTCATAGCAAACGGCATAAGTTTTCCTAACGGTTTCAATGATTTACCAAGACTTGAAAAGAATTTCGTAAACGCATTCTTACCTGTTCCTGATTTCCAACCGTCTGACATATTTTTTGGCATATCTTGGAAAATTTTACCTAAATTTTTCCAGAACCCGCCAGCCTGTTTTACTTCCTGATTAGACTTAACAAATCCGTCAGCAAACCCTGTTCTGAAAGATTTTATAAAACTCATATTATTTGCTTTACGATTTTTTATAGAATTACCAATTGCACTACCCATTGTCATAGAGCCTGTTCCTAAAAGGAAATTAGCACTATAATTGCCATAATGCTTTGTAGCTGAAAGAAAACTATTAACCATAAAAATAAACCTTTACTTAACCTTACATAGTTATAAAGTTTTTTTTCTTACAATAATTGCCTTTAAACCATAAAAAATATTACAAATGTAACATTTCAAATGTTTTCACTACACACTTATTACTATTCACTATATGATTTTATTATGGCAAATCTTTTTACGGAATTGGAAAAACAAAACAAACAAGTACCCTTGGCAGAAATATTAAGACCAAAAACCTTAGAAGAATTTTTGGGTCAATCTAATGTTATTGCCAAAAACTCACCTTTGATGAACCTTATAAAGTCACAAAGATTATTTTCACTTATTCTCTGGGGAACTCCGGGGTGCGGAAAAACTACATTAGCAAGGCTAATCGCAAATCAAGTAAATGCCAATTTTATAGAACTTTCTGCAGTATCATCAGGTATAAAAGATATTAAAGAAACAGTCGAAAAAGCTAACGAATCACTAAGATACGGACAAAAAACCATTCTTTTTATAGACGAAATTCACCGTTATTCCAAGACACAACAAGATGTTCTTTTGCCATATTTAGAGGACGGAACATTTTATCTTATAGGTTCAACGACAGAAAATCCATCATTTCAGGTTGTTCCCGCTCTTATTTCAAGAGTTCAGATTATAAGACTAAATTCTATTGATGATGATAGTATGGCAAAAATTATCAATAACGGATTTAGTTATTTAGAAAAAACTCATCAACCGATAGAATACGACGAAGAAGTCACTAAATTTATTATAAATAATGCAAGAGGTGATGCCAGAACGGCACTAAATATGGTAGAAAACTCGTATTTTGCAAGTAATTTTTCTAACAATTTCAGACAATTATCAGTAGAGATTTTAGAAAGTATTACCCAAAAACGAAACACAAGATATTCAAGACAAGAACATTATGATTTTGCATCAGCTTTTCAAAAAAGCCTAAGAGGGAGCGACCCTGATGCAGCTATATATTATCTTGCTAAAATGATAGAAGCCGGAGAAGACCCAAGATTCATTGCAAGAAGATTAATAGTATGTTCTTCAGAAGATGTAGGTAACGCCGACCCGCAAGCTCTTAATATATCACTTAACGCATATAAAGCAGTAGAAATTTTAGGACTTCCCGAAGGCAGAATCCCATTAGCTCAAGCAGTTATTTATGTAGCAAAAGCTCCTAAATCTAATCAGGCATGTATGGCAATAGACAGCGCTCTGGCTGATATTCATAAAGGTTTGGATTTTCCGCCGCCTATGCATTTAAGAGATTCCCACTACAAAGATGCCTCTAAATACGGATTTGGTGTAGGATATGTATATTCTCACGACCACCCCGAAATCGAACAACAGTTCATGCCTGACGAATTAAAAGACAAAAAATATTTATAAATATTCTCTTATATATACTGTAGCTTTCTTTACAATGACAAAATGGTTTTTATTTTTTATAATCTGATTATAGATAAAGACTTGGTAAAAGAAAAACTAAATTGATACAAACTGTTGTTCACAATTTTGCATTTGCGTTTTGATAAGTTAACCAATTTAAAACAACAGTATAATAAAACTATATTCTCAACTGTTCAAAAATTTTTAACATAATATATTATCTAAAATCCTGTTCTGATAGAATTTTTACCAAACCTTTTTTCTATATTTTCTATACATTTACTTAAATTTCTTTCTTTTTCGTCTTCTTCTGTTGTAAAAAGTGATAATTGTTCACCTTCAAATGATAAATTCTCTAAAAAAACACCAGTACTTCTGTAAAGCACTTTTTCCTGATATATTTTAGGTAAAATCTCATTTATTGCTCTTTGAACGGTAAGTTCAAAATCTGTTGGTTTAAGCAATATTTTTTTCTCACATAAAGTAACAAAATCTTTCCGCCTCAACAACAACCCTACCGATTTACATTTTCCCCTATGATAACGTAATCTTGCACAAGCTGAATGAATATGCTTAGATATTTCCATTTTTATAATATCAATATTATCAGAAAAAGTTCCTTCACCAATTACAGATGTACTTTGAATAGACTTTGGAGGTTCATATCTGCCATCAACCTTTGAAACACATTCACCAAGTAATTCGTGTTTTAATTCAACCCCGTTTACTCCAAGTTGAGATTTTAACCATATATCACCTTTTTTAACAAATTCAGAAGCTAACATAATCCCGTTACGTTTAAGAGTAAGTGCATTTGCTCTGCCTATTCCGCATATTTCTTCTATCTCTGTTTTTTCTAAAACAGACTCTATATCATTTTTCCCTATTTTAAATATTCCGCCTGTTTTCTTTGCTTTATCACTTGCAAGTTTTGCCAAAATTTTTGAATGGCTTAACCCGATTGATACAGGAATATCCGTTTTTTCAAGAATTGTTTGTCTTATATCTTTGACTATTTCAATATAATTTTTTTTAAAAAGTTTTTGTGTTCCTGTCAAATCAATATAAGCCTCATCAACAGATACTATCTCTATATCAGGACTGTAATCTTTCAAACAATTCATAACTTTTTTTGAATAAGAATGATATTTATCGTGGTCAGCAACAATATAATTAACATCAGGAAATTCTTTGCGTGCCATAAACATCGGCATGCCCATTCTAACCCCTGTTTGTTTTGCTTCTTTAGAGCGTGAAACGACACAACCGTTCACTCCTGATATAACGCAGGTCGGTGTGTTTTTCAGTTTGGGATTATCTGCCTGTTCGCACGAAACAAAAAAAGAATCACAATCTACAAGTGCTATAATTCTTGTTTTCATACTAATATTATCATCTATTTTTTTGGGGGTTTCCATTGTTTATATTTTCCTGTTTTATTTGTAACTATTTTTGTAAAGTAACACATTGATTCACTCTTTTGACGGATAATTTGACTTCATTGAGCAACATCATATTTAAATTTTAGTAAAAATGCTCATTTTTTGTCAATTTATATGTTAGTTTATGAAAGATTATCAGATAATAATTTCGTATTTTCTTTCTGTATCATATCCGCAAGTTCTTCCTCTGTTGGAAGAACCGTCTTATATTTACTTGCAAATATTTGTTGGCTTTCTTGGAGAACAGAATATTTAACCATAGTTTCAGATTTATCTGTGCATAAAATTATACCCAAAGTTGGATTATCATCCGCACCACGTTTTAATTCATCGAACATCCTGACATACATATCCATTTGCCCAATGTCTGCGTGTGATAGTTTTGTCGTTTTTAAATCAATAATAACAAAACATTTAAGTAAATAGTTATAAAATACCAAATCAGCATAAAAATGGTCAGTTTCTGTGCTAATTCTAAATTGTCGGGCAACAAAACAAAATCCTTTGCCAAGTTCAAGCAGGAATTTTTGTAAATTAGTAATTAAAGCGGATTCCAATGCACTTTCTTTCCCTTCAATATTTTCCGGCAAATCAAGAAACTCTAATACATAGGGATCTTTTATAAATTCTTTTGTATCAATTACAGCCGGCAAACATTTTTCTTCATTACTTAAATTTTCTTGTGTAGATAATAATCTGTGATAATATCCGCTTTTGATATTTCTTTC
>CACZPS010000144.1 GCA_902783125.1 uncultured bacterium | reverse complement strand
GGCTTGGTTAAAAAATGAATTGGATAAACTTAATTGGCCGGCTTGGTTAGAGCCAATGTCGAATACTGTATATTTTAAAATTCCGCCAAAATCGGTTATTTCTAAATATCATTTAGCACAAGAGTATGATAAACGCCTTGGAGGAGAACTTTGTCATATTGTGGTAATGCAGCATATGACAAAAAAACATCTACAAAACTTTTTGAATGACCTAACTCGAGCAAAATAAGCAGTTTTTTCTGAAAACCATTTTTCAAAGTTTAAATTGCCTCATTATAGTTAACCTGTATGTAATAATTTGTCTTTAAAAATTTACCTTATTTTACACTAACAATTAGCTAACATTAGTTTATTATCATTATATTAATTGGGAAATAATTATGAAAAAATTACAAACGATTATATTAGCAATATTTTTGCTGATATTTGGAGTGCAAAAATATACATTAGCAGAAAATAGAACTACCGAGCAAAGTGTTGTTATACAAGAACAACCGGAATTTTTTGTTGATACAAAACTACAAAAGGAATTAAAAACATCTATACAAAGTGTTTACGGAAAAGATAAAGTTGATGAAGTTTATAATAATCTGATTCAACATGTACGAAGTGCAATAGAAAAACGTCCGCAAAAACTTAAAGAACAAGATGTGAAAAGAAGTTCTGATTGGTTTAAAGATGAAATAATCTATATGTTCTACGTAAACCAATTTGGAGTAGTGCAAAATAATAAAGATAACACGTTTAATAATACGATAGAAATGCTTGATTATTTGAAAGATTTAGGGGTAACGACTCTTTATTTATTGCCATTTGTCGATAGTCCAATGGACGATTCGGGGTTTGATGTTAAAAATCCTCAAGATGTCAGAGGTGAACTTGGCGGGATGAAGGAATTTGAACATTTTATAAAAACCGCAAAAGATAAAGGGTTTAACATAAAAGCCGATTTAGTTCTGAATCATCTATCAGATAAACACGAGTGGTTTAAAAAATTACAAGCCGGAGATTTGAATTATTTAGATTATTTTATCTGGCGTGATAAAATGCCGGAATACAAAAAATATTCAGACGAAAAGTTCGGAACAATTATTGAATATACAGAGGATGACGGGACGGTATCAAAAAGACGATTGATTTTTCCTGAAAATACAGAAACAAATTGGCGATTGGTAGAAATAACTATAAAAAACGAAAAAGGTGACCGTGAAACAAAAACTTATTATTTGTATCACACTTTTTACCCGTTTCAGCTTGACATAAACTGGGAAAATCCCGAGGTTTTATATTATATGCTTGATACAATTACAAAGTGGGCAAATCTAGGAGTTGATATTTTTAGAATGGATGCCATTCCATATCTTTCAAAAGAAAAAGGTACTAATGCTGAAAATCAGCCTAAAACACATTCAATAGTTAATATTTTAAGTAATTATATTCAACTGACTGCCCCTTCTTCTGTTATTCAGGTAGAAGCATGCCAGCACCCTAAAGATATACTTCCGTATTATGGAAAGAATAGAGATGTTGAAATTGATATTTCGGGGACAAAAAAGGATTTAAACAGAACCTCAGAAGCCCAAATTGCTTATAATTTCCCTTATATGAACGGAATTTGGGCGAGTTTAATATCAGAAGATAAGAAATATTTTATTGATATTTACAAAAAAACTCCGAGTACTCCTAAAAATACATCTTGGGGCGTGTTTTTAAGAGTACATGATGAACTTACATTAGAAATGGTTAGTCCGGAAGTCAGGAATTTAATATTTGAAGATTTAGAACCGAAAGGTGCAGGGTTTAGAAATGGGTTTGGAGTCTCAGGAAGATTAGCAAACTTTTTGGATAAAAACCCTGACAGAATAAATTTAGCATTTGCTATAATGTTTTCAACTCAGGGGATTCCCATAATATACTATGGTGATGAAGTTGGGGTTATAAACAATTTTGAAAATGCTAAAAAGTCTGCTCTAAACAGAAAAAATAAATTTTTAAAATTATTATCTGTCTTTGATTCACGTGATATAAACAGAGGACCTGTCCCTAAAAAACTTTTTTATGGCTCTCAAAAGGGTTGGTATTTATTTAATTCTAAAGTGTATTACAATATCAAGCATTTGCTTGAAATAAGAAGGACATTACCGGTAATGGCAAACGGAAGTTTTGAGGTTGTCAAAACCTCATCTGACAGCTGTTTAAGTTATATCCGAAAAAATAGTGAACAAGAAATTCTTGTGGTGAATAACCTCTCAAAAAATAGAATTTTTGTAGATATTCCGCTTCCTTTATCATTAGTTTTTAAGAATAACAAAAAAAATATACGGCTAAAAAACCTATTAACCGGCGATAATATAAAAATGAAACTATCTTTTCAAAATAAAATATTACATTTTAATTTGTTGCCGTACCAAGTTTTATGGCTTGATATTTATCGGGGTGAAAATGAGTGAAAATAAGAAAAAATCTTTTTTAAACTATATAAATATATTCAGAGGCTTAGCAATTTTGCTTATTATCGCAGGTCATACGATGCAATTTGGGGATAACTCAAGCCTTATTCATACAATAAATTGTGAAATAGTCTGTGGAGGAACGGCTCTTTTTATCTTTATTTCAGGTTTTTTATTTCAGCATTTATCATATAAATTTGAATATAAAACCTATCTTTCAAAAAAATGGGTAAATGTAATTTTGCCATATTTAATAACTTCGTTAATCGGAATATATTTTTGTTTCATTTGCCCTCAGACTTATGGCAATTCTTTTGACGGACTAAATCCAATCTTGCAAATTCCTATGTTTTTAACAACGGGCAGAATACACAATACTCCTACTTGGTTTATTCCTATGATAATTTTGTTCTTTTTCTGCTCTTGGTTTTTATTAAAACTTGAAAAAAACGGACATTTATACAAATATTTACCCCTTATGTTTTTAATTACTATTTTATGTCCCAGAATTGATGTTGACTATAATTCAATAATGAATTTATCATATCTTCAAAAATATTTTGCCTGTTTAGGCTACGTCTTTAACGGTTTTATCCACTTCTTTTCATTATATGTATTTGGAATGTATTGTTCTAAAAACAAAGAAGTTATCAGCATTTTTTATAATAAAAGATTATTGCTTTGGATTTTGATGTTAGGACTTTCAGGGGTAAATATATATCTGTCCTATAAAGGTATTTATTCAAATTTTACAATTTCAAAAACGGTTTTAACTATGCTTGTTTTAGGATATTTAAAACAATATGATGAGTGGCTGATATCTAAACCGTTTTTGAATAAAAGTTTGGATATTACCGCAAAATATTCGTTTGGTTTGTTTTTTGTTCATTGGTATTGGTTTTTTATTTATAACCAACTTTTTGGTTTAGAAAAGGTTATTCCGATAGTTGATAATAATTATGTTTTTGTTTTAGGAATCGTTATTTTAAGATTTATCGCAGTTACAGTATTATCAATGCTTACACTTTATTTAGGTAAAAAACTAATCTTATTAATAAACAAAAATGCGAATGTGCGAATGTTTTTGGGGATATAACCGGCGGGGTAAAGTTTAAATCTGCCACAACAAAGAATTTATACCAAATATTCGAAATTGTTCAAAATAAGTTTGTTCAAGTCCAAAGGTAAAAGCAAAAAAGAGACAGTCCATGCTTTTCGGACAGCCTCATTTACATTTTATTATCGAATTAGTAAATCCGACTAACTATCCTCTTTGGACAGAGAGCACTACTGTCCATGATAATTTTGTTGCTACCCACCTCAATCACCTCTCCACAAATGATACTCAATAATTTGTGTCGACAGGGACAGTTATAATATTTTATATTGGACAGTAGTGACTCTTTAGGAGAAGGGTATATCAGTTTACCCAATGTTTTGTCGATGTAGTTATTCTTCTTCCCCTCTCCTGAAAAATTTAGGAGAGGGATAAGTTGTTTGAATTTGCTTGCAAATTCATTACAAATTCGGGTGAGGTCTTATATTTATCGAACATATTGTCAGGCTATGCCTGACCTACGAACTTAAAGTGAATAGTGAATAGTGAATAGGGGATTTTCCATTTTCAACTTTCCACTTTCCATTTTCCATTTGAAAAGTGAATAGTGAATCATTTCTAGTGAAAAGTGAATAGGGGATTTTCCATTTTCAACTTTCCACTTTCCACTTTCCACTTGAAAAGTGAATAGGGGATTTTCAACTTTCCATTTACCCCATTACCGTTATGCGAAAATCTTGAAGTATTTATCGATATTATCATTTCTTACTTTCTTGATAGATTCAAGTTCAGTATTAATAACTTCTTGCTCGGTTTCAAGCATACTCATTCTTTTATCGATTTGTTTTTCTTTGTTGCTGATAGCGGTCTTTTCAGATTCATACACTGCAAACGCAGCGTTTTCAGCATCTTCGTCGTGAACCTGATAAATCTTATTAACACTTGTTGCTTGTTTCATCGCATATTGATATCTGCCATTTTCGTTGATTTCTTTTGCTTCTGTCAGTAAGTATTGGTTATTTTGAAGCATTGTATTCAAATAATTAGCTGAGGCTTTAGTGTTTGACGTGTTAACTTTTTCGTCATAAACCCAGCCGTTTTCAGAGATACGTTTGAATAGGGTATCAAAATATTCCATTACTTTATTTTCGATATTGTTGAAACCTTTCTGCATTTGTCTTTCTTGTTCAGCAGCTTGTTCTTCCAATCTCTTGACTAGGTCTTTTAATTTACCTCTGAGATCTCCGTCATCAGTTGGTTTTGTATATAAA
This sequence comes from uncultured bacterium, assembly GCA_902783125.1. GTDB lineage: Bacteria > Cyanobacteriota > Vampirovibrionia > Gastranaerophilales > Gastranaerophilaceae > UBA2883. Next base: position 3,245 of record CACZPS010000144.1, on the reverse strand, counting down.
TAATTTGCAAAATTAGTACCGACTTCATTACCGGTAATCACATACGTATTATCACCTGCTGTAATCTGACAAACTGTTACACCACCATTTTGTCGACCATAAGCTCCTGAGCCTGTTTGAATATTAGCAAGTTTATCACTTGTTTCGCCAAGATATTCTATACTTGCAACTCGATTTCCATCATTATCCAACTTTTCATTGTATGATTGTATAAAACCATCGGAGAGAGCTCCTTCATAATTAACGACTCTTTCCAATAGCACAGGATTTGCTCCTGCTGATAAATCATATTTACTCGTTGCTGTACCTGTATATGTGCCAAAATTGTTTGTACTAACTATTTCTACGTACTTTTTAGCGCCTGTTGGCACAGCTGTATCTTGTTTAACATCATAAACTTTTTGTTGAATACCTTTTATTAGATTATTCAATTCGCCATATAGGTTAGTTGATGATAACGCAACTCTAGCACTCTTGTCATTTTGATTAGCTAAGACATTCCCGTCACTATCAACAAATTTACCTTCACTATTTGTTTTGTAAACGAGTTTTTCAATTTCTAATCTTTCTGAATTACTGGACAAAGATGCAAGGAATGCATCATATTTTGCAGAACTATCTATTGTTCCGGAGTATGCTTGCAATTTTGTATAAACATTTCTTGTTACACCATATTTTTTATCGACAACCAGTCCTGTTGAAACTTTTAATCTATTTCCGTTTTCATCAAATAGCGAATTCCCGTTTTCATCGGTTTTTGTTACGGTTTGTTCAACACCTTCAAATACTTTTTGTTTGAATAATGAATTTATAAATCCTGTTTTATCATCACGTCCGTTATTATCAGCATCTGATAATACAAATGATGTGTAAGAAACCATATTACCGTTTTCATCCGGCATCGCAATAGAATAATTTCTTGATTGTTCAGACCAACCGTCACAAATATCATTTCTTACGTTTTGTTCACTCCATCCTTCGGTTGTGGATGTATACATATTGTTATATGACTTCCAAGCAACAACAGGTTGAGTACCGGTTGCTTTTTGAGCTTCGATATAAGCTGTGTAGAAAGTAATGTAAGTATTAATCAAATTTGGAATACTAACAGCAAATGCACACGCATCAGAATCTGCATCATCAGATGTAGATGTAACCACCCCGTTCATTCCTGCATTTGCACCATTATTCATCTGCTCAGCAGACCAAACTGTTTGTTTCGTAGGCGAACAGGATACTTCTGAATAATAAACATTTTGAGCATGGATTTGATACTCTTCTTTCGATGCAGAGTTACTGCGGTCTACGTCGAAGTGATCAAGTTGACGACTCAGTGATTGTTGTACAGCTTTTTCAAGTCCGCCGGTTCCGTCACCTACGTAATCAGCGCCCCACTCAAATAATCTGAAGTTGTTAGCAAACTTGATATATGTCATTGTTTCAGCGTATCTTGCAGCATCTTCATCATATTTAATGTTGCCTGACGATGATAATGAGTTTGAGAATGAGCGTAAAATTGTTGTTATGTTGCCGCCATTACAGAAAAGTTCCTTAGCATCGACATAACTATCATCCCCGTCATTATAGAAACCTGTTATTACGGCATAAGTGTCCATTTCTGTATCAGAATTGCTGGAGAAGAAACTTGACCAAGTTCTCGGGGTATTGTATCCTCCGTCCCCGTCGCCTTGGAACCAGCCGAAATCAGCGAAAGGATCACTGTATCCGTTATTATATAACCCTGGGCATTGGCGTCCATTTGTACTTCCACCCCATCCGTTATAGTAAGGGTCTTGTTTTTCTGTGCCTGTTGTTGTATATGAGCAACCGGCATTTAATAATTGTTTAGCGCTTGTATTTGTTACTTGTGATAAAAGATCAACCCCTTTTTTATAAAAACCATCAGTGTCAACTTCATCCGCAAATACGTTATTTCCATCAGAGTCTACTGAAGTAGGCCTTGTTAAAAGATCAATAAATCTGTTAGTAATACCTTCTTTTGGAGTATCAGCATTAATCAGAAAATGTTCATATAAATATTCTTCATCAGTAATATTTGTTGTTACATCTGATGTATCGTATTTCATAGAAGAAGGAGTTGCTTTTTGCTTAATATCTGTATTTAAATACAAATCAAGTTCTTCTAAATATTTTTTTGCAAGCTCAAGGTTCCCAAGAGTACATCCGCCTTCTATAGTCAAAGCACCTGTTTCTGTTATTTGTAAAGCTCCGAAAATCTCGCTTGTTTGAGATTTTGCTTGATATTCTGCATCATCTTTATTTGCCTCATTTAGCGCTTTGATTGCCAATTGTTCTTCGTAGTATGCTGTCGTACCTTTAGTATCATTGATAGCAACAGTCGAATAAAGATTGTTATCTCTTGCTTCTTTAGTACCAAAGTATGCTTTTTGAATAGCTCCGAATTCTTCAAAATTATCATTGGTTACGATACCTAATCTGTTTAAGATATCATATCTCATTGCCATACCATAATCATAATCAGAGGATTTCATTGCGATTTTATAGCCATTTTCGACACCGCAAGCAAGACCGCTTGTTGCTGCTTTATTGATTGAATAACCGTTTTCTCCGAATAATTCACCGCTGAAGTTAGCCAATCTGTCTGTTGCACCATAGATAACGTTGCCCTCATTATCAACATCTGTATATGATGATATTAATTGTGCCAATTGTCTGTAAGAAACACCTGTGTGAACTGTTTCACCATTTTTTTCGTAAGTAACTTCGTTGTCATCAACAACAACTCTGCCTTCTCTGTCCGTAATAATATATGGGGTTTCACAATTAAGTGCGTTTGGTTTCATTAACAAATCGTAATTTAAGGCATAAGTGTTTATACCGCAATTATTAGAAAATTTAAGATTAATTTGATTAAGTGCGTTAGTATAATTTCTGGAAACAGTTTGCATGTCACGAGCTAACGACATCTTTCTGTTAGAAAGAGCGTTAAGCTGTCTGCCAACATTGTGTTTACGATGTTGGAGAGATAAAAATCTAACTTGTGACGCTGACATACCCATTTGTCGTAATCCTTATTCCTTGTTCCCTATTTGAATACATTATTCGTATTCCTTATCAACAACGGCAAATTAAAGCATATTCTTTAATGATTATGATTATATTGTTACAAAACTTTACAAAAAGCCAAACTTGGTTCAAATCAAATATTGCGAAATGTTACAGAAGGATGTTATAGGGGTTGAAAAAATGGGAACATGATAAAT
>CACZPS010000143.1 GCA_902783125.1 uncultured bacterium | reverse complement strand
TGAAAGATTTCCCCGAAAACTTAAAAAGTTTGAGAATTCTCTCAAACTTCCGGGGGTACTTTTCTCAATCTCTCTGATAATCTACACCAAACACAGCAATTAAACATCTCAAAAACAGATTTCAAAAGTGTCCGAAAAACCATACCATTAAAACCTACCCATTTTCGCTTTTTATTTTGTATAAAAGGGGTTGAACTCAACTCAACCCCTGAAAATAAAAAAAACTCCCCAGGTTGGGCTCGAACCAACAACCTACCGGTTAACAGCCGGTTGCTCCACCATTGAGCTACTGAGGAATATCTATTTATACCTTTTTTTATATTCTATTGTGAATATTATTTAATTGTCAAGTCTTGTTCCTCAATGGTTCCGCAACCTTGTTGCTCTTTTTGTTCCCATGTTCGCTTCGCAAACGTTGAGCTACTGAGGAATTTCTTTATACTTATATTATTAACTAAAAAAAATTATTTGTAAAGGGGTAAATCGTATTTTTTTGTCTAAACTTGTATTTTTCAATCTTTTATATAGGAAATTTCTATTTTGTTGCTACATTTCAATCTTTAACTCTTTACAAAACATGCAACGTAATGTTATAATTCCTTTGTTTAGTGTTTATAAATATATTTTTCGGTTATGGAGGTGTTTATTATGCACATTGATCGTCTTGATGTTTTTGAAAATGAAGCAGAAATCAAAGAAATGGTTAGCAAACTTCAAGCAAAAGGATTAGAGCACATGTCTGTTCCAGATGCATTTTGGGACTCTAAGACAGACGAACGTGCGCTAAAATCTACGCACAAAATGGGTAAAAAAGTATTGGCAGCATTATAGTTAAATTTTCATCGCACAAAAAACAGGCTATCGTAAAATAGCCTGTTTTTTATTTTATTTTTTATTATTTATTTAAGAGCAGATTTTGCTCTAGCTAAAGTTTTATCTTTACCTATTACTTCAAGAATTCCCACCATGTCAGCACCTCTGGTTCTGCCTGTTACAGCAGCTCTGACTGCCCACATAGTCACTTTCGGTTTGATACCTTGCTCTTTCCAGTAACCTCTAAATACTTCAAGTTTTTCGTGAAGGTTTTCTTCATTCCATTCCCAAGTTTCAGCCTTTTCTATAAAATCTTTTAAAACATTTTGAGAGGTTTCTGTTTCAATCGTTTCTTTTCCTGATTCATCAAAATTCACCCCGTCACCGAAGAAATATTCAACCGCATCAGTGATATCAGACAACAAAGTTAATGGTTCTCTTGTTATTTCAATCATTTTATCAAAATGTTCTTTTGAAAGTTCTGATAAATCATATTTTTCAAGATATGGTTTTAATCTTTCTTCCAATTCTTCCAAAGATAACTGTTTAATATAATGACTATTCATCCATTTTAATTTGTCATATTCAAATATAGAATTTGATGATGAAATTTCACCAATCCTAAAATCTGCGGCAATTTCATCAACCGACTTCAATTCTTCTCCATCAGATGGCGCCCAACCTAAAAGAGCAACAAAGTTAATCAAAGCATCTGTTAAATACCCTTCTTTCACAAAATCACTGACTGCCGTTGCCCCATGACGTTTTGATAACTTACTTCTATCAGGAGCCAAAATCATACCCAAATGTCCAAACCTTGGGACAGGTACTCCTAAAGCCTCATAAATAAGTATTTGTTTATAGGTATTAGAAATATGGTCCTCTCCACGAATAACGTGCGAAATCTTCATCAACATATCATCAATAACAACAGCAAAATTGTAAGTAGGGGCTCCGTTCGACTTTTGGATAACAAAATCTCCTAATAAATCTGTATCCATGTGGAGTTTACCCTTTACTAAATCCTCAAATTCAAGAATTGATGAATCGTGAAAAGCTCTTTGTGCTTTTGCAATATTAAACCTTATAGCCGGTTTTCTGCCTTCTGCTATCAACTTAGCTTTTTCATCTTCTGTAAGATTTTCACATTTTTTAGAATAAACATAGGGTTTTTTGTTAGCTGTTGCTTCTGCTTTTTCAGCTTCTAATTCCTCAGGAGTACAGAAACATTCATAAGCAAAACCTGAGTCTAACAATTGTTGAACATATTTGGGGTAAATATCAAAACGCTCTGATTGCGTGTATGGACCATATGGTCCACCAACGTCAGGCCCTTCATCCCAATTCAACCCCAAGGCTTTTAAACTATCAAAAATATTATCAATATATTCTTGCGAAGTTCTTTCCGCATCAGTATCTTCTATTCTTAAAACGAATTTTCCGTTATTTTTTTTAGCAAACAAATAATTAAACAAAGCCGTTCTTGCTGTACCAACGTGTAAATTCCCGCTTGGTGACGGCGCAATTCTTACTCTTACTTCTTCCATTATTTTCCTTCTTTCTTTTAACAAAAAGATTATAGCATAAACAAATAAGGTAAATTCAGATATATAATTATTTTACAATAAGGAATGATTTTAGCTTTCTGCCTGTATCATCAGTTTTTGTACCAACTGATGTAACATGAAGTTCATTTTTAAAATCAACAGAAGTTGAGCTTCCACCATCAAATGCCATTGCTTTATCTAATCCAAAAGAAGCACACAAATCTCTTGCTTCAAATATTGTCATAGGATGTGCTGTTGTAACAATGAAAATATGAATATCCTGTCCCTTTATTCCAATAAGTGTTCTTGCACATTTATGGAGAACAGATGCTGATTCTCTTGTGACTTTGCCTTCATTATTTTTTACTATAAAAAATTCTTCTTCTAATCTTAAATCCGGTAATAACATAGGGCCTGCTTGTGCAGATGCAATCAGTTTACCTTTATATGGCTCGTTATGAGGGGCAATATCATATATTGTTTTTCCATCGTGAACAGTAATTCTAAATTCTGTTCGGTTCCCGACCTTATCCCAATTGTCCATTATCGTTTCATTAAACACAAGATTCTCGTTTTCAATCGGGCTTTCTAATAACAATCCGTCATTGTACACAAAAGATATCGTTTTCTGATTCTTTGGATCAAAAAATCCCGCATTAACAGTCAATACAGCGCCAATATTTTTATGAACATCTGCATTTGTTGTCAGTTTTTCAGTTGATACAAACTCGATTTTTTCTGTAGGCGGTATTATTATATGATAAATCCCGTCTTTAAAATCATAAGTTATTCCTCTTGCAAATACCGACAATCCGGAATATACAAATAAACAAAAAAGAACTAATATTTTTTTCATCATTACAAATCCTTTGTTTTATAAAATATAATTATACAACCTAAAAATGCCAATGGTGGTACTGCTGCCGTTATGAGCGGCGGAAGAACCATCTTTTCCGCCAGCAAATCAAAGAACGGTAAAGTTATGTAATAAACAAAAATAGATGCTATTGCTATACCAAATCCTATCATTCTTTGCTCTCTCGGTCTGCTGAATCCAAGTAAACACCCCATTACTGCAAGCAATATGCACATAAACGGATGGAAGAACCGTTGAAGATATTTATTGAGCATTAGATTATATGTTTCTTCATCGTTCTTAACTGTTTTTAGAAGTTTTACATATTTTCTCAGGTTTCCATTACTTATCTCACGTTCTTTTTTTGTTGAATAACTCATAATTGTATATATATCAGATGCAAGATTCCCATGAAGAATACTCATATTATTAACGTGGTCTATACAATTAAAGATTCCTTCTGATGATATTCTGTATCTTGTGATATCATACAACTCCCATCTGTTATGGAAAAATTTACCTTGTTTTGCGACATATATTGTGGAAATCCCGTGAATATCCGTATATTTATAATCAGCAAATTTAAGAACTAAGACATTTTTCATCTTTTTTTTGTCGTATTTAGACACTACAACAGCTAAGGTTGGTTTTCCTGCCTCATCTTTCTGAGTGTATATATATTGAGATACAGGATTTCTATCTTTTATAATTGCTAACTTTGCCGATGCATGAGGAATTAACTTATCAATTGTTACGAAACACATTCCGGAAACAAATATACTCAGCACAATGACAGGTGTTACTATGCGTTTAAATGACATACCGACAGCCCTGAAGATTGTAAGTTCCGAATCCTTACTAAGTTTATCAAATGTAAATAGTGAACCAAGCAATAATCCAACAGGGAACGCTTTACTCAAGATAAGCGGTAACTGGCAGGTCAGGATCATAATCCCATCTTTAACACTGCATTCCCCTGCTAAAACATCTTTTATAGTATTTAAAAGCATTTCAGGAGCAATCCACACAACTGTGAACAATAATACCGATACAAAAGTTGTGAAGAAAACTTGTTTAAATATATATTTGTCGTAAACAGTAATCTTCATTTATAATTGGAAATCCTTTCCTAAATAAAATTCTTTTGCGATTGGGTCATTAGCCACATCAACACTGTTACCTTGAATTTTTATTTTTCCGTCAAAAATCACATAAGCTCTGTCAGTAATTGATAAAGTAGCTTTTGGGTTATGGTCTGTTATTAAAACGCCAAGACCTTTTTCTTCGGAAATTTTTCTGATATTATCCTTAATTTCACCTATTGCAATAGGGTCAATTCCGGCAAAAGGTTCATCCAGTAACATGAAATCCGGACTAGCAGCAAGCGCTCGGGCTATTTCGACACGTCTGCGTTCTCCGCCTGATAACGCTACCGATGGTGATTTTCTTAGTTTTAATACTCCAAATTCAGTTAATAGTTCTTCCAGTTTTCGAGATTTTTCGTCAACTGTAAGTTTATCATTCATTTCAAGTACGAGTTTGATGTTATCTTCTACATTAAGGTTTCTAAAAATAGAGTTTTCTTGTGGAAGATATCCTATTCCGGCTCTTGCCCGTTCATTCATAGGCCAAGTCGTTATATCCATACCATCAATATAAACCTGTCCGCTATTTGGCTTTATTAATCCTACGACCATGTAAAAAGTTGTTGTCTTTCCTGCTCCGTTGGGGCCAAGTAGACAAACAACCTCACCTTTGTTTATATAAAACGAAACATCATTTACAACACTTCTGTCACCGTATATTTTAACCAAATTTTTTGATTCTATTTTCATAAAGCTACCTCAATAATTTTAGTAACTACATTATAATAAGAACAGGGGAAAATGTAAATTAAAGAATAGCTGATATCAAAATTCTCTGTTACTTTTCATTCGGTAATTTATTATGTAATATCTTTATTGCACATCATATTGCATATCTTTATTTTACAAATTGTCGAATGTATGCTATAATTTTTTGGAATTTAGACAATACATATTATAGGAGTATTCACAATGGGTGAAGTTTTTAGCGATGCCGATTTTGAGGAATTATTGTCAAAATATGATAATTCATACAAAAACGGTGATTTGGTTAAAGGAACAGTTTATGGTTATGATTCCGAAGGTGCTGTTATTGATATTGGCGGAAAATCTGCTGCAATAGTTCCTAATAAAGAGGTTTCTAACGATAACAAAAAAGCCGAGGAAGTTTTAGAAAAAGGTCAAGAATACGAATTTTTAGTTATTTCTGAACCTGATGAGAACGGAAAGTTGACACTTTCCCGCAAAAAAGTTGATTTATTCTATGCTTGGCAAGAACTTAAGAAACTTAAAGAAGCAAATGAAATAATTAAAGGTGATGTTGTGCAAGTTGTGCGTGGCGGTATTTTGGTTGATATTATCGGGGTTCGAGGTTTTGTTCCGTCAAGTCAAATCCAAAATAAAGGTACCGAATATAAAGTCGGTGATAAGATAGAAGTTAAAATTATTTCGCTTGACGAAGAACATAATAACTTTGTACTTTCTAATAAAAAAGTTTACAGTGATACTATTGAACTTGCAAAAGATGAAATCTTTAGCCAGATTGAAGTCGGACAGGTTATTAAAGGTCGCGTGGTAAGAGTCACTGATTTTGGAGCATTTATTGATATTGGTGGGTTTGATTGCTTATTGCCATTATCTCAGCTTTCTTGGAAATGGGTTGAACATCCTACTGACTTGTTGAAGATTGGTGAAGAAATTGAAGTTGGGGTTTTTGATGTAGATGCAGGCAAGCAACGTATAACACTTAGCTTGAAATCAATTACACCTGACCCTTGGGAGGCTGCTTCCAATGAAGTTAAAGAGGGTGAGTTTAGAGAAGGTTTGATTACACGAATCAAACCGTTCGGTGCCTTTGTTGAAATTTATGACGGGGTTGAAGCATTATTGCCTCACGCTGAATTGGTTGAATATCAAAATAACAATAACACGATTCTGAATGTCGGTGACAAAATCAATGTTTGTGTTTTGAAATTTAATCCTCAGGATAAACGTATTTCTTTGGGCTTTACTGCTGATGCAAAACCAGAAGAAGCTGATGCAAAACCTGAAGAAGTTCCTGCTCCTGAAACAGAACAATAATTAAAGTATAATAAAAACGGCGTTGTAACACATTGTACACCGCCGTTTTTTATGTTTTATATATTAATCTTATTATCTTTTCTCATAACTATGAGATATTTTTTATTTACCCCTACCCCTAATCCTAGTATCCGCTGCCTTCGTCCCAGAGGGTATCATCATAGTGAACGAGTTCAAGATGGTCTATAATTAGCGTATCACCGTTTTTAATACCTTTTGTTTTTAGTGCATCAAATACTCCCATAGCCATCATTATATGTTGTAATCTTATTATTTGTTCAGGATTTCTAGCGTCAGTAACGCTTGCTAAACGTTTTAATTTCCCGCCTTGGATAAGGAAAGTGTTCTTATCCAGCTTGAATATCTCAAAATGACTGTCATCGTTGTCATAAGCACCTGTATCTTCTACTACATGTACTTCTATTTCAGGTCGTTCTATTTCATCAACTTTTTCAGATACAAAATACATTAATTCATCAATATTTTGTTTTGTCGCAGCAGAAATTGTGAAGATTTTTTCATTAGGTAAATATTCTTCAAATTCTTTTAATACTTCTTCTTTTCTTTCGGTATCGACAGCATCAATTTTATTAAGAACGACTATTTGATAACGATTTGCCAGTGATTCGGAGTGTTGTTTTAATTCATTATTTATGATTTTAAAATTTTCTAACGGATTTTCTTGAGTGATATCAACAATATGAATTAAGAACCGACATCTTTCAACGTGTCTTAAAAACTCATAACCCAATCCGACCCCTTCGCTTGCGCCTTCAATAAGTCCGGGGATATCTGCTATAACAAACCCGTCACCGTTTGGTTTTTTGACGACTCCAAGGTTCGGAACAAGAGTAGTGAAAGGATAATCAGCAATTTTAGGTTTAGCGGAACTAACAACACTTATAAAGGTTGATTTTCCTGCATTAGGCATACCTAATAATCCGATATCGGAAATTAGCTTAAGCTCTAATCTTACAAGTCTTTCAATCCCCGGTTCCCCCGGTTCGCAATATTGCGGCGCACGTTTTTGAGGAGTTGCAAATCTTGCATTCCCGCGGCCGCCTCGCCCGCCTTTTGCTATCAAAACTGTTTGACCTTGTTCTGTAAGGTTTCCGATAACATCACCTGTTTTATCGTCTGTTATTACTGTTCCGAGAGGGACTTTTATATACAAATGTTTTGCACATTTGCCGTGCATACCTTTAATTCCACCGTTCTCACCGTTTTCGGCTTTGAAAACCGAGCGGAATTTAAAATCTAACAGTGTAGATAACCCCTCATCAGCCACAAGATAAATATCTCCGCCGTTGCCGCCATCTCCGCCGGCAGGGCCGCCTTTATCTACATATTTCTCCCGCCGCCACGCAACCATTCCGTTTCCGCCGCGTCCTGATACTAATTTGATTTTTGTGTTATCTATAAATTGCATATTTTTTCTATTCCTATGTCCAAAGTTCACTTTATCTAAGTGAATAGTGAATAGTGAATAGTGAATAGATTTTTATTTATTTTTTAAATAGTTTTTTAAGCCAATAAGCATTTTTCTCACTTCGTTAATTCTGTTTAAAATAGTTGTGTCAGATAAATAGCCCAACTTTTGCGCTAAAAGTATTTGAGTTTCTAATTCTGCAATTGAACCGTTTGCAATGTCGATAAATCTCAAAGTGTCTTTGTCGGTTGTTCTACCACAGCCTTCGGCTATGTTTGATGGAACGGATACGGCTGAACGTCTGATTTGCAAAGTTAGTCCGTATCTTTCATCTTCAGGGAAAGAATTTGTTAGCAAATATATACGATATGCTAAATCAAAAGATTTTTTCCACACTTCTAAATCTTTATGTTCCATTATTACCTCATAAAATGAATAGTTAAGTTTTCTATTCACTATTCACTATTCACTATTCACTTTTGTTATATAAT
>CACZPS010000142.1 GCA_902783125.1 uncultured bacterium | reverse complement strand
CGTTAATATTTTATCAGAATAAGAAAATAATGTTTTATCAGATGTTTTACACTTCAAAAGCTCACAAAATCCCATTATTGAATTAAGTGGAGTTTTCATTTCATGTGATATTTTTGTAATAAGCATTTTTATATTATCCCAAATTTCTTTTTGCTGATTTTTTAGACTGACATTTTCGGCTTCAATCCGCTTATATCGGGATACAAGTTCCTCTTTACTTATCTTTTCCAATTCTTCCATTATTTGATATTAACCTAAACACACATAAAGGGTTACTAACCGTTTGGTTATAATTGTTTTTGAATTTATGAAACTTTCCTGTTGTTTATTAATCCTGATGCCTTAACCCCTGCGTAAACCCCAAGAATTGTACCGCCTGCAACTGTTCCGTAGGTTGCCCACGCACTAAAATAGTTTTGTGCTAATTTTCCGACTGTTTCAATCGGCAAATGCTTACTTGCGGCATTTAACCCTCTGATACTTGCTGCTGCCTCCTCAGCAACAACTGGAAATACTCCGAGTGCTGTTGTGACTACAGGATGTTTTGATACAAAATCAACTGTTTTTTCAATAAAATTCTTATCCTTTTGTTGTTTTGTTTTGTCAGGTTTATGCAAAATTGATGTTAAGACTGCAACAGGCGCAACAATTGATGCTCCGAACGGCATGAGATTTCTTGTTTTAACAAGTAGTTTTGATATAATATTTCCATTAAAATTCATTGCATGTCCAAGCTCGTGGTAAACATTTGAATAAAGCCGTTCTGAATGTACTATAATTGGCTTTTTGTTTTTCCCATGAATATATACCGCATTGGCACCTTCTTTCAATTGACTATATAAATTCTCTTTTAATCTTTTATTAAAACTGGTTTTTTGTGGAGCAACCTCATCAAGAACCGTGTGTAATTCTTTTGCTCCTTCCTCGGTATTATCAATAAAATGCAAAGAAACTCCTTTTCTTTTTAATCCGGAGTCTTCAAGGATTTTATCAGCGGTAATTTTAGTATCTTCAAAAGTCTGGACATCAGGTAACAGATCATTCATATCGGACGCACATTCTGCTGCTGCATCCGGCGTAATTTTTTTTAAATTATCATAAACCATATAAACAGGAACAGCTAATCCTAAAACTATACCGGTAACATTCCCTAATATATCTCGTTTATTGTTTTTTCCATACTCAGATTTATTTTCTGGCAAATCTGCCTTTACAGGCACACCCCGAGGACTGACCTTAAACTGATTAAAACTTGAACCTAAACTGTTAGTATTTACACATGACGTCATACTAACTAAAAACCCGAACAAAAAATTTTTTGCTAATCTTTGAGCATGGCGCAAAAATCAAATATTTATCCGAAGAATTCTAAACTTGCATTTCTTTTTCAAATCCAAACAATGAACTTACGGACTCATCATCATGAATACGAGAAATTGCTTGACCCAAAAGTGGTGCAATTGATAATTGGGTAACATTTTCAGGCAAATCTTCTTTTTTCCAAGGAATAGTATTAGTTATTATACATTCTTCAATGGGCGCATTACCGATTCTCTCTAATGCAGGTCCGGAGAAAACACCATGTGTTGCAGCCACATATATAGCTTTTGCACCGTGAGATTTTAATAATTTAGCTGCCTCAGTAACAGTACCTGCCGTATCAATCAAATCATCAAACATCATACAAACTTTGCCTTCAACATCACCGATGATATGAGCCGCAATAGCTTCATTATGCTTGTCACGACGCTTATCAATAATTGCAAGAGGACAACCTAATTTTTTTGCGAAAACTCTTGTTCTTTGGACTCCGCCGGTGTCGGGGCTTACAGCAACCATATCATCAGGAGATATATTTAAAGCCTTAATATAATCAGTGATGATAGGTGTTGCATAGATATGGTCAACAAGAATATTAAAGAACCCCTGAATTTGCCCAGTGTGCAAATCCATAGCCAATACTCTGTCTGTACCTGCTGTTGTAAGTAAATCAGCAACAAGTTTAGCAGTAATAGCTTCACGACCCGAAGTTTTTCTGTCTTGTCTTGCATAACCATAGTATGGAATTACTGTTGTGATTGTTTTTGCACTCGCTCTCTTAAACGCATCAATAATAATCAATAATTCCATTAAATTCTCATTTACAGGATTACATAACGGCTGGATAATAAATACATCATCCCCTCTGACACTTTCTTTTACCTGAACATAAATTTCGCCATCAGCAAAATTCTTCACAACCATAGGTCCTACTGTCGTTCCAAGGTAATCAGCGATTTCTTTTGCCAGTTCAGGGTTTGATCTTCCTGCAAAAAGTTTAATATCATGAGTAGGGTTTACCGCTCTTTCAAGTGCAGGATAAGTCATTTCCAATACCATTATTCTTTATTCCTTCCTTTTGTAAAGTTAAAAACTTTTTATAAAATATAAATCGATTTACATATAAATTTTAATACATAAATAGTTCTTCTGTCACGGGTTTATTACAACATGTTAAGTGTAAAGATAAAAGATAACTTTCGAACTAAAACCTTACAGGAATGAGCTGATACGCAACTCATACTTCCGCATATCAAAACGGCAAAAGGAAATAGACTAATTCTTTTATAAAAATTAAGTACTAAAAAATAAAAATAAAACTTAATTCAAAGCATACAAAATAACCTCTTAAAAGTTCTTTTGAGGCTCTTAACAGTTAACGTATAATCATCCATTACTTAGAAGGCTTTATGTGTTTATACAGATAGAATCCGCCTAATATAACACATATACCAATTATGGCGATATCAAATTTATGCCAGATAGTTTTTAAGGTTTTGAAATTTTCACCGAGAACTATTCCAACATAAACCAATACATAACTCCAAATTAAAGAGCCTAAAAAAGTTAATGTAAAGAAAGTTCTTTTTCTTGCTTTTAATATTCCGGCAGGAAGCGATATAAATGTCCTTATTACAGGTAACATTCTGCATATAAAAAATGCCCAGTCCCCGTATTTATCGACCCATCTGTCTGCGTTATCCAAATCTTTTTTAGAAACAAACATATATTTCCCATATTTTTCGAAAAACGGACGTCCGCCAAAATAACCCAAATAATATGACGGAATTGAACCCAATACACAACCGATAGCACCAAAAACTGCAGCAATATGGATATTAGGGATTTTCCCTATTGATACAAGATACCCCGCAAATGGCAAGATTGCCTCACTTGGGAGCGGAATATTACAAGATTCTATTGCCATAAGTATACTTATTCCAAATGCACCAAATGTTGTAATAAATCTTTCTATAAACGATATTAATACTTCTAAAATTTGTTCAACCATTCTACTAATTCCTCTAATGAATATTGTTCTCTTATTATAATAAATTCTTTACCTGTTTTTTTTCTTACATAATCTAAATCATTTCCATCTAAAAACAACTCTGAAAACGGTTTTAGCATAACAGCCGGAATTATAACATAATTCGACTTATCATTGTCTAATGTTCTAATTAAATCATCTGACGTTATAAGTCCTGCAACTGTAATGTTTTCACCCCAGTAATCAGAACGAACAGGTTTAACCGAAACAGAGAGATTTTCTATCTTGTTTAATTTTTCTGAAATGTATTCAATTGCTCTTTTCCCTGCAAAAGATGTGGCAAAAGTCAGCGATAAAGGTTTTGATATCATTTTCGGCAAAGCTAATCTTTCGAAATCATCAAGTAACATTCTTATTGCCCCAACTCCGTCATCAAGCTGGTTAAATCCGCCATAATATTCAGCTGGAGGAATGTCATCACCAGTCAACAGAAAAAACTCATCCGAACAACAAACTTTTGGATATTTTGATGAAATCCGAAGTGTTTCTTGTGCAACTTCTTTTGTTACCGGTTTAAGTTCATTTCCTTCTCTATATGTTGTTATGCCAACAGGCACAATTGCAACTGATAATAAACAATCACCCAATAAATCCAAATCCTTTAGTGTCCGTTCCAATTCAATCCCGTCATTTACCCCAGGACACAAAACAATCTGCGCATGAAACGGAATATCTTGCGATTTGAACCATAAAAGCTCGTCCATAATCTTCGCAGAATTTGGATTTTTCTGCATTTTTACCCTCAGTTCAGGATTTGTTGTATGAACAGAAATATAAAAAGGTCCTAAGTGCATTTTTGCTATTCGCTCTTTATCCTTATCCGTAAGGTTAGTAAGGGTGATATATGTACCTTGCAGGTATGACAATCTGTAATCGTCATCTTTAATATAAAGAGTATCTCTCAACCCCTTTGGCTGCTGGTCGACAAAACAGAAGATACATTTATTCAAACAAGGATGGATTTTGTCAAATACAGCACTTTCAAATATTATCCCTAAATCTTCATCATAATCTTTTTCCAGCTCAATTTCCTCAATTTCACCGTTTTTCTTTTGAATTTCTATAGTTAATTCTTCACTATTAACATAAAATCTGTAATCAATTAAGTCTGTTAATTCCTGACCATCAATTGACAGAAGAATATCACCTTTTTCAAGTTCCAATTCTTCCGCTATTGAACCATTAACTACTTCACTAATTATTGCAGGCATTTTTCCAGCCCCTCTATTAAATCATACATATTTTTACATTCACAAACTGTGTTATCAACCACAATTCTTGCAAAATGATTTGCAGAGAATACCTCAGACTTTAAAACTTCTTCTGCTTTTGTTTTAATTTTTATAATTTCCGGTTTTAAAAGTTTATATAAAGATTTTTTTTCTGAATCATCGAGAATATTAGAACAAATCAGTTTTATTTTTATTTCCGGATAAGCCTGAATTGGATTTAAACAGGGTTTTTCTTTTATTTTTTTTATTAAAAACTCTTTGCCTTCCGGAGTTATTGAATAATAATAATACGGTTTTCCACCGTCAGAGAATAATTTATTGGATATAACATAGTTTTGTTTTTGGAGTCTTTTTAGAGCGGGGTCAATAGTCCCAAAACTCGGGTTGGTGATGAATCCAAAATTTTTGGAAATTACTTTAAATATCCCATACATTGTATTTTGGGCATCCAACAGAATATATAAAATAAGAATCTCATGCATAAGTGTATTGTAACATAGTTAAAAAATAAATTATAGTTTATCAGCCGAAGGCTGATAAAAGTGATTAAGTGACGAAGTGATTAAGTGATTAAGAAATCAGAAATTCTTAGT
>CACZPS010000141.1 GCA_902783125.1 uncultured bacterium | reverse complement strand
TTTGTGCTCGGGACTGTCGTTCGCTTGTCTTTGACAGTGCTCACTTCGTCCCTCGCTTACCGGATTTCATCCGTCCGGAATTTCGCTCGTCACTTAATCACTTTTATCAGCCTTCGGCTGATAAACTATAATTTACCCCACTTGCTTAAAAAATCATATTGTTATATTATTTAATAAAGAAAAGTGAGGACATTAATATTATGATGGATCAAATTGTTAAAATTGCATGGGAATTAAATGATAATAGTGATAACAGATATCAATTAGTATATGAAATAGCTGAACTGGCAAAAAAGTTAGTTGATGAAACACAACTAAAAAAAGCTCGTGAAGATTTTGGATTTGAAGAATTTGTCGGTTCTGAGAAATCATTTAAAAAAGAAAATCCTGTTGAACACGCTATCATGGTAAAAGCATCAGAGTCAGATGACAATGAGTTGGTAGGGTAATATAAGTTTATTTTAAATAGGGCTTGTTGTTATTTAAACTTGCCCTATTTTTATGCTTTAACGGGATAGGAGTATGTATATTATGAATAAGACTGTTGAATATATTAAAGAACAAATTGGGGATTTTAAACCGGAAATTGCTATAGTTCTCGGTTCCGGACTCGGGGAACTTGCTGATGAATATTGTGATATAAAAATTAATTACAAGGATATACCAAATTTTCCCGAATCAACAGTAAAAGGTCATCAGGGAAATCTTGTGTTTTCAGAAATAAACGGTAAAAAAATAGTCATGATGCAAGGAAGATTTCATTTTTATGAAGGTCATAAAATGGAAACAGTTACGTATCCTATCAAGATAATGAAAAAATTGGGAGTTGAAAATATTATTTTGACAAATGCAGCAGGCGGGATAAATCCGTTTTTAAAACCGTCTTCACTTATGATAATAAAAGATCATATCAATTTTATGGGTACAAACCCACTTATTGGGGTTAATGACGATAGTTTAGGTGAACGTTTCCCTGATATGAGTGAAGTTTATTCAAAGAAGTTAAGAAAAATAGCTTATACAAGTGCGGAAAAACTGGAGATACCTGTTGAAAGAGGTGTATATATTGCACTTACGGGACCTTCTTATGAAACTCCTGCAGAAGTTAATATGTTAAGGCTTTTAGGGGCTGACGCAGTTGGGATGTCAACCGTTCCTGAGGCAATTGTTGCTAATTGGATGGGGATAAAAGTTCTTGGTATAAGTTGTATTTGTAACTCTGCTGCAGGACTCGGGACAATAGGACTTTCTCATAAAGAGGTATTACAAGCTGCCGAAAAAGCAAAAGTTAATTTTAAACGTCTGGTTCTGGAAATTATTAAAAATATTTATCAAATTAATATACCACCTTTAAACTGATTATTTATACTATAATAGTTCTATGAAAAACACTCGATTAACACAATTGAACACTCACAGAGATGCGTGGGTTGAGATAAATCTTGATTCAATCGCCCACAACGTTAGTGAGTTTAGACAAAATATTCCGCAAGATAAAAAAATATTAGGAATCGTAAAAGCTGATGCTTATGGGCATGGTGCGGTTATGGTTGCTCCGATTATGCTTGCATCGGGTGTGGATATGTTAGGAGTTGCTTCTATTGATGAAGGTTTAGACCTTAGAAAAGAAAATATTAATTGTGAAATTCTTGTTGTGGGCGCTGTTCCTGTGTGGTCGTTTGAAATTGCTTGTGAAAATGATATTTCTATATCTGTTTTTTCTGAAAAACATATTGATGCCTGCAAGCAGGCTTATGAAAGAACGGGAATTAAACCCAAAGTACATATAAAACTCGATACAGGCATGAATAGAATCGGGCTTGAACCTGATGATGCGATTGAGTTTATAAAAAAAGTGCAGAACTTAGATTTCATTGATTTGAAAGGTATCTTTACCCACCTCGCTAATGCTGAAATTGTATCAGAAACCAAGCACCAGTTTGATATTTGGAATAAAATTATTTCATCTGTTAATACAGAGGGTTTGTTATTGCATATTCTTAATACTGCAGGTTCAATGACTTATGATATAGATTCTAATATGGTAAGGATTGGGATCTCTCTTTATGGTCTGTATCCGGACTTAGCCCAAAATGTGAAGTTCAAACCTGAACTAAAACAGGCAATAGGTCTAAAAGGCAGAATTACTAATATTCATACAATGAAACAAGGTGAGGGTATTAGTTATGGTTACAGTTACCGAGCAGATAAAGATATAAAAGTAGCAACAATTCCAATAGGTTATGCTGACGGTGTGCCAAGAGTTTTATCAAACAAAATTTATGGTGAAATAAACGGAGTCAAGGTAAAACAAATCGGGAATATAACCATGGATCAGATGATGTTTGATATATCAGGGGTAAATGATGAGGTAAATGAGGGTGATATTATTACCTTATTAAATGACAGTGATTTATCCATAGATAATTGGGCTGAAATAGCCGGCACAATTAATTATGAACTCACTTGCAGACTGAAAGTACGCCTTCCAAGGGTATATGTCAGAAGTTAAGAACTTTTTATATCATAACTTTTTTGGGTTTTAATCCGTCAGGTGTTGTTTGAGAAATCGCAATAAGCCGATTATCTTTTGTAAGAACAACTATTTCATCAATATTAGATTTTATCCGATTATAGATTATCATTCCATGAGAAATTCGTTCATACTCTATATCATTCAGTTCTTGTTTTTTTTGCGGTAACAAATCAACAGGATTAATAAGTGATTTTTCTATATCTTGCAGGGTTGAATTATCTAAGCTGATACTGTTTTTGACAGTCATTCCGCCTGCCTGAACCCGTTTTAACTTGGATAAATAACAACCGTTATCTAAGGCTTTTCCTAAATCATTAGCGATACTTCTTATATAAGTCCCTTTTGAACATTCTACATAAATATCAGCCCACTGTTCTTCTTCATTAAACTCTAACATCTTTATTTCATATATATTTACCCTGCTTGGCTTTATTTCAATATCATCTATCCCGACTCCTGAGCGGGCAAGTTCATACATCTTTTTACCATTAATTTTTTTAGCCGAATATATTGGTGGAAGTTGTTCTATTTCACCGCTAAATTTTGGTAAATGCGAGGTTATTTCTTGTTCTGATACCTTTATATTAAATTCTTCTATAACTTCGCCTTCTGTATCGTAAGTATCAGTTGATTTTCCAAAACAGAACCTGCCGATATATGCTTTATCATCATTAAGGTATTCTATCAACCTTGTAGCTTTTCCTATGGCAACAATCAAAACTCCTTCGGCAAAAGGGTCAAGTGTACCGGTATGCCCGATTTGCCTGATTTTTGTCACACGTCTGAGATACCCCACAACATCGTGTGAAGTCAGTCCTACAGGTTTGTAAATATTAAGAAAACCAAACATTTTATTCCTCACATCAATTCTTTACTTGTTTTACATATACGGGGAAAATTTTATGATATGTCCCCCAAAAAGTGGACAATTAATTCGCCAATGAAAAATCTCTATACCGAATAGGAGTCATTCTATTTTTGTTCAATTGTCTTCTTTTGTTATTGTAATAATACATGTAATTATCAATAATTTCTACAAGTTATATAAAAGTTTTTACTTTTTTAGATTTATCCTTGTTTTTTTACCATTTGTAATATTCGCTTTTTGATACATTGGCTATTTCGCACATTTGATATATGGGATAATTTTTTTTTGTATAAATTATCCAATATTAAAAAACAGGTTTTATGCTCCGTACTTTTTGCACTGAGCATTCAACTTTTTAAGAATTCATTTTCAGCCTCTAAATATTTTAATCTTGCTTTCATTTTTTGAGAATCTGTTTGTTTTTATTTTCTTTTTTCTTTGGGAAAAAATGTATATTATTTTGGCTTTTTGCTTTTCTCCGTTTTAAAAGTATTCTGGAATCATAATCCGGCACTTGAGATAGTTCTTATAAGTTAAGTCCTGTTTCATTGAATATTTGCCTTGTACTTTTTCATAATGAATACTATTAAATTGCTTTTTCTTTGAATTCTTGTGTGTGATATATTTTGTCAGGTAAAACTGTCAATACATTTACATGTTGTTTTAATTTTTTAACTTGTTCTTCGTTAAATTTTATTGTCGTACCCTTTCTTTTTTTTTTCTAAAACACATCAATCGAGATTTTTGTTCACTTTTATGGGTACACATCACACACTCTCCTATAGTGGAGATAGAATATCTTTCTTTAATTTTCAATTTTCCATTAATAATAAAAATGCCGATCTATTTATTGATACGGCACATACTCACGCTTTTATAGTGGAGGAGAAAATAAAGAAAAGAGATTAGATTAGTTATGTATTCCATGTACCCATATATACTTTTTATATAACATAATTTGTAATATTTCTTAACAAAAGGAGCTGGGATACTAAGGCGCTAAGGTGCTAAGAAACCTTGCCCTGCTTGATTTTGAATACATATAAAAAGATTAAACTATTCACTATTCACTGTTCACTATTCACTATATTTGTAACAAAATATTACAAAAAATGTTAAAAAAAGGCAATTTGGTATATACTCATGAACTTTATATAAATATAAGATACAACTACGAGGATTTTAAAATGGGTTTAGTCGACCAAGTAAAAACAGCAGCAACATCATTAGTGACACCTAATGCAACCATCGAAAAGGTTCATAATAATGAAGATGCAGATATTGGCTCAACATTTGATGCTGTTGATGGTGCAGACACTCCACAAGAAGCAGCTATAAATCCTTGGAATGTAAAACTGGCATCAATGGACTCATTTAATGCAAGAGTTCAATCAAGCGGATGGTATAACCGTACTTCTGATATTATATTTCAAGCATCAAATGACTCTTATAATTTTAGCAATACTCAATTAAGATTTTCTAAACCAAACGGAGTTCAAAATTTTTCAAATGAAATGCAAGGTACTATCGCTAAAATGGTTGATGCAAGACAATATTATAATACACAAAAGACAAATCAATTTAATTTGGAAGCTAAATATCCAAATCTTACATTCACATCTTCACAGTTTGGATTATTATACACAGACCCGTCAACCGGAAAAACCGGACTGGCTAGTGAATTAGGTTAGTAGCTGATTTTACTATTTATTTTATCCGCTCTTTTTGGTAATATAAAGAATGTGAAATAACAGCTTGAAAATAGAAAATTTTCTATTTCCCATTTTCCATTATTAAAAAGAGGTTGTTTTATGTTTGAAAAAAACAGTGTGACGGTTAAAAACATTATATTTGTTATAATGGTTATTTTGCTGATAAAGTTCTTATCAAGCATTACGGCAATAGTTATGCTATTTTTTGCGGCTTATGTATTTGCGTGTTCATTAAATCCGCTGGTTGACAAATTTAGTATAAAAATGAACAGACCGCTTGCGGCAAGCATTGTTATGTCCGGGGTTATTCTTGTTGTATTTGCAATATTTTTACCGCTTGTGGTTATAGCAATAAAACAGATAGAAATACTTGTTGTTACGTTCCCTGCAAAGTTTACAATGATTAAATCATTTATATTAAAACAGCAAATTTTTGGGCAATCATTGCTCTCAGCGATAAACCTGCCGTCAATAGTTGAACCGGTTTCAAAATTCACAACAGAACTTATTAACCAATCAATAGAACTGACTTTGAATTTTGCATCAGCTATTGTGTATCTGCTTGCAATGTGTGTTATCACATATTACTTTATTGTTGACAAAGACACTATAAGACGCGGGTTTATGTTATTATTTCCTGAGCACCTTAAACAAAAAGCAGACAAAATTGTTGAAACAATTTCGCAAAAAATCGGGAACTATATTATTGCGCAGCTTACTGCAATTTCAGGGGTTGGGTTATGCGTGATGATACCGTTACTCATAATGAAGATAGATTGTGCGGTACTTTTAGGGGTATTATCAGCAATACTTGACCTTATTCCTGTTGTTGGTCCTACAATCGCCGGTGTAATCTGTTTGATTATGTGTTACAGTTACGGCCCTGTGGCATTGGGGTTAGTGGTTTTCTTCTTCTTGCTTGCTCAATGGATAGAGAACAACTTTGTCAGACCTTATGTATTCGGCAAGTTTTTGGACTTACATCCGCTGATTATCTTTTTTGCAATATTTGTAACAGCAAAATTCTTAGGTGCAATAGGAGTTATTTTTGCTCCTGCAATCGCAGCAACTATTGCTGTTCTCATTGATGAATTATACATAAAACCGATAAACAAACAGTCTATATAAAGTTTTAAAATGACAGAAACATATTTATACGAGAGAAAATTGAATAAAAACACTGATTTTAATGTTTGGCTGGCATTTCCCGAATGTGAGTCATTTTCATTATCGTCACTCGGGTATTTGTGGTTATTCAAAGAGCTTGACGAAGATGAAAATATTTTTGTAGAACGGATTTGTACCGATACCAAAAAAACAAAGCTAAGAATTGAGGAAGTCGATGCAATAGGGTTTTCGTTTTCGTTTGATATGGATTTCTTAAAGGTTTTTGAGATTCTTGAAAAATATAATATCCCTTTTAAATCAAGTGAACGACGGGGGAAAAACTATCCGCTAATATACGCAGGCGGGCCTGTTGTAACAACTAATCCTGAACCGTTCAAAGATATTTTTGATTTTATGGTAATCGGCGACGGAGAGTTTATAAATAAAGAAGCTCTCTACACCATAAAAGAAAATCCTAAATGGAAAATGGAAATGCGGGAGCGGGAGTTGCGTAGCGACTCATTCCGGCAGGGGAAATGGGAAATTAATTCAAAATTATATAATACATTAGCTGAGATAGAAGGAATTTATGTGCCGAAAATACATAATTTCGATAATCCCGTTAAAAAGTCATACAAAAAACTTGATACACCTGTTTATACCCCAATACTATCAGATAACAGCTTTTTCCAAAACACTTTTATAATAGAAACGTCAAGGGGCTGTTATAACTGTTGCGGGTTCTGTACGGCATCGTATCTGAATCTGCCTGCAAGATTTGTGGAATATGAAAAAATTATTGAGGCTATTGAATTAGGATTAAAACATACAAATAAAATTGCACTGTTAGGTGCTTTGGTAAGCGCTCATCCAAGATTTGATGATATTTGCGATTATATTTATAAAAAAGTTAAAGCAGGGGCAAATATAGAGATGAGTATTTCATCAATGAGGGCAAACACTCTGACCCCTGATATTATCAAAACCCTTGTTGCAACCGGACAAAAACATATAACTATTGCAATAGAAGCAGCAACTGAAAGATTAAGAAAAGTTATAAATAAAAATATAACCGAAGAACAGATATTTAATGCTGTAAGAATTTCAAAAGAAAACGGATTAAAGGGAGTTAAAATATATTGTATGCTTGGGCTCCCTACGGAAACTCAACAAGACATTGATGAATTTATAAGATTAGCAAAAGATTTGAAAAAAGAGTTTAAAGGTTTTGATATAACTTTTTCGTTCTCAACATTCGTTCCAAAACCACATACACCTTTGGGCTGGAGCAAAAGAGAGGATACAAAGTCTTTAGAAAAGAAAATCAATTACCTTCAAAAAGAATTCCATAAAATCGGAATGGGTGCAAAGTTTTCAAGTCCGAAGTGGGATTATTATCAAACGGTTATATCAAGAGGGGATTCTGATTTAACAGATTATTTAATAGAGGTTTATAAAGAGGGCGGGAAGCTTGGAGCATTTAAAAATTCTGCAAAAAAACTCGGGATTAATTTGGATAAATACACAACAGACGGGTTTGAAATCGGGCATAAATTTACCCCGATTGAGATGAAACCGGGGGTAAATATTTTAGTTCAAGAATATAATCGCCTTATAAACAAAACCTAAGCAGCGTCTAAATCTGCTTTAAAAATTTTTCTCGCATCTTCTTCAAGTCTTTGTTGATTTTGCTGATCTTGTTTTAATTGCTGCTGAATTTGTTCTTGTTTTAAAAGCTGTTGTTCCTCGTTTGTTTTTTCACTATCAGGCTTTTGATATGCCATATCAGTCCGTGAAGGGTCTGAGGCATCATCTTTATTAGCTGTATTTGTTGGATTTCCGCCTTCTGTACCGGTCGCAAATGAATTATTGTTTTGCGGAGCCTGACTGCCGTTATTAGTTACATTATTTGCCAAATTGGTATTTCCTGCTTGGTCAAAAATAACTTCACTGCCGCTATTAGATGCGTTTGGATTATAACTCAGGGCTGTTTCTAAGTAACTAAAATATTTTTTTCGTTCTTCTTCTAATTTTTGTTTTGCATCTTCTTTCTTTTTAGCTAAATCAGCATCTCCGGTTTGGTTATCACTCGATTGAGGGTCTTTCAAAGCTGATGGTTGAAGTGCAGTGCCGGAACCTGTCACAATAGTGTTTTGTCCGGTCGGTAACTGCTGAGTTAAAGAATCATACAATGTAGATTGATTCCCGCTATTCACAGTACTTGATGAGTTCTGTGCTGCTCCTGCTCCGTTTGTGCCTTCGGCTTTAAAAACACTACCGTTTTTTGACATAGGATCATCAGTATCAGATGAATTAAACCTATCAGCCACTTGATTATTCTGAAACTGTGTCAATAACTGATTTGTTTGGATATACTGCGTCATCCAATTATCACGAAGTTTATTTAATTTGCTTGGATCAAATCCGACTTTGTTCATGATGCTCCTTGTTTGGTTCAAACAATTATAAATTTTTACTTGCTCTCTTAAACATATAAAGTATTTAAAAAAAACTGAATTTCAGTATTAAAACATGTTGTAACATGTCTTAACATGCTAAAACAGAGGATAATGCTATAATAAATAAAAGGGATTAATTATGGCAAATAAAATTATTATTTTTTCAGGAAAGCAATATTCGGGGAAAGATACTGCAGGTAAGATATTTTTAGAATACATGCCTGATTTTCACAGATGTGCAATGGGCGACATAATAAAATTTGAGTACGGGAAATTGCATAATCTTACATACGAAGAAATTGAAAAGAATAAATCACAATACCGTGCAGGATTGATTGAGCTTGGGAATTGGGGCAGAGCACAATCCCCTGATTACTGGTTAAAAAAAATTATTGAATCAGAAGGCAATATTATTGTTACGGATGTTAGAGTTCCGCACGAATATCAAACCTTTAAATCGGCAGGGGCTATTGCCATAAGGATTGAAGCAGACAGGCAAGCAAGAGCAAGCCGCGGAGAACTAATCGGCGAAAATGATATAACAGAAATCGGGCTGGATAATATCACCGATTGGGACTATATTATAGAAAATAATGCTGATTATGATACTTTTAGAGCTAATGTGTTAAAAGTTGTTGATGAATTAAAGACCAAACTTTAAAGGATTATTTACTAACTTTTTTTAGTAACTTTAATGAGTCTGTTTTTACAGCATTTGACAGATATAAAGTATCATTATTAAGTGCCTGTTTTAATCTCACAGAATTCTCAAATAATGTCTTTGTTTTAATTGATTTTAACCCTGAATCAGACTCTAATGTGCTTTTATTGTATGCAGAATGAACTATTAGTCCCATTCCGACACATGCCATACCAAATAATATTTTATCTGCTTTCATATTATTCTCCTTGGGTACATAATAACAAAACAAAATATTTTTTGCTATTATGTTAATAATTATAAATTTTTATAAATATATTTTATAATGTAATTTTAAACTTATAATTTTACATTTTTGACTTTTCAAAAAAAATAACTAAAATATAAAATGTAAGAAGAGCAGGTTAGAATATGAGAATGTTAGAAAAATTAAAAGACTTAGAACAACAGTACATGTTTTTGCGCTGGGTATCTGGCAATGAATATGGGAAACTGGAATTTGTGGGAGATGATTTTATTGAGTTCAAAGTTATTGACGTTGATTCAATGGAATATCGTGAAACCTTGATTATTAACTCACAATTAGTGCTTGAAGTTGCAATTGGCGGGGCTGATGTTTCAAGAGTTGTTGCAGAAATTTCTTCACAATTATCATTTGGCGAATAATTACATTTACCGTACAAATTTGTAATAAAATAGCAAATATTTTTTTTACACGCATTATATAAACAGTGTAAAAAGAAAAAGGTTATTTTATAATGCAAATTAATAGTATTTTTGTTTTTCAGAATAAAATCGGAAGTAATTATATCAGCAATCACAAACAAAATATAAACAACGAAAAGAGTACTTTTGGGTTAAAGATGTCGGAATCTATTAAATCAGATTCGATATCTTTTACCTCAAAGGTTAGAATTTCTTCGGCAGAAAAATTAACAAAGTACGCTACAAAACTTTTAGAAGAACACGGATTAAAAGAAAACCAAAAAGTACATATAACAGGTGGGTCAAAGTATTTACCCTTAATGAATGCGTTATCGGCACAATCATATAAAAATGGGTCAGGGCTTGTCAGTTACAAGGTTATAGAACCTGAAATAGAGGCTTTGAAAAGCAAATATAACATAACAGAAACTTTTGATTTTGAAAAAAAAGAAATAAGTGATTTGAAAACATCAAATGCGTTATTTATTAATCTTGAGGATAGTGTTAATCACTATAAAAATGCGCAATTGACAAAATCAGAAATAAAAACAGAACTTGATAAAATAAGAACAGTTGTACCTAAAAGTGTACAAAACCTGTTTAAAATAAGTCCAAAAGAAATATTAAAAGACGCTCTTGATATGCACGAAGGTCAACCGCTAGCAATTCGGTGCGAACGAGAACATCTACCATTTGTTGAAAAAATTGTTGATTGGGCATATTCAAAAAACAATACAAAATTGGTTAATATTACAATCGCTGATGATAATCGTATAAATATGCTCAAGTATGCAAAAGAAAGTGTTTTAGAAGAAGTTCCAAATGTTTCAAGATATATGGAACAAGAGTTTTATAACAAAGATGTTGCATATCTCGTGCTTGATGGTGCAGATCCAAAACGATTAGATGGAATCCCGTCTGACAGGATAGTAAAAAATAATAAAGCCAGAAACACCTTACTTGCTGAATTGTACGAGAAAACAATAAGTAATGTACCTTGGCTTGTATATTACGCCCCGACAACAAAATCCTGCGCTAATGTTTACCCTGAACACAAAAACCCGATTGATGCTCTAAAACACGCATATAAAGATGCAAATAAAATAAACAGAATTGGACATTTATCAGAACACGTTGAACAATTAAATTATCGTGCTAAGAGAATGAATGAACTTATAGATAACGGTTTCAGAACCTTGCATTATGTCAGTGTTGATTCAAAAACAAAACTTCCGGACGGAAAGACTGATTTTAAGATTACAATGTCGCCAAAATCAGTGTTTAATGCGACAAGAATGAAGATGAATAAATACGGGCATGAACCATTAGTGAATATCCCAACCGAAGAAGTCTTTACAGCACCTCAAGCAGATACCGCACAAGGTGTTATTTCTGCTACAATGCCGTTAACATTGAACGGGAAAATTGTTAAAGGGATTAAATTCAGATTTGATAAAGGTAAAATCATTGATATTAAAGCAGATACTAATGAAGAAATGCTGAAATCTCATATTAAATCTTTTGAAAATGCAGACAGATTAGGCGAAGTTGCTATAGTTGCAGGCTCACCTATTGCGAAAACCGGAAGATTGTTTAATTCAACTTTATTAGATGAAAACGCCTCCTGTCATTTAGCAATAGGTAATGCGTATCCTGATACAATAAAAGATGCAACGAAAATTGAAGATTATAACCAAATGAAACAATATCTGAAAGATTTAAATATTAATATTTCTGCGACTCATAATGATTTTATGGTAGGCGGTGAAGGGGTAAATGTTTTTGCTATTAATGACAAAACAGGTGAAACTATAGAAGTTATAAAGAATGATAAATTTTTATTATAAAAGTTTACATTTGTTGAATTTATAGCAAAAAATTTTTTTAGTGGTTTTAAAACCACTATGAGTATCAATTTTACAGGTATACCGGTAGATAAAACAACAATCACAAAACGTGCTTCTATATTTAAAAATAATAGCATTCAGGCTTACATTGTTGAATTAGATAAAAACAATTTTGAGGATATGAACGCATTACGTGATACAGCTTTTAAATGGTACGACAACGGCGGTAGATATGCTCCTAACATATACAATAAAGCTGTTGATAAATACAAATTTAATGATATAAGCAAAGAACATTTTTATGCATTAACAACCCAACAAAAAGATTTTGAAAAAATTAAGCCGGATAATATTTTAGGATTAATGATGTTTTCAGAAACAAAAAATTTTGATAACGAAATAAATTATCTTGAAGTTGATCCGGCAACAAGCAAGTCAAAAAACCTCATTCGTGAATATAAAAAAGTTGGTTCACGGTTAGTCGAGTTCATAAAAAAAACTTACAATAAAAAGAGTATTTTTGTTCAGGCTGACTCAAGAGCAATAAAATTTTACAAAAAAATGGGATTTTTCCAATTGTCAAAAGACACTATGGAGAGAGCGTGCCAAATGTATTTTAGGAGGTAATAATTCAAATCAATGAATAATATAAACTTTACAGCAAGACTAATAAAAAGAACAGAAATTTACAAAAGAGATAAAGGTGGCACTTTTGTACCTGCGGAAGTTTCTATTGTTGAACTGGATAAAAATGATGAAAATGACGTAAAATCATTGTATCAAACATCAGTACTATGGAATCAACAGAATGCAAAATATTCTTCTAATATTTATCACGAAGCAGTGAAAGGGTATGAATATAGTGACATAGAGCAAGAACATTATCTGGCTTTAACAGAACAGAATGATGATTTTAAAAATATTAATAGTGAAAAAGTACTTGGATTAATGCTTTTTTCAGAAAGTAAGTTTCAAGAAGATGAAATTGAATGGTTTCAGGTCAGACCTAATACAAATACGAAACAGTCATGGAAAAGGGAGTATAAAGGTGTAGGCAAAGCTATGATTGATTTACTGAAACAAGTTAATTATTGCAAACCTATTCATGTACTTTCTGTACCGGAATCAGTTGAATTTTACAAAAAACAAGGTTTTAAAAACAGGGAAAATGATATCCCATCAAGTTTATATCTTGAGGGGTAAATTATAGTTTATCGGCTGAAAGCCGATAAAAGTGATTAAGTGACGAAGTGATTAAGTGATTAAGAAAAGAGAAATTCTTAGTCACTTAGTCACTGTAAATTATAGTTTAGCGAGCTTTGCTCGCTAAACTATAATTTATATTATAATATTTATATGATAAGAGCTTTTTTACCGATAATATTATTAACAATATCAAATATATTTATGACTTTTGCATGGTATGGACATTTGAGATTTAAAGGTTCAGCTCTGTGGATAGTTATTCTTGTGAGCTGGGGGATAGCGTTTTTTGAATATTGTTTTCAGGTTCCTGCAAACAGAATCGGTCATGGTGTATATTCCGCCGCTCAACTCAAAACTATTCAGGAAGTCATTACACTTGTAGTGTTTTCTGTTTTTTCAGTACTTTATCTGAAAGAAGAATTTAAATGGAATTATCTAGTAGGTTTTTTATTTATTATTCTTGCAGTGTTTTTTATCTTTAAGAAATAAAGAATTGAGAGAACACTTTGTAATACATATACAATGAGGCAAAAATTAATAATCCACCGGATAATTTAATCATAATCTCAGATGCAGAAACAATGTTTCCGCCATATTTTTTGATGAGGTTTGTAAATAATCCTGCAAGAACAAGTATCAACCCTTGACCTAAAGCAAAAGCGAATAACATTATGATAGAGAGAATTATACTATTTGTAATCGCCGCAAACCCCATTATTCCCGCTAATATTGGAGTGGAACAAGGTGTGCCCGCTATCGCAAAGATTACTCCCAACAACATTGGATACAAAAATTTTGAGTTATTGGAATTTTGAGGGATTTTGTTTATAAGAGTAGGAAAATTAATATCTAAAACTCCCACTAAATTTAAACCCAAGGCTAACAATAAAGATGCTATTATAAGTATAAAATAATCGCCTGCAAAAGACTGAAAAACTTGTCCGGTTAGAGCGCAAATAACCCCAATTACACTGAATACAATTGCAGAACCCAAGACAAACGACATCAACTGCCAGATGATTTTTTTGTTATCATTATCACCATATCCGCCGATGTAGCCTATAACTACAGGTAACATCGCAAGGGAACATGGAGATATTGATGCCAGTATACCGCCTAAAAAAGATATCAGAATAAACACAAGCTGAAACTGACCGGTTGAAGCCTGCGTTGTAAAATAATTTGTTATATCTATCATTTAATCGCACCTTTTATATAATTTTCTAATGTTGATTCACTAACGCACCCTTCAATACGTTTCACAACTTTTTGGTTCTTATCTAAAATTATTATTGTAGGAACCAATGTTACATGATACTTGTTTATTAAATCCCGATTGTAGATATTATCAACCTGAACAGGAATAACTGTGTATTGAACAGTATCTTGATATTTCTTCATAACTTTTTGGATTGTAGGTTCCATTTGTTTACAAGCACTGCACATGTTAGAAGTGAATTTTATGACGTGCGGCCTATTTCCCGTTGCAACCGATACGCTTGCGGAATTTGTTTTAGATAACATAAAATATGCAAATAACGGAACTACAAAAACTAATGCTAAAATAATAATATTTTTGTTCATATAAAAACTCCTTTAATAAATATATAACTGCTATGTCTATTTTTTTATATTGTCCTTATGACTTTATATAGTCTAATATAACATATTTATGAAATTTATATAAGATTGCGATTATTAGAATAATATAGTCTAAAACTAACATACAAAAAAGAGGCGGGTCTCAAAGACTGCCTCTTTTTTTGATAAACGATTTAGATATGATATTACATCATACCGCCCATACCGCCCATGCCTGCCATTGATGACATATCAGGAGCAGCTGATTTTTCTTCAGGAATATCTACAACCGCAGCTTCTGTTGTTAATAACATAGAAGCTATTGATGCGGCATTTTCCAGAGCGGAACGTGTTACTTTAGCAGGGTCAACGATACCTGCTTCAAACATATCTGTATATTTATACATTAAAGCATCGTAACCATAAGCGTCTTTGCCGCTCCTTACATTATCAACAACAACATCAGATTTAGCACCTGCGTTGTAAGCGATTGCTCTTAAAGGCATATCCAAAGCAGCCATCAAAATTTTGTAACCGCTCTTTTCATCGTCAGAATCAAAATTTAAACCTGCTAATTTTTCTTCTAAGTATTGTTGAACTCTGATAAGCATTACACCACCACCAGGGACAATACCTTCTTCGTTAGCAGCTCTTGTTGCGTTAAGAGCATCTTCAATTCTCAATTTTCTTTCCTTAAGTTCGATTTCTGTAGCAGCACCGACTTCGATAACTGCAACACCGCCTGACAATTTAGCCATACGTTCTTGTAATTTTTCTTTATCGTATTCGCTGTCAGAAGCTTCAATTTGTTTCTT
>CACZPS010000140.1 GCA_902783125.1 uncultured bacterium | reverse complement strand
GTATAAAACTCTCTCAACGAGTGAATATCAACCACTTTTAACGCATCTATAAAAGTTCGAGCTTCGTAGTCTAACGCCCACCATTTATTAGAATAAGCACTTTCAAGTAATATCTTGACGGTGCTTTTTAAGTTGGCATGCAGGTTTTTACCGTCGTAAGAAAAGTTCGATACAAGCAATTTTATAAAATACCTCTTTTTTTGCATGTCATATCCCAAGTACTTGTCGTGTGCGTTTTTCAGAAGTTCGATACAAATGTTCGCTTTTTCCATGACATCATCAACTTCAACAATATTTGAATGTTTTTTTAAAGTCAATTCGTCCAACGCAGTTTGATACTCATTTCTCTTTTCGACATAAAAGTCTTGAGATATTGCTCTGTCTAGCTTATCGTTGTATAACTCGCTTAATCTTTTTCTATATTTCTTAATTTCATTTTCAATATTACAATCGACCTTATTTTCATACTCAATAGTTGAATTTAAGGTCTTTTTTATTTGCTCTAGTATCATTCGTGCATTTTCTTCCGGAATCGATATTGAACTTATAAGGTTATTAACAAAATCATCCACAATCTCTTGTTTTAGCATTTTAGAATGTTTTAGTCCGCATTTTCTTCCTTTGCACCCATAATAAATGTACTTACTTTTCTTAATCTCGCCAACTAAAGAACAACCACATTCTGAACACTTAATCATATTAGAATACAGAAATTCATGGTCTTGCATCTTTTGGGTGTAACTTCCCTCACGGATCCGCTTGCATCGGATAAATAATTCTTCTGATATTATAGGTGTGTATTGCGCTGTATAATACTGTTTGCCGTTATATATGTAGTTCCCGGTATAAAATGGATTTTTAAGTATGTATTCTATATTGGATTTATTCACAGGATATTTTTTGTAAATAAAACCTTCTGTAGCAAGTTTATCTGCCAAAGTTTGATATGAATACATCCCGGTCGAATATAACTCAAATGCTCTGATGATATAACCCGATTTGGCAGTATCAACCTCGATGGCACGTTTCTTTTTCTCTCCTTTGACATAATCGCCTCTTTTGTATCCGCATGGTAAGTTCCCCGGGAACCACCCGAGTTCTGCAGCCTTATTCATTCCTTTGCGAACTTCAAGCGACAAGTTCCGGGAATAAATCGAGGAGTTGGCAGAATACATAGTGAACACAAAAAACTGTGATGGATGCGCATCACGGTTAAGAATAAGACCTTCACGAAGTGAATGTATGTCGTGCGGGGTTGTTCTCGCAAGATTGATAATATCGGCCGAGTCATATTCATTTCTCAATATTCTGTCATTCTTCTCAAAAACAAGATTATATTTTGTTTTCTGCCGGCGCAGAAACTTCATCATCTCATCATAAACAGGCCGTTTACCTGTTTCTTTGGCGCTTGTGTTCTCAGTGTATATTTTGACAACTTCAAAATCGTGGTTTTTGCAATATTGCTGCAACAAATCAATTTGAGCAGGAATTGAGAAACCACTCTCTTCCTGTTCCTTCGATGATACACGTGCATATATAATTGCTTTTTCTTTAGACAAACTTACACCACCTTATGTTCTCAAGACGTCTGTTCCAATAATAGATTGGGCTTTTCATATACCATAATGTGATTTTATGATCCCTGCAGATTGGTTTTAATCGGTTGTAATATTTAAAATCAGAGGGTTTTTCAATAATTAAAACTATTGCAGGCTTTTTCCCCGTCATTTTACCATAATGAAGTGATTGTCCGACAGCTTCTGCCCATTTCTTTGCGAAATCAAATTCCACTGCATAATTTTTTGTTAAAACATCAACTCTCGTGCCATCAGGGAGTTTGTACTCACAAACTCCACCCCATTTGAGTGCCCATTCATTTTGATAATACGATTCTTTATAAAATCGTGCAGCGTGAACAGGCATGATTGTGAAAGTGAATATTAGGATGATTAGTATCTTTTTTATCATTTGTTGTTCTCAATATAAGTTAAGGTTGCAATGATGTTATCAGCGGTTTGTCTACCCTTTGTATAAAAAATGTTGTTTTTATCACAGTTAGAAACACATCCTATTGATATCAAAGGATTGTCTAAATCGTTGATTTGAATACGAACGGATAATTCTCTGCATTTGTTCTTAACTTTTCGGTCGCCAGCAACAGAACCGACAACAGCTCCTGCAATACCAAAAGTTAAAGCTCCGACTGCCGACATTGCACCTCTACCCTGCAGCTGTTGTTCTCCATCTTCAAATAAATTAAAATTAAGAAGGTCCGAATAATTGACACAAGTAAATTGTTGTTTTCTTAATATTTTGTCGTAGTTAAAAATTACAAACTTTTTATTTTCATCATCAACAATAAACTTTGTGTAGGTTGTAGCATTTGGTAAATTGTTTTGATATGATTCAACATCAATAGATTTACTTACTGTTATATTATTTTCAGCAATTAGCGCTGACATTGCAGCATCAATTTCTTTTTTTATTTCTACCATTGCCTTATTGTTGAGTTTTACTGCCAAAACAATACCCGCAACAAAAATAACTAAAATTAGTAAAAGCAACATATTTAATTCCTTTCTATTATTTTTTAAACGTTCTAACTACATTATTAAGAGCGTCAAGTTCTTCATTCGATAGATTTTCACATGCAGACATTAACTCTATCAATTTTTTGTTACCATAAATTTTTGAAGCAAGTCTTATTTCACTTGTTTCTAAATAAAAGCTTTGATTACTTTTATCATAAACAATAAAATCATCTATTGTACAACCAAAATAATCAGCAAGATCTAATAAGGATTTTAGTTGCATATTTTTCCTAAATCCACCGAAAATTTTTGAAATATTACTAATAGATGTGCCAATGGCATCTGCAACATCTTGATATACAAGATTTTTAGCAAACAAAATTTGTTTCATTTTTTTTGTACTTAATTCTGACATAATTTACATTCCTTTACAATCTTATTATAAACCCATGTTAACCAAAAAATCAACTATACGGAATGATATACTAATTTTTATGAATAAAAATATCCTTTTAATTGAAAATAAAACTTGACATTTCACACACAAGGAATTATTATCAAACTTGTAGAAATTCCTTCTTTGTGAAAGATGGAATAAAAAAATGGATTGGAAAGGAAAGATTTGATGTATTCAAATTTATTAGCAGAAATGTCAAGAAATGGCTACACAAGAGTGAAATTAGCAAAACACTTAGGAATTGCTTATAACACTTTTTGGGCAAAGATGAACGGACTTACTGATTTCACAATTAAGGAAATTAAGGAGATGTGTACTTTGTTTAATTGCACATTCGAATATCTTTTTGAAGATATTCAGTCCGAAAAGACTGCATAAAAAAGTATTGTTGCCCACTGTTGAGTGGCGCAAAAAAAAACGAATAATAAGGGAGCACATTGAAAATTGAATAGGTAAGACGACTGATGCGAAGTAGCAGGCATGGAGATTGACAACCAAAGTGTCGGGCGAACGCTATCAACAGCGCCTGGTAATGAAAAAACACCAGATTTGATGAAATATGCAAACGGAACGTTATGAAAAAGATAATTACACAATAAAAAAGTGTTTTTATAATAGGGGATAAATGTTGCTCTTGCTGAGTTATCTCACAAAGATTAGCAAGTTTATCCCTCTTTATAAGAACATTAGTTCTTAAGAATTGTCTATCGGTATCCGACAAGTGCCTCTGTCAGAATTACGCTACAAGCACAGAAAAATGGCTACCGCGGGGAATTTATCAAGTTATATCCCGTTAGCAAAGAAACTTGTGACAGCAGGGAAAGACCTGCTTTCTTGCATAGAACAAAAGCAGATGAAAGGTTGAGGATGATTCCTTTAGGCTTTTTATTGGGTGCGATTCCCAACATCTGTTTTTTAACAAAGAGATACCGAGCAACTGCTCTTAGACAGTCGGTCAATCTTTCTAAGTGGCGGAGATAACAAAAGCACTCCGGCAGCACGAACAAAAAAGATGTGTTGACACTCCGGAAAGACGGAGATTTTATAAAGTTTGATTCAACGATTTTTATAATCGTACAAAAGAAGGTGACCATTGTTTACTGCTTACTGAGGAGCCATTCACGCAAGATAAGCGGCGGGCTACACTGCAACGATAGCGAAGTGCGTTTATGACACTGTACGAGAACAGTCGGTTCCTATTTTCTGACCACAAAAATAGGACCGGGGGTGCGATAAGCCAACAAATAACCGGTATAGATGACGCTTGTTGGGCAACGAGTGAGACTCGGTGTGGAAATTAAAATCTGACACTCCGGAAAGACGGAGCGGTAGTTTTAAACAGTTTCAGCCGATAAAGTGAGTGAACTTAAGCAAACTGTTT
>CACZPS010000139.1 GCA_902783125.1 uncultured bacterium | reverse complement strand
GCTTGTCTTTGACAGTGCTCACTTCGTCCCTCGCTTACCGGATTTCATCCGTCCGGAATTTCGCTAGTCACTTAATCACTTTTATCGGCTGAAAGCCGATAAACTATAATTTATCTAAAAGCGCCTTTAATCTTATCCGTTACAGATTGTTTCTCTTTCTTTTTGCCCATTTGGACTTCGTATAATTTTTCATACAAGGCTTTTTCTTCATTAGACAAGTGGGTTGGGGTTCTGACGGTTACTATAACAATATGATCCCCGCGCATAGCAGAATTAGCAATACTTGGGACTCCGGCACCTTTTATTCTTATTTTATCTCCGCTTTGTAACCCTTGCGGGATATTTATTTCACGTTCGCCATCGAGAGTCTTTATTGTTATTGTATCCCCCAGTGCTGCCTGAGATGGTGTGACAACACATTCCGTAAAGACATTCATTTCTTCTCTGTGGTAATATTCTGACGGTTTTACATGAATAACCACATATAAATCTCCGGCAGGTCCGCCGTTTATACCGGCATCTCCTTCGTGTGATAATCTCATTTTAGAACCGTTATCAACACCTTGCGGGATTTTTATTGAAAGTTTCTTTTCAACTTCTTTTCTCCCTTCGCCATGGCAATCAGGGCAAGGCTCTGTTATGATTTTACCTTTTCCGTGGCATTTTGGACAGGTAACAATTTGAGAGATACTACCTAAAATTGTACGCTGAGTCTGTTGAACTTGCCCTCGTCCGCCGCAAGTAGGACATATTTGAGGTTCCGTGCCTGTTTTTGCACCTGTACCATTACAGGTAGAACAAGTTTCAAGATGGTCAATTTTTATTTCTTTTTCTAAACCAAAAACTGCTTGTTCAAACTCTATTTCTATATCAAGCCTTAAATTTTCACCGCGTTGTGGCGCGTTCGGGTCGTATCTTCTGCTCCCGCCAAACCCAAACCCACCGCCAAAGAAGGTTTCAAATATATCATTAATGTCTCCAAACCCGTTTGCAAATGGACCTTGTGAATTAAATCCCGCTTGATTTAGACCTTCTTCCCCAAATCTGTCATAAGTTGCACGTTTATTATCGTCCATAAGTGTTTCGTAGGCTTTACCCAACTCTTTAAATTTTTCCTCTGCGTCAGGTGCTTTATTAACATCAGGGTGAAGTTTACGTGCCATGTGTCTGAATGCACTTTTTATTTCATCTTTTGTTGCGTCTTTGGATACGCCTAAAATCTCGTAGTAATCTGCCATTTATTTTTATAATCCAATCTCTTGGAAAATCCCTTTCTTTTATTTTTTTTATTTACTTTTTACTTTTAGCCTTCGGCTGTTGCAACATTAACTAATGCAGGACGAAGAACTCTGTCACCCATTTTATAACCCTTTTGTAATTCGGCTATGATTGTATGTTCAGGGTAATCGCTCGTTGGTGTTTGCATTACGGCTTCGTGGTAGTTTGGATCAAATTCTTTGCCTTCTGCTTCGATTACTTCTAACCCTGATTTTGTCATTACATCAAACAATTGTTTGTGTAAAAGGTTAAAACTTTCTTTCAGCTTTTCGCAATCTTCAACCGTTTCATTGGCTTTTTCTCCACGTTCAAAATTATCTAAAACCTCCAATAATTTTTTCAGAGTATTTTCTGCACCGTATTTTAAAAGGCTTTCTCTTTCTTGTGCCTGACGTTTTCTGTAATTATCAAAATCTGCAGCAAGTCTGATATATTGGTTGTTTAATGTGTCATATTTTGATTGTAAATCATCTGATACTTCTTCAGATTCTTGTTTTTCTTCCGTTTTTTCTTCTGCTATAACATCTGCATCAGTACTGATTTCTGATGATTTTTCCTGATTTTCTTCCCCGTTATTAAAAGGATTAGTCATAATTCTTCCCCTCTCATTTATAGTATTTTACATTCAACATTATAGTTTATCAATTGTTATAAACAAGAAATGTTTATTTTTTCTTAATTATTGATAAATAAAAAGAATTTTTATGACATATATTTTAAGTAATTAGTTGTGTATGAATAAGGCTATATATGTTGAATTAATATATCTAGACTTTTTAATGGATAAACCTATTTAAGATTTATGTTAGAATACAAAATGAGAGATTATATAGAGGGCATTTCGATGAATATTATTGAAGTAAAAAATAACTTGGTAAGATTGTCTTATGAAGAAGATTTGAGGCTTTCAGGTTTGATAAAAATATCTGATAACTCAAAATCTTATATTGCACAAGTTTTGCATCTTGATGCAAATAGGACAGGTAAAAATGCTGTTGCAAAAATTATCTTCAATTATGACGGGCAAATTCGAGGTTATGACGGTTCAATTCCATCATTGAAAGCTGTAGCGGAAACATTTGATATGACCGAAATGCTCAGTACAATAAAATGTGAAAATCCTGTTGTGATTGGGAAAATTGCGGGTAAAAAAGAAAATTTTGCGGTTGATTTTGATGTTTTAAAGGAAAATCCGATAATTCTTTCTGAAAAATTTTATACAACAAAATTTTTATTGAACAATATCGCAATGCATCTTCAGGCAAGAAAACAAAAGTTGGTTGTGTTTGATACGGCAGGTGTTTTTAGAAACGGTAGTTTAACACTTTCAAAAGATTTTAAACTTCCTCTTAATCATTCAGCCATAAATTGTATTTATAACAAAGGATTTTTGGATGCTACAGATGAAAGCAAGGCGTTCATTCAATCAATTTTTGAAGAATTGGGGGAATATGCAAAAACAGTCGATTTTATTCCGTTTGATACATTTAAATCAGTTGTTGATAGTGAGTTTGCAAGGACAAAACTTATACAGCTTGTTGTTATGAAAAATAAATTAAAACAAATCAGGGATAAAAATATTTTTGCTCAAAGAGCTGACGAGTTTGAAGTGTTGAAAAATAAATTGTCAGCAGAAAATACTGTAATTATTAACCTTTCGGGATTTGCTTCTCATATTCAGAAAGAGTGCATTAGTTATGTATATAGCTTGCTGAAGGAAATCGGGGCAGAATGTTATGCATTTACCCCGCTCGCATCTGAAACTCCAGAGAAAGAATATATTAATGAATTGTTCTCAGTTGAGAATGTGCATACAACCGTTATTTGTGATTACAACTATGCGGATTTATCGGAGTTAAAGAAAATATCCAAGAATATGCTTATGTTTACTCCTATAAAACAGCAAAAAGATTTTGGCGGATATAATATATTCTTACAAAAACTTGCAGAGGATGAATTTATTGCTTTCGGTAAAATGACAAAGTTTGTTCCGATAATATGTAAATTATTCCAAATTTCAAGTGCTGATATTATTCTTCCTAAAGTAGAAGTTAAAGTTGAACCTGTTCAGACGGAACAAATTTCTGTAACTGCGGAAGTCCCGATAGAGGAAGTTAATGAGATAAAAGTTGAAGAACTGCAAACTACAGAAAATGTAACGAATGAACAGGCGGATGTTGCCGCAGAAATTGAATCGGACGTTGATAAGGATGAAATCCCTGAAACTTTTACAGAAGAAATTCAGTCTGAATCTGGCACAGAAATTATTCAGACGGATTCTGTGCCTGAAATTGTAAATGCAGAGGCTCCGATGGCAGAAGAAATTGAAGCGCCTGAGCCTAATACAATAGATGTTCCTGAAGTTGAAATTTCTATGATGGCGGGGGCAAGCGCTCAGGAAGTTACACTACCCCAAAACATACAACCTGAAGGTGTTACTTTGGATGAAGTAGGTTCTGAACAGGCTCAGAACCAATTACAAGAGGCTTTGGAACAAGTACCTGATATAGATGATGATGAAGAATTATCAGATGATGATTTGGATATGATAGAAAAATTATCAAAACCTGATGAGGAAATCCCTGTAATAAATGACGAATATACGGCACAAGAGGTTTATAGCGAACCTGTTGTTGAACAAGCAGAAGATACTGAATTGCCTCAAGAACAGGAAAATCAAATAATTCAGGAACCTGAACAACCGCAGGAACAAGAAGCAATACAAGATTCTGTACAGGAGCAATCTGCGCCAATGGAAGAAGAACTAATTCAAACTCCTCCTGAAACTGAACCTTTACAGATGAGAGCAAGTTCTACTCCGACTATGCCTGAATATTCTGCAGAAATTCCTGAGGAAGATAAGGTCAGAAGTGATGTAATAGGTCAGGGTGACAGAGTCTATCACGAAGAATTCGGGGAAGGGGTTGTTGAAAAAATGATTAATTATGGCGATAAATTATTGTGTTCAATCAACTTTGCCACTGTCGGCAGACGTCTGCTTAACCCTGAAATTTCCGAAATGCGAAAAATATAATACTACAAAACAGAGGGTTCTATGAAAAAACAGGTTATCGCTTATGTCCATTCACATTGGGACAGAGAATGGTATAGAGAGTTCGAAGTGTTCCGAATGAGATTATTGAGGGTGTTTGATAATATCCTTGATATGCTTGAAACAAATAAATTACCTTCATTTTATTTTGATGGACAGACTGTTGCTCTTACTGATTATTTGGAACTTCGACCTGAAAAAGAGGAGCAGATAAGAAGATTTATAAAAGAAAAACGGTTGTTTATAGCTCCTTTTTATTGCTTGGTAGATGAATTTTTAACTGATGAAAACTGTTTCAGAAAGAATTTGGAAATAGGATTAAAAGTTGCAAAAGATTTTGGCTGTGAAGATTTTGTCGGATATTTTGCCGATACTTTTGGTCATAGTGTATCCACTATTCCTATTTTAAAAGAATATGGTATAGAAACCGCTATTGTATGGCGGGGCTGTGGTGATATTCCGTCAGAATTCAGCTGGTGCGGGTTAAATACTATAAATCTTGTCAGAGGGTATTTTAATGATGTTTTTTCAACAGATTGGAAGATTGGACAGAAAGCAGATTTTTTAAAAAATAATCTTGATAAAATATCTGAAAAATCAGGCGATGTCTTATTATTGCCTATAGGGGCGGATCATTTGGGTGTAACAAATAATCTTCTTGAGCAGATAGAAAAAATTAATCAGTTGCTTGACGATTATGAAATAAAAATTGGGACAATATTTAATTATATCGATAAGGTTAAAGACAGATTTCAAAAATACAAATTTGACGGAGAATTAAGAGATAATTCAAAAACCTTTGTGCTTGAGGGTTGTTATTCTTCAAGATTAGATTTGAAAAAATATAACATTGAAGCCTGCCACAAACTTAATATCGCAGAGAGTTTAGTGAAATATTATGAAGCAGATAAATATTTATCACTTATAGAATACGGGTATAAGTTATTGTTACAAAACCAAGCACATGACAGCATTTGCGGTTGTTCTACGGATGATACTCATTATGAATGTATAACGAGGTATAAAAAAGTATTACAAATTGCTCGGACAGTTATTGACGAACTGACATTCTACGGAAATGAGGATAAAATATTAAACCTTTCAGGTGAGGAATATAGCGGAATTATTGAATTTGAATCAACAAAAAAATACCCGTATCAGATTGTAAGAAAAAGAAAAGGGTTCGATAAAAAATTACTCACAGATACTCAAAAAATTCCTGTAACAGAAGATTATACTGATGTTTATACTTATGTTTTGTATGTTGAAAAGATTCAAGCGGGAGAACAAGATATAAGTACTCCTTCGGGTGAAACAGATGTGTTTGTTACAGATAATTGTATAGGGAACTCAAATATATATCTTTTGGTGGAAAACGGGAATATCGTTATCGGGAATAAGATTCTTAAATTTATTGATTTTAAAGATGATGGCGATAGTTATAACACAGGATATGTTGAGAATGATTATGGTAAAAAATGTGAAATTCTCTCAACAAAAATTCTGAAAGAGGGTGGAACTTTTTCAACGCTCGGGGTAGAGATTGATTTTAATGGTGACATAGCTGATATTGCTATAACACTTGCGCGACAGTCAAATCATCTTAATTTTGAAATAATTTGGAATAATTCGAGGAAAAATCATTTATTAGAATTGGTTATTGATACATTAAAGCCAATAAATGAAACATTGTCTGAGGATTTCAGTAATATTATAAAACGTGAATTTGACCCTGATTATGATGTAAGAAAGAATTTGCCAAAAATAAAAGGACTAGAAGTAAAATCTTGTAATGCTCCAATGCACAGAGGAGTCTGCGCAAATGGTATTGGGGTTGTAACTTGCGGATTAACTCAGTATGACGTCTATAAAACTGAGCTGAGAATCCCGATACTTAGAGCGACAGGGGTGATTTCAAATCCCAAGAACCCGTCAAGAACAACTCCTGCCGGTCCTCCTATTGAGGTTCTAAACCTTCAAATGTTTGGTGAAAACAATGCAAAATTTAGTATCTTCCTCGGAGATAATCTTCGGGAAAATATAAATAATATTTACCATAAATGTTTGGTTATATAGGCAAGTATTATATCAAAGAATCTATAAAATGCTGAACTTTTGCAGGGTCATTTTGAGTTGTTTTTGGAACAAATCCTGCGTGAAATTCAAACGAATTTATTACTTTATGTTCTTTATTTTGTTTATTTGTTATTCTTGTTATTTCAGGTTTTATATAGGTTCTTTTTTGTTTTGGAAGAACACTTCCTACACGTACTACCGGCATGATTTAATCCTCGCATATTTATAACATTGTAATTGTCATTATGATAATATTAAAAAAGCGAATATGCAATATATTAAATATAAAATTTTTATAAACAAGAAAATATTTACGGTATAATTAGGTTAGAAAACAGATTATTTTTGATATTTATACTATTAACGAGGTTAAAAAATATGAAATTAAGTAAAACGACTGCGCAAAATTCATTCAGATATAGTTGGCTTATGTCCAGATTATTTCCGTATATCAAACCGGTACTCGGAAGAATAATATTAGGTATATTAGTAGCAATTCCTGTCGGTTTGTTAGACGGTGTGGTAGCTTTTGCTTTGAAACCTTATATGGACTATGTAGTAGGTCAACACGATTGGGTATTTACCATTATGGGACACGAAGTTATAATTCCGTATCTTGCATTATCAGCGGCAATTCCGTTTGCAGTGGTATTATTTGCAAGTGTTCAAGGGTTATTTAAATATCTTAATTCATATTTAACCGCTTGGACAAGTCAAAAAATGACTAATTTCGTTAAGATAGGATTATTTGAAAAACTTATCAGTATGGACCCGAAATTTTTTGATGAAAATCCGTCAGGAATAATAATTTCAAGGTACTTAAACGACCCTGAAACCGCTTCAAAGGGGCTTGTCGATAAATGTAAGAACATGGTGATGAGTTTAGTTGGAGCATTAGGTTTAATAGGGGTCATGTTATACAGCTCTTGGAAACTTGCAATAGTAGGTGTTGTCGTTCTATGTGTTGCATTTGTGCCAGTTGCTCTAATCAGAAAACGTATCAAAAAAGCGTCTAATGAAAATATGGTTGTCTTAGGTGATATGACAACAAACTTTAATGAAACATATTCCGGTAACAAGGTTGTAACTGCATATTGCTTGCAGAAAAGACAACACGATTTGTTTGTTCATCAGGTTAATGAATCTTTTAATATAACAATGTCTTTAACCAAGCGTTCGGCTTGGATGTCACCTTTGATGTATTTTATTGCATCAATTGGTATAGCTATTGTTCTTTTTTACGGAACAAGCCTTATCTTGAC
Organism: uncultured bacterium; assembly: GCA_902783125.1. Classification (GTDB taxonomy): domain Bacteria; phylum Cyanobacteriota; class Vampirovibrionia; order Gastranaerophilales; family Gastranaerophilaceae; genus UBA2883. The sequence continues at coordinate 2,479 of CACZPS010000139.1, read as the reverse complement.
AGGTGAAATGACAGCCGGTAGTTTTGCCTCTTTTGTAACTTCGTTATTATTGCTATATAAACCGATAAAAACACTTGGCGGAACTTTAACGACTATTCAAACATTGTTTGTTGCGCTCGGTCGGGTATTTGAATTGTTTGATATTGAAGCAGCTATAAGAAATTGTGAAAATCCTAAAACTTTGAAAGATTTGAATAATTCAATCAAATTTACAAATGTATCGTTCTCTTATAATGAAGAAAAAGAAGTTTTGCATAATATAAATTTGGAAGTTCAAAAAGGAGAAACTATAGCAATAGTCGGAAACTCCGGAGGCGGTAAATCAACTTTGGTAAATCTTATCCCTAGATTTTATGACGTAAACGAAGGAACAATTGCTATAGATGGAGTTGATATCAGAGAAATATCACTTGAAAGCCTTAGAAAAAATATAGCAATGGTCTTTCAAGATAATTTCTTGTTTACCGGAACCATAAGAGAAAATATAATGATGGGAAACCCTGATGCAACAGAAGAAGAACTTTGGCAAGCTGTAGAATCCGCTCATTTGGAAGAAATGCTGGCGGAACTTCCTGACGGTATTGATACAGTACTTGGAGAAAGAGGAACAACTCTGTCAGGCGGACAAAGACAACGTGTTGCTATCGCAAGAGCTATGGTCAGAAAATCTCCTATCGTAATTCTCGATGAGGCAACCAGTGCACTTGATAATAAATCTGAAGCTGTTGTGCAAAAAGCATTGGACAATTTAATACAAAATAAAACGGTATTTGTTATCGCTCATAGGTTATCAACTATCCAAAATGCTCACAGGATTGCTGTTATTAATGAAGGTCATCTGGTTGAACTTGGAACGCATGATGAACTTATGAGTATCGAAAACGGTCAATACAAAATGCTCTATGATATGCAATTCAAAACTCAGACTGTCGGAGTTTAATTTATAAAAAGTAATCGTTTTTATAGCTTGGTGGACTTTAAAAATATAGTTAAGTAAGTTATAATATTAATAGTTAAGGGTATTATAATATTATGTTTAGTGCTAAAAATTTTTTTAAAACAATCAATGCTAAAATAAGAAAAGAAGCATCTCCCGCTATTTTTAATTATGGCGCTCAAAAGACGGATAATGAAAGTAATAATCCGTTAGAGTTTGGTTATGTACCGGAAGGATTTATTAGTAGACTTAAAATTTTGACAAGTAACCTTAATCCTAATAATAAGTATCAAAAAATTGTAACCAATGCAAAACATATAAAAGGCAGTGATTACTCTGATGAGGTTTTTTCATCATATAAAGATGAAACATTTTCTCTGAAAAAAGGTGATGATGTTATCCGTTTTGAACCGATAAAAGAACCGTATTTTTTGCCGTATAAGTTTGGTAAGGATACAGTGAATTTGGTCAGCGGTGAAAAACTGACTCTTGATTTGGATAATATCGGTGGTAAATTAAGTTATGCACGAAAAGGTAACGATTGTGTAATTACGGCTCGGCACAGAATTGAACTATTAGGACGAGGTAATGGTAAAGAAGAATGGTTTGTAACAAAAGTAAAAGGAGGTTACTCCGTTCAAAAAACAAAATATTATTTTACAGGTTCGGGTTACGCGTCTGATGGTGATGTGTCGGAATCTGTTATGTCGAAATCGGAGTTTAAATCATTCCAAAAAGAAAATGGTGTAAAACTTAAAGTAGGAAATAATACTTTGTATACATCTTGGGCAGTTATACCTAATCCTGAGATTCATTATTCCAAAAATGATACTGCAAATTGGGGTGCTTTCTTAGGCTCAATAACTCTTAAAAATTATTTTAAAATAAATGAAGATAATGTGTATATCGGAGATACTTCATTAAGAGATATTCTCAGTAATATTGAAGATTTTAATATTCTTGATTATTCAAAATCTAAATCTGCTATTCATATAAATGATTCATATATGAATGAAACAATAATCGGAACCAAATATTCAGACAAAATAATTTCAAATTTTGGTGATGATGAAATAACCGGAGGAAAACGTAATGATTGTCTAACACTCGGAGCCGGTAATAAAACTGTTTATATAAATAAAGGTGAAGGAAAAGATGTTATAACCGTAAAAACGGATAATACATCTACTAATATAGTTTTTGATGATGAAATTGATGGGATAACTTTTAAAAAATCGAAAAACAATCTTGTCATTAAGAGAGAATACGGTAATAAAACTGAATCAACCATAATAAAAAATTATTATAAAAATAATTTAGATAGCAATATAATGATATCATCAGGTGATAGCGTAATATTTGATAAGCTGGATAAAGATATTGCAAATATGGGTTGGGAGATTACTTGTAAATATCCTCCGGTAGATGATATTCAACCTGAAATTCCGCAAGTGGTTAAAACCCCGACAGAGTCTGAGGGACATTGGGAGATTATTTGTGGATATCCGCCAGTTGATGATATTCAACCTGAAATTCCGCAAG
>CACZPS010000138.1 GCA_902783125.1 uncultured bacterium | reverse complement strand
TTACCGCCGATAAAAAAATAGATACACTCGTTGTATCTATTTTTTTATAAGTGTAGCAAGGGAATTTACCCCAAAGGCGAAGCCTTCTTCGGGTTCAAAGGATTTTCGCTAAGGCGACGGCGAATGAAATGAGCCCAGCCCGTAAGAGTAAATAGCACGATTGAACGACTAAATCCGATAGGATTTAAAAGTGAAAAGAGTGCTATGCACACCCGAATAATCCAATATAGGTCAAGCTCAAAACAATTCACGTTATAATTCTTTAATATCTTTGTAGTATATCTGTATTCAGTCGATAAACTACAATCCCCTCTAAAAAGTTTAGACTTTTTATAGTACAGGCATGCGCTTAAGAATATGATTACTGATATCGTAAAATGTTGACACCCCAAGGATTTTGACGATTGCGTACACCATTTGGTGTAGACAAGGTTATCTACACCAAATCGTTAAAAATAAACATTATTATTGATGATAATCTCATCTAAAAGGTAGTAATATATTTGGTGGAGAGGGAAGTTAAATTACTACTATTTATAATTAGGGAGATAAAAATGCACAGAGATTTCAGAAAAAAATCAAGAATAGTTTTGATAGATGACAACTATGATCATTTAATGGGAGTTAAGGAATTACTAAATCTTGAAGGTTGTTATGATGTTGTTCAAACATCAACAAGTGTTTCAACAGGCGTTAACATGGTAAAAAAATATCAGCCTGACCTTGTATTGGTTGATATGAATATGCCTGATAAAAACGGACTACAAGCAATCCACGAAATTCAAAGATTAGGTGTAAATACAAAAATCTTGGCATTAAGTGCTTATGATGATGCAGATTTAATCTTTAGAGCGATGAAAGTCGGCGCAAGAGGTTATGTTCTAAAAACCATGGCATCTGCTCAATTGATTTGTGCGATTGAAGAAGTGCTATCCGGTAAAATCTATTTGCCATCTGCATTATCTTTGAGATTCTTTGAATACTTCCAAAAATCTGTTAGAGAGGAAGAAGATACGACAAATGAAGAATTATTGTCATCACTTACTCAAAGAGAAGAAGAAGTTTTGGATTTATTAACTCAAGGCTACGGTTATAACGAAGTTTCATCAAAATTATACATCTCTAATACAACGGTTAAAACTCACGTTAATAACATTTTCCAAAAACTTCAGGTAAAAGACAGAACACAGGCTGTTCTTTATGCTATAAGACACGGGTTTGATAAGAAAAGAAAATCTAAATTTGTTACTATTTAAGGTTTAATAATAAATTATTGGTTATTTAAATTAAAGATACTAAGGCATTAAGGCATTAAGGCATTAAGAAGATTATGCTATATTGACTTAGTATCTTATTTATTAGAGGTTAAATGAATTATAATATCGAAAAAGTAAGATATATCTCCCACGAAGTTAAAAATCAGTTATCCGTTTGTGATTTATACATAGAGATTATGGAAAGATACTGTAAAAAAAACGGGATAACTGATGAAACAATTTTGAAATCTGTTAATTGTATAAAACGTGCTGTTCAGATAGCCGGAAATAACCTCTTAGAGCTAAAATCTTCCGATGTGCAGGAAATCGGACAATATAATCTGCAGGAAATATTGGAAGAAAGTCTGCAGTTATCAAAAGTTTATGGTTTTAACCAAAATATTGATATTTCTTTAAATTGTGACACAAATCCGATGGTTTCAGTGGACAAAAATCGTTTTCAATCTGTAATAATAAATTTGGTAAAAAATGCCTGTGAAGCCTTTGATGATAAGGAGGATAAATGGGTGAAAATATCTGCTGAAATACAAAATAGTATTGCCAGAATAGTAGTATCAAATAACGCAAACCCTATTGAAAATCCGGATATTTTTGATGCGGGCATGACAACTAAAGAAAATGGTTCAGGATTCGGGTTATATATCTCCCGCAAGAATATGGAAGAAATGGGCGGTACACTCCGACTTGTCAAATCTGATGAAATAGCAACACATTTTGAAATAATGGTTAGAGTAATCAGGTGATAATATTTTGCCACTATTTATATTTGATTATATTCTTTATTATTGTGTTTTTGAGTGTGATTTTTTGTGTATAAATATGATAATTTAGAATTTTTTTATTTTAATCCGCAAATTATTTATTTAGGAGTTTTATATCTAAAGAAACGGATATATTATGATAACTAATAATTTGTTAAAAACAGTAACTTTACCATATAAAACAGTTCAAGGCTCGTTTGAATTAAGACAGCAAAAAGCAGAACAATTCACTCATAAATTTGTTAATAATATCTCAGGAAAAATTTTTGATAATGGTATGTCTTTATCCCAATTGGGACGGGCAGTTAAGGCTTTTGTTCCTAAAAATATTAAAGTTTTTATAAAAAAGAATAATGATGTTGATAGTATTGCACAGTTAAACAGAACTTTTACTAAGAATAATTGGATAGTTAATCAATCCTTAGAAATGGTTCCGAACAAAAATAAAAAAATAGATGTTTCACATCTCCCGACTATTGCGCACGAAATAAGACATTTGGCAGATTCACTGTATCATCCGAAGATACTGTCACGGGAACAAAAATTAGCTAAAGCCAATCTTGATACCGATAAATTTTATAATTTTTATGATAATGAAATTTATGTCACTGAAATAGAAGGGGGTAAAAATCTTAATAAACTTATAATGAAGGATATAAAACATAAAACGGAAAAAGTATTGAGGGGATATTCAACACGAGATAAAATTAATATGCTTCAATATATGAGATATAGCTTAATTTCCGAATATAATGCGTATAAAGATGAGTATAAATTAGCAAAAAAATTATACAAGAAAAATCAACCGGTATTCGAAGATGTCCTTGAGGACCAAACAAAAGGGTATATGTTCAATGAAAAAATAAAGTTGTTAAAGTCTATGATACAAGAACTTATAACAAAAGAGCGCGGGATACATAAATCGTGTATTAAAAATAATAAGTAATTAAACTGTCCTGTGATGATTAAACATAATACTAATAAAAAAAAGTATGAATTAAAACTGGGTTCATACTTTTAACAGATAGTAATAGTTGGATTTTTCGTATTGTGTATATCCAAATTATACACTCATATTTTTATATTGGAAAGTATATTTTAAGAAAATGTTACAGAAACAGAGGTAAATATATGTGCCTTAAATGCACATATAACTTTATATTAACCACTTACCACTATTGTTAAGTTTTGTATCGCAACATGTTTATAAAAGGCAATTTTTTAAGAAAAGATAACTTTATATATATATAAGATATACTACAAATATTAATATGGAGGATATAATTATGTATTACACAGATGGATCTGGGGCTATTGGCAGTGCGAAACATACTGGCTGGGATAGTTCTCCAAAATATATAAACAATGATGATGATAAGAAAAAATATCCAAATCTTGATATTAGCGCCTTTATGGTTCCAAACCCGCAGCAAACAACACATATTGCACATGGAAATACAATGCAAGATGAAGGAGGTTTTAACGCATAATATCAAATAATTAAGAATTAAAACAGATTGCGGATAAGTTCTTTACCCCGCAATCTGTTTTTTTATTATAATTAGGTTATGATACTTACGGTGGATATAGGTAATACAAACATAACCTGCGGATTATTTGACGGAGAAACTTTAGTCAAACAATTTAGGCTTGATTCAAACAAAGAGCTTGATGTGAATGAGTATAGCAGGACTTTTTCATACGAACTTGGGGATATAAAACCAGAAGGTGCGGTTATTGGTTCGGTTGTAGAGGAATTAAATAACAAAATCCAGTACTCAATTCTTGCAACTTATGGGGTTAAGGCGCATATTTTGTCTTCTGACTCTGTTATGCCGATAAAAATAACAGTGCCCAATCCGAAAGAGGTTGGTGCAGACAGATTAGCTAATGCAATAAGAGCGTATAATATTTATCACAGAGCCGTTATTGTTGTTGATTTAGGTACGGCAACGACCTTTGATATTGTAAATGGGAAAGGTGAATTTATTGGCGGGTTAATTGCCCCCGGGGTTGAAACACAGTTAAAATCCTTAAATATTTCAACATCAAAATTACCCGATATTGAACCACAACCGATAAATACTTCTATCGGTAATAATACCAAAGATGCTATATTATCAGGAGTTATAAGAGGAACGGCATCAATGGTTGACGGGATGATAGAAAAAAGTATTGATGAATTAAAAGAGGAACCTGTTATAATTGCGACAGGCGGATATTCAAAACTTATCACAAAATATACAAAAACGAATTTTGATAAAATTTACCCTTATTTGACATTAGAAGGATTAAGAGATTTATTTTCAGAGAATAAACCGCTTCAGCCGATTTTTGAATAGTTAAACAAAATCTTTAATGGCTTTTTTGCTCATATAATGTTCTCTATGAGATTTATCAAACCTTTCTATTGCGTATCTGAGCATAACTCTAGGCATTGTATCAGCGTATTTATCAAGAAAACTATACAATTCGTTTATATCCTTTTTCCCTAATTCTCTCAACATCCAGCCTGTTGCCTTATGGATAAGATGATGAGGGTGTTTTAGGTATTTTTCTGATAGTTTTATCGTCGGCTCATAAAACCCGTTTTTGATAAGATATTGTGTAGCAACAATGGCTATTCTTTGTTTCCAGAGATGCTCCGTTTCCGATAATTTATATAACAAATCCAGCTCGCTTCTGTTGTCAAAAACATAATTCCCTACAATATTCGGAGCGGAAATATCAACCAAATCCCAGTTATTTATATAATCAGCATTATTGATATAGGTATTAAGTATATTTTTTCTTTCTAATTTATTATGTTTATATTTATTGGTTAAAATCATTAACCCTAAGGCTCTTATTTCGTGATAATCGTTGTGAATAAGTAATTCAACATCTGATATTTTAATCTCTGAGTATTTTTTTGAGAACTTTCTTAAAATAGGAGTTCTCACCCCTAATAATTTATCGTTCTCCCCATATCCGCCTTCCGTAACTTGAAGAATAGGAGAAATCCATTTAGCATATTCTTTTTCGGAATATTGTTTCAACTCTTTTATAATTTTTTCGATTAACATAAACACTCTTTCACTAAATCTTTTGCTGATAATATTGCCTTATCAATATTATTCTCCATTAAATCTTTTCGAACAAGTTTTCTTGCATAAGAACCAATTGCAATACCTTTATAATCTATATTGCATATTTTTGCAAGTTTGGACGTTTTAGAATTTGTTCCGCCTGAAATAAAAATATAAACAGGTAGGTTGGCATCCTGAATAATTTCTGCCATAGCAACCGCCTGCAAAGTTGTTTTATATTCATCGTCACAGCCGCTCATTGGAATCCCGTCAGCTTGTATTATTGTTGTATAAGGTTTTCTTTGTTGGAGCATTTTTTTCAGCCTTGCAAGGACTTGCTTATTTCCAAGATTAAGCCTGTCTATACAGACAGATAAGATACCATCATAGTAACGGTTGATAATATTCCACTTTTCCCAAATATCTTCATCATATTCAGATGTCGCGTGAAGCTCTATACAATCTATTCCCATTTCTATAAGTTTCGGTAATTCAACAGCCAAATCAATATCTTTTTCAACCATAGAAATTGATTTATTAGGACATTTATTTTCGCATACAGAGCAGCCAATACATTTTGATTCGATAATATTATGATTTTTTATGGCATTATTTGGACAAACTCTATCACAAATCCCGCAGTTAATACACAAAGATTTATCAATGGTTGCCTTAGCGATATGAGGGTCACCTTTCATCCCGACGCTTACGCAAATATATTTATCTTTTGTTATACCGGATTTTTCAATACCCCTTTTTGCCGATAAAAGTATTTCAGGTTTTGCACAAATATCAAAAATCTGCGCGCCTGCTTTTGAATATACATAAGTTAATTTCTCAACATCTTCCGCACACTCATTTCCTGCTCCGCAAACAAGTTTAAAAACAGTTTTATTTTTTTCTAAGAAATCCTTTAGCATTAACCTTCTCTCCGATTATTATTATATAACGAAATAATCTTTATCAGAAGATAAGCCCCACTTTGTAAATATTTATATATTTTACAAAAGTAACTAGCAAAAAAAATTATTTATATTGTTTAAATTGATGTAAACATTCGGAAGGAAATTATATGCAAATTATCAATCAACAACCCATTTACACTCTAAAGAATGTAAATCAGGCTTCATTTTTATCTCAACAAAAACATGTATCTGTCCCACAGAGAACTATAAACAACAGTAATATAAATAATCTGAATTATGCCAACAAATCGTTGATATCTTTTAAAAGCAGCGGATATTATAAAACCTTAAACGAAAACTATTTTAATCTGCCGGTTGATAAGCGGACAGGTAAACCGTTTACACCTGATATTTATCAGAAAGCTGCCGCAGAAAATTTGTATAAAGGTAATGATGTAATCGTAACTGCTCCGACAGGAACAGGAAAAACTGCAATTGCACATTATATTATCAGTAAAAACCTTGAAGAAGGTAAGAAAACATTTTATACGACTCCTTTGAAGGCATTGAGTAATGATAAAGTTCGAGAATTTCAGAAAATATACGGGGAAGAAAATATTGGACTTATTACTGGTGATAAAAAGATAAATAAAGATGCTCCGATTCTCATTATGACAACAGAAGTTTACAGAAATATGGTGGTTAAAGATAATTATAAAGAAGCTAATCCTATACTTGATGATTTAAAAACAGTTGTTTTTGACGAGCTTCATTATCTTGGTGATACAGATAGAGGCGGAGTTTGGGAACAGGCGATAATGTTTACCGACCCAAAAGTTCAAATCTTATCGCTCTCAGGAACAATGGCAAACCCTGAAAAAATAACTGACTGGATGGCAAGCACTAAAGGGCATAAATACGCAGAAAAAATAACTCCAAAAGACGGATACAGGGCTAATGATAAAGGAGTGCATACAGTTTTAATCAATGTTCCTTCAAAGAACAGGCATGTACCGTTGGAATACTCTGTTGTAATGGTTGACGGACACAGAGCCAAAGGCGGTGGTGGCGGAAGCAAAGCTGACAGGGCGAGAGCAAAAAAACAGGCAAGGCAGCTTGCATTATCAGATTCAGCACAACCGGCTAAACATAGTTACTCATTTATGGTATCAAAACTAAAAGAAGAAGATAAACTTCCTGCAATATTTTTCGTATTCAGTAAAAAAGAAGGAAAAGCAATTTTAAGACACCTTACGGATTACGGAGAAAAGTTAACAACCGATAAGGAAACCCGTCAAATTGAAAGAACAATAAGAGAATTTAAAGATAGGGGTAAATATTTAGGTGAGTCAATAGATTATAAAGCATTAAAAAACGGTTATGCTATACATAACGCAGGCATGTTACCCGAACAAAAAGAACTAGTCGAAGAACTGTTTCAAAAGAAACTTATAAAGGTGGTTATATCAACAGAAACACTTTCTGCAGGCATTAACATGCCGGCACGTTCAACAGTCATAAGTAATTTAAGAAAACCGACAGAAACTCCTGACGGTGACGATCACAAACGTTATATAAATCCGAATGAATTTCATCAAATGGCAGGCAGAGCAGGACGCAGGGGAATTGATACCAAAGGTTATTGTTATTCGATGGCAACAAACAAATCTCAAAGGGGTAAATTTGATTTATTAATTAAGGTTCCGTCTAATGATATAAAGAGTCATTTTAATCTTGATTACTCTTTTGTGGCTACAGCAGGAGATGCATACCGAAACAAAGATAGTAAGAAATTATCAGAGATATTCAGCCGCTCTTTGTATGCTTATGATGAAAATCCTGATATAAAAGCCAAAAAGACAAAAGAAATGGTATCGGAATTTAAAACAAAAGAACAAATTCTAAAAGATTATAAATATCTTACAAACGATAACCGGCTTACAACAAAAGGTGAACTTTTGACTCAGCTAAACGGATATGAGCAAATCCCGATTATAGACAGTATAACAAGCGGAGAATTGTTTGGGTTAGATCCGATTCAGCTTGCAGGCTATGTTGCAGGTTTAGCCAACTTAGAACATACTCCGCAAACTGATATCCCAAATAAAAAAGAGGAAAACTTTTTTATAAAAGACGGTATGATTGATGATTTAGTGTATGATTTTGATTCAAAAGTGTATGAATACAATAATGATATTTATCTTCCGCAAGGACAAGTGTTAAAACAAAACAAAAATGCAATCACCCACGTTTATGAATGGGCTGATTTAAATAGTGAAAACGATGATTCTACCCAAAACTGGAAAGAATTGTATTCAGGTGATATGAAAAAAACTATTCGTGATGAAGGTACATTATTCAGAGAAATTATGATGACAGTCGACCTGTTAAAACAAATGGACGAAATTGCACAATATGGGGCGCAATTATCTGAAAAAGAAAAAGACAAAAAATATTATAATTATCTTTCTGATACTATCAAAGCCTCAATTGAGTTAATTAACCGTGAACCTGCAAATAGTACTAACTAAATAGTCTAAATGTTCTTTCAACGTTGTCTTTGGCAACAGTTTTTAAGGTATCTATTTCTTGTTTAATAGCGTTTCTTTCGTTGTCCAATGCTGCTAAATCAGTGTCGAATTTTCTGTCTTTCATGTCAATTCGTTTCATGTCAGCTTCATATTTAGCTTCTGCTTTTCGCAACAAGGTTTTATCCGTTACTTCTTGTAAAGCAGTATCCGTTGCTACTGATATATCATAGCGGATACCTTTAGAATCTTTTTTTGATAACAGAACATATCCGTTTTCTACCAGATTTGAAAACCATTGAGAATCTTCCGCATAATTATCGGTAATGAAATATTTATTACTAATTATTTTTTCACCAATACTTTTATAATATTCATATTCAGGTGAACTTATAAATGAATCATTATTTGTATTATCAGATTCGGAGGCTAATCTTAAACCATTGTGAGTTTGAGAGATTGATTTTATTTCCTCAGGGGAGAGTGTTTGAATCAATTCTAAGTCTATAAGGCTTGACTCGTAATATAGTTTTGAATTGTCTGTTATAACGTTTCCGTCATTATCCGAGCCACCAATATTTTTTAAACATAACGGGTAAACTGCAGTGTCGTCACCTTCCACATCTGTTTGATAATATGTACGCCCCTTAATGGGTGCGTATATCTCACCATTTAATACTGTATCAGAATAGCAGTTTTCTATTAAACCACCTCTTATTCCGCCTACAATCCCACTTGCGGTACTGCTTCTTGCGTTTTCCTCGTCCTCATAGTTTGATACGGTTATATTTCCTGATACATAGCAATTTTTAATAACAGTGTCAGGTGACATTGCTATACTGATAATTCCTCCAGCATTATCGCTGATTTCAGAATTGATATCTACGTTAATATTTACATTTTGTATGTTTGTAATAGAGTTTTTATCCGGATTTAAACCTTGAGCTCTGTATACTCTGCCTAAAACCCCGCTTGCAGAATATCCGCCATCAATACTTATTGTTCCGGTTACTCCCGAAATGTTTAAAACACCTAGATTGTTGCTGGCTATACCGGCAAAAGTAGCGGATGTTGTTGAATCTTGGTCATCCGTATTAATCATTTTAAAATTGTTAAAACTTATATTGCTGATATTGAGATCGCCACGGCATGTCCCGATTAAACCACCTGCTGTGTACCATGAAGATATTGTTCCTGAAATATTGATATTATTGATATTTACATTTCCTTCCACAGCTCTTGAGAGAGTTGCTTTGACCAGTTTATCATTCGGATTGTCAATGTTTACATTAAGATTAAGATTAGATACGACAGCGCCGTCTTTTAAATATCTAAAAAGTCCGTCTTTACCGGTAATGTTTAAGGTGTTACCGTTTCCATCGAGGGTTCCGCTATAATTTTCGGCAATATATCCGCTTGAGGTATCAAGACTTATGTCTTTCATCAGAATAATATCTTTGTTTGATAACGCATATTCACTAAATTCTGATTCATTAAATACAAGATATTTATCATTATTTGTAGCCAGAACGTAATCACCGGATTCATTTTGAGTTGCAAGCCCTGATTTAATAGCCGCATAACGTTCAACATTTCCATTAAAGGTAGGAGAATAAAATTCATCAATATCAACCTGTGATATTAATAGATAGTCGGAATTTGGAGAAATTTCGTAACCGGCAGCAATCATATTACTATATGTTGCGTCAATGTAGTTAATGCTACCATCGTGGTCAAGAGTTGCTAATTGAATTTTAGTCAAGTCAATAGCATTGAGATAATCTTCATAAACACGACGAGATTCATTAGCCATTTGGAGTTTTTGAGCTTCCAATTTGGCGGCTTTGTATTCTATGTCATGCATTCTAGCCGTTAAGCTGAGCAATCGTGCTTGTGATGACGATAATCCCATTTTAGTTTTCCTATAATGTATCTAATTCGGCAGGTGCGCAAAATATAATAACCAAATTGATACACCATGAATTACGTCCAAACAACTTTAAACTTTAGAAAAAAAAAGTGTATTGACACAATTTGTTACAAATTTTAAACGGCGAATTCTCTAACTAAACACAACACTTTATGAAATCGGTACTAATTCCAGATATTTTTCGTATGGAATCTTAAAACTTAATAACCTTAGCCGTGCACGGCTTGAGGAAGCCAAAAATTATCACAACACCTGGCTTAATGATAAAAATGCACGATTAGAATTAGACAGGTTAAAAGCAGAGTGGGATAGAGAACACAAAAAAAGACAGGATGAAATAGCCCGCCCAAATGCAACCTCTAAAAGAATAACCGCTAATGCAAGCCAAACAAGAGCAAATATTACAAGAAATAATGTAAATGGTAAGGGTGGTAATGGTGGCAGAAATTCTACAACCAACCAAAATACAACTAATTCTTTAATTGATAATGCTATTGGCGCTGATAAAAACAAGAAAAAAGGCGGTTGGGCGTTTTAATAAAGAGTTTTAAAATAAGTCACTATGTGTTCCCGTACGAAATAATACGAGGGTTAAAGTGTCGTTTTCTATCTTGTATATAAGCAACCAATCAGGTGTGATATGACATTCCCTATATCCTTTGTAATTCCCGCTGAGTGGGTGGTCTTTATAGTTTTCCGGAAGTGTCTGCGTAGTACAAAGTATATCAATAACATTATCAAGTTTTGATATATCATAACCTCGTTTTACAGCAAGTTTTAAATCTTTTCTGATTTGTTTACCATAAGTGACGGTCTTAATCTTCATTATCACCCTCTAAAATAGCTCTCGTTACATCTTTGCCTGATTTATACGGAACAGAATAACTAATACCATTTTCGATATCTTCAATAGCTTTCCTTGTTACAGAATTAGGAATGTTTGCAGAGATTTCAAACGGAATACGATTTTCACGGACAACTGCTTTTACAAACATATTAATAGCAGTTGTCATTGTTAGACCAAATTCATTACATAGATAATCAAACTGTTTCTTTAAATTTTCATCTAATCTTATACAAATATTTGATTGTGTCATTACAATACCTCACTAAATCATTACATTGTATTAATATTATACAACAATTTATAATCATTTTTCAATACTAAAAGGAAAATTATGCCAATTTATATAGAAGAACAAGACAAACAACTCTTTGAAAAGAACGGATTCACCTACGATGATGTCAAAAATACTATTGACCATTACCGTGGACAAGGTCTGTCTGATGATGATATTCAAGGTAAAATCAACAAACGGTTAGAAGAATGGAAAACTCCAAAACAATCGTTTATAGATTTTTTAGGGGAAAATCTAAACAATTCTAATCCTTATGAAGATGTTGCACTTAAAACAAACACAGCCTTTCAAGCTGTACAGCAACCTGTCAAACAAATATCTCAGCCGGTTGAACAGTTCCAAAATTCAAATATACCAACATACAATGAACTGTTGAAATCGGTAAATAATCCAAATTTAGAACCCAGTCAAAACACTATTGAAAACAGGCTTAATACACCTATATTATCCACACGCAACACTCAACAAGTAACAGACGAACAAAAACCTATGGTGTTAAAAGGTGGGGTTCGAGAAGATGTAGACCTTGGAAACATCGGTGAAATTAAACCGTTATCAAGATTTGAAAGTTTTAAAAATCAATTAAGTGCAAAAAAAAGATTGGCTGATGAGGAATATCAAAAGTTAAAATCAGAATATGACAAAATGTTGGCTGAGAAAGATACAAATTCTTGGACTAACAAAGTTGATTTAAGACCCGCAACTTATATAAACAATTTGATTGGCGGTATTGGCGGGGTTGCTAATGATGTTTTACCATTTGCGATGAGCGGATATTTTGACAATATAAAAGGGTTAACTAAAGACTCTCTTGAAGCCTTCAAACGTGGTTGGCAAAATACGGATGCTATGAGAGGAAATAGCAGATTGCTCGATAACACTGAATTATTACAAAACCTCGCAATATATTTTTCAACATTAGGTAAAAGCGGTGCTCTGTTTAACACACTGCCAAAAGAAACTCAAACACTTGCAATATCAAAGTTTTTACAGCAAAACCCCGCATTTGCAAGGTCGATATTAGCAGGTTATACAAGCGGTACTCTGAATTCATTGGCAGAAAAAGGATTATCACCTGATTTGCCTATTGATTAAAACAAAGAAGCTGCTGCGTTAGCATTATATGATATCGGGTTATCAGCTCTCAGCGGGCTTGGTAAAACTCGATTAAATCCTAAAAACTATGAAAAGGTCGTTAAATATGATAAACCGGTTCTCAAAGGAGTCGGATTGTCACAAAAAGAAGTATATGAACCACGTACAACTTTTGAATATAATCACGATTGGAATGCGAAAGACGGAAGCTGAAAACCAAAATTAACTGATAACGGTATAAATTTTACTATGGGTGAAAGCTCCGGTTTTAAGTATCCTGATAGAATACCGCAAGATGTTCAATATAACACTACAAGCAAGGTCGCTCAAATAGCTCCGAATGTTTTTGCAAAACAACAAGCTAAAGAACAAGCAAGAAAAGAACTAATGGAAAATCTTGCTCCTAGTACAATGGCAAAGCAAGAAGCAAAGGCAGAAATAAAGCAACAAATAAAAGAAAAAAGAGGAAAAAAAACAAAAGATTTTAATAAAGGAGATATTGTTAGAGATATTCATAGTGGGCATATTTACGAAGTTATCGAACCTTATAAACGTGGTATGGGAAAATTCAGAGATGTTGATACTAATGATGTGAATTCTAATTTTACCACCTTAAAAACCGTATCGATAACATCAATATAGAAGAAATTTCTGCAAGTATTGTTGAAAATATTACAGATACAATAACCGACATCATCAATAATTCAGACCAACTCGCAACAGACGAAGATGTCACAAAATTAGAAAATATAAGTCACTTTACCAAAAAGACAAAAATAATAATGTAGTTTTAACAAACTGTCTGTGATACGGAAGGAAGTTTTTGTTCCCAGAACACAGGTTTTAAGAAAGAAAAAGAATTTTACAGAGCAAGGTATCGCGGCGACCTTGCTAATAGTATTGTTCAGGAACTTATAAAAGAACTATAAATAAAAGATATTCAAATACTGAACTAAAACCCTAAAACCGACTTTTTTTTACTTTGTCTAGTTTTTAAGGCTCAGTTCACACTTATCAATATCTTTTTTATTTTTTTGAGATAATGGAGAGAACTTGTATTATAATATCGCGTCATTGGCTTGGTGCAATATTTTAACACATTTAATAATTGTTACATGATTTATTATTAGTTTGTTATATAATAGTAGAATGAGAGTATTTAATAAAATATATTGTGACTTTGATGGAACCATCACAAAAAAAGATGCTGTTAATACTTTTTTCGAGATGTATGCTGACCCTAAGTGGTTAGAGTATGAAGATTTGTGGGTTCAAGGTAAAATAACATCTCGAGAGAATGCTGTTAAACAGGTTGCTCTTATTAGAGAAGTTTCTCAAAAAGAATTAGATGATTACATTGATAATATCGAAATTGATGACTATTTTTTAGAATTTATTGATTATATCAAGTCTAAAAATATTGAATTTACAATTTTAAGTGATGGTTTTGACTTATTTATTAACAAGACTCTGGAAAGATTTGATATAAAAAATATATCAGTGTATGCAAACCATTTAATATACGAAAATAATAAATTCAGAATAGAGTTTCCTTATTACAATGACAAATGTGACATAGGTGCAGGCATGTGTAAATGTGGAAGGATTTTAGAGGATAAATACTGCTACATAGGTGATGGGACCAGCGATTTATGCGTTGCGAAAAAAGCTGATTTTTTATTCGCAACAAAAAATTTGCATAAGTTTTGTAAAGCAAATTTAATAAAACACTCCTATTTTAATTCTTTTCGTAATATTATAGAAGTATTACAAAGTGTGTAAGTATAAATTTATGGGTAGGAATATGGCTATACTAGAAAAAGAACTAAAAACTAAATTAAATGATTTGAACACTACATTAACTGAAGGTAGTGCTAAAGAGTATGTATCGGACAGTGAATTATTAAACGTAGACAAAGAATATTGTACTTATGGTGATAAAGTTCACGCAGAACCTGTTCCAAAAATTTTTCGAGATTGCAATGGTTCATTTATGTATGATTCAGAAAATGTTCCATATTTGGATTTAGAAATGTGGTTTGCAGCATGTAATTTAGGGTACAAAAACAAAAGAATTAGAGATGCGGTTGTTGACCAAATAGATACACTTCCTCAAATCTCATCACATTTCTTATATGATTACAAAGTTTTGTTATCAGAAAAGATAGCAAAAGCTAATATTGACAGATTTGGAGAAAAGGGCAGAGTTCATTTTAATGTTGGCGGTTCTCAAGTTATAGAAGACGCACTTAAATTAGTAAGAAATTATACTCATAAGAACAGAGTTTTCTCGTTCTTCGGCGGGTTCCATGGAAGAACGTTGGGAGCAAGCTGCTTAACTGCCGGTTACAGATATAGAAAATCTTTCGGTCATTTTGCTGATGAGGCAAAATTTGTGCCATATCCGTATTGTTACAGATGTCCGTACGGAAAAAAATGTGATTCTTGCAATTATTATTGTGTTCAACAATTAAGACGTGAATTTGAAGACAATTGCGCCGGTATTTATGACCATTCTTCAAAAGAATGTGCTATGGGTGCGTTCTTTGTTGAACCTATCCAAGGTTCCGGCGGATATATCATTCCACCTAAAGGATATTTTAAAGAATTAAAGAAAGTCTTAGATGATTTTGGGGTATTATTTGTTGATGATGAAATCCAAATGGGATTCTATAGAACGGGTAAGTTGTGGGCTATCGAACACTATGATGTTAAGCCTGATGTGATTACTTTCAGTAAATCATTAACAAACGGTTTAAATCCGCTTGGTGGTATGTGGGCGAAAGAAGAATTGATTAGCCCTGAAGTATGGCCAAACGGAAGAACGCACTCAACCTTCTGCAATAATCCTATCGGGATGAGAGCAGGTTATGAAGTTATGAAGACCTTTGAAGAAGGCGATTTTGAAACTGAAGTTGCAAACAAGGGTAAATACTTCTTAGACGGTTTAAAAACTTTAGAAAAGAAACATAAACGTATCGGCATGGTTGATGGTTTAGGGCTTGCCTTGAGAATTGAGTGTGTTACTGAAGACGGTTATACTCCGGATCCTGAACTTCTTCATAATATATTAGAAGAAGGTTTGAAGGGGGATTTGAGTTATAACGGTAAAAAATGCGGTTTAATTCTTAACAAAGGAAGCCATTATAATAATACTATTACATTAGTTCCGGCTGTTACGATTTCTTATGCTGAGATTGATATGGCAATAGAATTGCTTGATCAATTGTTTACGAGGTTATCGTAGTGCAAAACAGTATTGATTTCGAACTGGTTCATGCTGATGAAAATATTACAATTCGGAAAGCCGTTTTGTTATTTCATGGGCTTACCGGAAGTCCGTTTGAGATGAAAAAATACGGGAATTTCTTGTTCAAAAACGGATACGATGTTTTTTGCTATTCTTTTCCGGGGCATGGTGAAAGAATTGATGAAATAGAAACGGTTACCTGGAAAGATTGGTGTGAATTTGCGCAGGGAAAATATGACTTGTTGCGGAAGGATTATGATCAGTTTTACATATCAGGTTTATGTCTGGGTGCATCAATGGCTGTTTATTTAGCTGAAAATAATGATGATGTTACGGGGGTTGTTGCCCTTTCTACGACATTATTTTTAGATGGGTTTTGTATCCCTTGGACTATTCATATATTACCTTTTGCGCTCAGCACAATTATCCGGTTTTATTTCACATTTCCGGAAGATGACTGTTTTGGAGTAAAAAATGAACGTACCAGAAAAAGTCTTGCGCTAATGACTGCTAAAGCGAATATCGGCATGGATAATTATCCGCTAAATTGTGTTGATGGTCTGCTTAAATTATCAAAAAATGTACGCAGTAATTTAAGTAAGGTAACTTGTCCTATTTTATGTGTTCATTCAAGGTATGATAATTTATCAAGTACAAAAGGGGCTAAGATTGTTATTAACGGAGTTTCGTCCGACATAAAAAAATATGTTGAGCTGGATGATAGTTATCACATGGTTTTATATGATAATGAAAAAGAATTTGTTATGAATACTGTTAAAGAATTTCTTGATAACTTAGACGTAAAATCAGAAAAAGTAATGGTAGGAGCATTATGAAAATTTTATATGAATTAACTCTGATTTTTAATATTTTAGTTATACTCGTATTTACATTTGGCTTATTTTATAAATTTAAAGAGCCAAAAAGAAAAGCAATATATGGTTACGTTATGGCGTCTGCTATGATACCGTATATGATATTACTTGCTATAATAACATTATTGGGCGTTGTATTTTTACATTCTATCAATATACTGTATTTAATCTGCTTAGTTTCACCTTTTGTTATCGGGAAATTGGTTCGTTTAGAAACCTTAAAGAAATATACTGTTCTTCAAATATTATTTTTTTGCATCAGTTTAATTGATATTTTTTTTGCTATGTGCAAATAAAATAAAGTAACATGACAAATTGTTAAGTATAAGATTTTTACTTAGATTTGTTATAAGATTATATTGGAGAGAGTGGGGTTTCCCTGATAGAGAGAATGAAGATTAATATAAAGCATTTTTATATAGTACTTATACTATTTATAACCGTATTTTTTAATAGTTTTTGCCCAACCGGTTGTGCGGAACTGTATAAAATCAAATCGGTCAATTTTGATATTTCAAACTCACTTATTTTTATCCCGATAAAAACAACGACTATATCAATTTTAACCAATGATTTAAAGAACACAGAACTTGATGGAGTGAACGGGGTTGAACTTGAACTAATTAATTCATCAATAGCTGACATGCCGGATAATTATAGTTTTTCAGAAGGATATTTAAAAGGGGTGACTATAGAAAAAGATACAAAAAAAAACAGTACAAAATTTAAATTAACATTTAATGATAAATATAATCTCTCAAATCTTAAAATCAGCACAATTAACGGTAATCTCATTATAACTTTTGCCCCGTTATCACCATATAATATGAATTATTATCTAAATACATACAGAGAAAATGAGTCATCAAAGGATTATAAAGAAAACCTTGTTATTACGACCAAATCAGTAGATTCTGAGCAGATGATTCCTGTAAGTAATAAAACAGATAACAACTCAATGTCTGAAATTCATAAGGCTTTCCAAAACTCAAATTACCAAAACGGTGAAATATATACTAATCTTAAAGTAGAAGAAATCACACAAAATACAAGGCTAAGAAGTAAGTATTATCTTTTTGGCGCAGCGCCAAAAGATAATACTTTTAAAATAACAGGTGTTGGCACAGTAGCAATACAGAAACCGTTTTTGCTTGCTAATCCTCAAAGAATGGTATTTGATATCCCAAATTCTACAATAAACCCTGATTTACATGGAAAAGAGCTTACCCTTGATAACGGTGATATTATAAGAATGGCACAATTTAAGCCTAATACGACAAGGCTTGTTGTAACATCAGAAAAAGCCCCTCAATACATGCCAGTTTTTCAGCCTGATTCTCAAGGTCTTATAATAGCTAATCCGCAAAATCTCTTAACGACACATTTACCTTCTTATAAAACAAATATTGTGAAATTTAATTTCCAAAAATCTAATCTTCAAAATAACTTGTTTTTTGAATTTGATAAGCCCGTAATGTACGGAATAAAGCGAACAACGGAATCGTTATATATCTATTTTTTAAATGCAGAAAAATATAACGATTCACAGTTTCATAGTGTGATTAAGAATAATATTTTTTCAAATACAACAATGCATCTTTTATCAACAGGCATAAGGGTAAAGGTTCCTGTTGAAAATAAAGAAAACTTGAACGTTTATATTTCTCCTGACGGAAAATTGTTTAAAATATACGCAGAAATTCCAAAAGCTGTTATTGAACAAAAAAATGCGCAAAAGGTTAAGGAATTAAAGAAAAAAGAAGGAACTATAAATCCGGCACCTAAGTATACTGCTAATAATCATAATATAGTAGTTATTGATGCAGGTCACGGCGGAAAAGATTATGGTGCTTTAAGGGGAGATATAAATGAAAAAACAATAACTCTTGATGTTAGTAAAATGGTTCAAAGTATTCTTCAAAAGAAGGGGTATAAGGTTTATATGACGAGAACCGATGACACATATGTTTCTTTAGAGGACAGAGTGAATTATTCTGAAGGTATAAATCCGACTGTTTTTGTCAGTATTCACGTTAACTCTTGTAACTCGGATTCGCCAAAAGGGATTGAAACACATTATTATAACGAAAATAGTATAGAGCTTGCAGATACGGTTCATAAGAGCTTGATAAAACGAATCAATACAAACAACAGAGGTTTGTTTAAGTCACGTTTTTATGTTATAAATCATACGACGGCACCTTCAATTCTTGTCGAAATAGGATTTATTTCAAATCCTACAGAACGTCAAGAACTAACGACTTTACAGCGTCAGCAGGCAACTGCAGAAGGTATTGCAGACGGAATTATTGAGTTTATTAAAGGTTTAAAATAGGTGAGAGGAGTAGTTAAAAAAAATTATGATTAAAAACAGATCATCAGAAAAAATAGGGTTTTGTGATTCGGGAGTGGGCGGACTCACCGTATATTCGAAATTTCGTAAAATTCTTGATTCGGAAGATTGTATTTTCTTTGGAGATTTGAAAAACTCCCCTTACGGAAATAAAACAAAAGAACAATTGATAAACTATTCAAGAAAAGTGTTTGATTTTTTACATAAAAAAGGGGTTAAAGCAGTTGTTATGGCTTGTAATACAACTTCTGCTTCGACTTATCCGATAATCAAAAATGAGTATGATTTTAAAATATATCCGATAATTCAATCTTGTGCAAAAATAATATCTGAACTTGGGGTAAAAAGACTCGGGATTTTTGCAACTCCTTCAACAATCGCATCAGGGGTTTATGAATCTGAAATACATAAATACAATTCTGATATGATTATTTACCCCCACGCTTGTCCTGATTGGGTTAATATAGTTGAATCATCAACGCAGAATCAACCTGACAAAATAGAAATTATAAAACAAGATTTAGATGTGATGCTTAAAAATAATCCTGAAAAAATAATTCTTGGTTGTACCCACTATCCTTATTTGATAGATATTCTTTCAAAATTTGCGCCAAAAGATATGTTTATTGATCCTGCGGATTTTTTTGTTGAATATATAAAATCTGATTTGGAAAAATCAAGATTGTTAAATACCCAAAAACAAATAGGGAGCGAAGAATTTTATGTGAGTGCAAACCCTGAAGAATTTAAAAAAGCATCAAAAATGTTTTATGAAGTTAACGATGTATTTTTGGTATAATAAAACCAGAGGTGAAGAATGAGAGTAGCGGAAATTAAAAACAATAAAATAGAAGTAGTAGAGCGTGAAACAATCACGCTTGGTGACAGATTAGGTGCAATCGTGAAAGTTATAGGCTGCGGGCTTTGCGGGTCTGATATTGTAAAATTCAGAGAGCATATTTCAAACGAGGGAACGGTATTAGGTCACGAAATCGTAGCAGAGATTGTTGAGGTTAATTCTAATGCCGGTTTCAAAATCGGCGATACAATTGTTGCCTCTCATCATATACCTTGTTTTAAATGCGCATATTGCAGGGGAAAAAGCTATTCTATGTGTGAACACTTTAAAGAAACAAACATTGAACCGGGAGGATTCAGTGAGTATGTGTATTTGAGTGATGAACATCTGCATTACGTTACTCATCTTAAGCCAAAAAATCTTTCTAACGAAGAAGTTTCCTTCTATGAACCTTTAGGTTGCTGTGTCAGAGCCGTAAAAAGAGCAGAACTTTCACCATTATCAAATGTTTTGGTAGTAGGTCTTGGCACAATCGGGTTGCTGATGGCTCAAACCCTCAGAGCCTTCGGAATGACAGTTCATGCCTGTGATATTATTGCAGACAGAATAAATAAAGCTCAAAACCTTGGAATTAATGCTTTTAATTCAAAGGATTTAGAGTTTGCTCACAAACATATTTTTGCTCATACCAATAATATCGGGGTAGATTGTGTGTTTATGACATCTGGAGCTGACGCAGCTATTCCGGTTGCCCTTCAAACCGTCAGACTTGGAGGGAAAATTCTGGTGTTCTCCAGTACTCCAAATAATACAGGTTATTTGAATAACGATATTTATTATAAAGAATTGACTGTCTTAGGAAGTTATTCCCCAAGACCTCAAGACTTGGAAACATCACTTCAGTTACTTACTAATGGTGAAGTTATTGTCAAAAACTTATCAACTGTTTATCCGCTTGATAAAATCCAAGAAGCATTTGATGATACAATTTCCAACAAGATTATGAAGGCTTATATTAAAATATAGCGTAAAAATATAATTCTTAAATTATTTATTCATTGATATCGTATAATTTCTCAAATGGTATGTTAAGGGCTTTTAACAGGGCTATTAGAGTTGAAAATCTTATATCGATTTCACCTTTTTCAATTCTTCCTATATGTTGAGCCAATATACCTGTTTTATCTTCCAAATACTCTTGAGTATAATTCAAACGATGCCTTTCAGCTCTAATATTATTACCAAGTTTTTTTAAATCTGCTTTCTCCATAAATCAATATTATATTATTGACTAAAATTTTTCCAAATAATATATTATTGATAGGAGGATTATAATGCAAAACAATGACCTCTCTGAATTATCTGACAAGATTTTAAATGTTGCAATGATAATTGAAACCGTAAAAGATGCGAATTTGGAGAATAATAGCGCAAGTGCTTATGTTCTTGAAATTGCACTGGAAGAACAAATGAAAATATTTAACAAAGTTGAATCAATGTTTTAAAAATTTTAGGTATAATGTGTTATAATTATTGCAAGAGGTCGTTATGGTTTTAGAAAATAAACTTGGTATTACAAATTCTGCTGATTTAGCAAAAGAAGAAGAACGAATCAGTAAAACCAAAGCTGTTAAACTTTTTGAATCGGGTTACCTTGATAATTTAGAGGCAGGAAAGTTTGAGTCATTGTCTGAAATTCATAAATACCTTTTTGATGATATATATTCTTTTGCAGGGGAAATTCGTACAGTAAATATTGCAAAAGGCGGGTTTCGTTTTGCGCCTGTAATTTATCTAAAGTCTGCATTAGAGTATATTGACTGTATGCCTCAATCAAATTTTGATGAAATTATAGAAAAATATATTGAAATGAATGTTGCACATCCTTTTAGAGAAGGTAATGGCAGAAGTACAAGGATTTGGCTGGATTTAATCCTAAAAAAAGAGATTAAAAAAGTTGTTGATTGGAGCAAAATAGACAAAGAAGATTATTTACTTGCAATGGAAAGAAGTCCTATTAGAGATGTGGAAATCAAAACTCTTTTACAAAATGCATTAACCTTAGATGTTAATAATAGGGAGGTTTATATGAAAGGAATTGATGCAAGTTATAACTATGAAGGATATAATTCTTTCAAATCAAGTGATTTAAGTAATAAATAAGATAGGATTAACAAAATTGAAAGCAGTACTATATTACGGACCGGAAAATATTAAATATGATGAAAATGTTAGAGTAAAACCTTTGGCAAAGGGTGAAGTGCTTGTTAAAATCAAATCTGCGCTTACTTGCGGTACTGATGTGAAAACATACAGGCGAGGTCATCCTGTTTTAATAAAATCTATTCCGTCAGGATTTGGTCACGAATTTGCAGGGGTTGTAGAAAAAACAGGAGAAGGTGTTGATAATGTAAAAGTCGGGGACAGAGTTGTTGCTGCTAATTCTGCACCTTGCGGGGAATGTTTCTATTGCAGGCATGAAGAATATAATCTGTGCGAAAATTTAGATTTGTTGAACGGTGCTTACGCTGAATATATAGTAGTTCCTGCAAGAATTGTTCAAAAAAATATGTTAATACTCCCTGATAATCTAAGTTTTGACAAAGCTGCCTTTTGTGAGCCGTTGGCAAATGTAGTCCACGGGGTAGAAAGAACAGATATAAAAGAAGACCAAACAGTCGGGATTATCGGAATAGGTCCTATCGGATTAATGTTTGCAAGGTTAGCAAAATTAAAAGGTGCGAAGGTTATTGTTGCCGGAAGAAATCCGATGAAGTTAAAAATGGCTGATGAATTCGCACACGCTGATGAGATTGTGGATTTGGGTAAATATCCTAATCCTGAACTTATTTTTAAGGAATTTACAGAAGAAAAGAAAGGTTTAGATGTCGCTGTAGAATGTGTAGGGCTTCCTGAAATATGGGAGAGAATCTTCTCTTGTGTCAGACCGGGGGGGACAGTGCATTTCTTTGGCGGGTGTAAATCAGGTTCAACGGTTACTTTTGATACAACTCGTATGCACTATGGCGATATTAAGTTGATGAGTGTTTTCCATCATACTCCAAAATATTTTAGACAGGCATTAGATTATATAAAATCAGGCGATGTTGAGGTCGAAAAACTTATTACTGATACTTTATCTTTGAGAGAAGTTGAGTTTGCTATGAAACAACATATTGCAGGGAAAGCTATCAAATTCCTAATAAAACCTGAGTTATAGATTTTAAGAAAAATAGTTTTTTCTGATTTTTTCAATAATTGTATTATATCTTTGTTTGTCGTGCAAAAACCAGTATCCGATTAGTGCTTCAAAGGCGGTTGATTGTCTGTATTCAGCCTGATTATTTCTGCGGGCAACAGGGATAGGACAATTCCTTGCTCTGCGGGTAATATCTTTTTCTTCTTCTGTTAAATCAGCTTCAAGAAATTCAAGCATATCAGCCTGATATTTTGAATTAACTCTGTCTGTTGTTATTTTATGCAGAGTTTTAAGGTTTTTTGTCTGAAAAACTGTATATTCTCTGACAAATAATTCCCAGACGGCATCTCCTAAATGTGCATAACTTCTAAGATTTAATGTTTCCATAAAACGATTTTATCATAATTTTTAGTTATTTAATATAAACAGTTTCAAATCTGTATGCTTTAAAGTTTTTCGAAAAATAGTCAGGACTCATGCCGGCTTTAACCTTTAGCGAGTTTAAAAACAATTTTTTATCCGAGATTTGTTCCCAAACTGATGGCAAATATACTGCCTGATAATTCCCGTCACGAATAATAATTCCGTCAACACCTTGTCTGATTTGGTTTAACAAATCTTCTTCATTCCTAAATTTCATCGGGGTTGGAACAGATAACAGAGAAACCGCAAAAGATAAATCTTTTATCTCATTTTTTTCAACCGGATTAAACCTTGAATCAGAATATGCTGCATTTTGAGCATTGTTAATAATATCATCAATAATTGAGCGCTGAGGGATAATTGAACCTATGCAGCCTCTGAGTTGACCAAATTTTTCTAATGTGACAAAAACGGCTCCGTATTCTGAAAACACCTGTGGATAAACAAGTTTTGTTTTATCAAGTTTTTTATTTTTTATAGATTCTTTACAGAGTTTAAGAATAAAATCCGAATAATTTGCTTTTATAAATTCATTTCTTCCACCCTCATATAAAAACCATGTCCCATAGCCAACTACTCTTGAATTATCAAAAGTTGTGGAGGCTGAATTTGTCATATCTATTCTTATCAAAGAAAATCCATTATCCTTTGCAAACTGCATTAAGCCCATAATTCCTGTCGCTCCGCAGGCAAGTTCATGAGTAAAATTATCAAAGGTACAGGTTTCAATACGATGTGCGGTGTAATCATCAACCCTTTTTGCTGTTTCATCAGGCAGATAATGACTTAAATCCGATGATATAATAAACCCGTTTTGTTTATCTTTATAATAGTGTGAAATTATTTTGTAAACGGCTTCAGGGCTAACGTTTCCCATCAGAACAGGAATAATTTTTACATCCTTAAATTCAGTTTGAACAAATGGTAATTCAACCTCTATTGCGTGCTCAGGAGCAAGCGCTTCATCGGTTATTTTAACTCCGAATTTTGATACAAGCTCATTTACGATTGTTCTGTTTATTTTTATTTTACCAAGAGGAGTTAACCAGACATCATAGCTTGTTGTTCCTAATCCTTCTATTCCGACTCTGTGAGCAGGAGCAAAAATGAAGATATTTTTTATGTTTTTATCTAACTGACTTATTCCTTCAAATGCAAGTCTGCCCGAATAAATCAGACCGGCATGCGGGACAATTACGGCTCTTGTTTTTGTTGTATATGTATTTCTGCTGTTTTTTTTAAATTCCAAAATCTGTTTTTCTAATTCAGCTTTGTTCGAAGTATAAAAAGTTCCTGCAACGGAAGGCTGTTTAACTTTTTCTATTGAATCCATCGTTATCACTCCTAAATTATTTGCATAAATCTTTACCGACAGTATTGGAATAATCAGTAATACTATAAATAAAACTAATATTATTTTTTTCATACCTGTTTCCTTCTCTTAAATATTATAAAGTTTTTATTTTGTAATTACAATTTTATTAATATATAATTAAACACATAAACACAGAGAGGGAAAAAGATGGCAGAATATTTATTTGATCCGGGGTACGGCAGACATTTAGTTAGTTTAGTATATTCATTAGAAGATATGTACTCTGATATAAACAAATTTAAAAACTTAAACCAAAAAAAATTCTATTTTAAACAATATTATCCGGGAATGTTAAAATTACTCAAACAAAATACCGAATTTTATCTGGGGTGTTTGCTATGGGCAGTATATCTTAAATCTTTGCCGGAAGGTGAGATTGTCGGAAATCATTGTCTGGGTAAAGAATACAATGAAGAAAATTCTCTTGTGGAACTGTTATTTCTTATGAAATTTATGCTTACTTTTAATAAAGATACAAAATATTTTATTAATCAGGAGTTTAAATATTCCGAGGACGATATGAATATGCTTAAAATATACAAAGAATTTGCAGTTATGAATGAGGGGTTTGTTAATACTAAGAAAAATACAGATTTAAAACTCCCTGATAGATTAAAAGCTCCAAATAAAACAGAACTTGAAACTATTAAAACAACTATTGATACAGTTGTATCAACAGGAAATTTTGATTTATTGAATGAATTAAGAGGGTATATTCTCTAACTATGAATATAACAGGCGGAATATACAAAGGACGAAAAATAAAAGCTCCTGATGAAAAAATAGTCAGACCTACTCTTTCAAAAGTGAGAATGAGCGTATTTAATACTTTGTTTTCAATCCTTGGAGAATTTGATGGTAAATCATTTCTTGATATGTTTGGCGGTTCAGGAATAATGGGATTAGAAGCGCTTTCCAGAGGATTTGAAAAAGTAGTTGTTTTTGAAAAAAACAGAACGGTCGGAGAAATTATTAAATCCAATTATAAAACCCTTGGTTTAACCGCTGATATAAAAATTGGGGACAGCATTAAACTTAGCAAAACCCTGACAGATAAATTTGATGTTGTTTATATTGATCCACCATATAAGAGCGGGATATACGATAATGCTATTAAAGCAGCCCCAAAATCCGATATAATCATATTAGAGCACTCTGAAAATTTAGTTTTTGGGGATTATGAAATTGTTAAACAAAAAAAATATGGCGATAAATATCTGACTTTTCTTAAAGAAATGATGTGAAAAGGATTTCGATATCCTCCTCACTATCTTTCCAATAGGAGAGAAAAATTTATCTCAGTCATTTCGGGTGTAATGGATAGCATACTACTGTAAATATTTACCTACGCAATACTATATATTTAACAATGTGTTACATTTGTAGTATTGTAACGTAAATCATAATTTATTTTTCAAATAATTTTATTGCTCTGTCTAGAATTCCCAAACAGTAGGATATTACAATTCCGTAATTTGTTATTGGTTTGTTTTGTTTCTGACAAATCATTATTCTTGATAAAACTTCTTTTTTGTTTGTCATACATGCCCCACAATGGATAATTAATTTATAAGGCGCAATATCAGGGAAGTCGTGACCTGTTTTATATTCAAAATTCAGTTCAAACCCGCATTTTTTCTGTAAAAGTTTTGGGATTTTTACTCTTGCTATATCATCATCTATTGCGTGGTGGGTGCAACTTTCAAGTATAAGAACTTTATCGTTCGGTTTGAGATTCTTTATTGCGTTTGCTCCTGAAATAAAACTATCCAGATTTCCCTTTAATCTTGCAAAAAGAATTGAAAATGATGTCAGGGGGATATCTTTAGGAACAATTTCATTCACTTCTTTGAAGGCTTGAGAATCAGTTACAATCATTTTAGGTTTAATCTTTAAAGATTTTAGAGTAAAATCTAAATTTTCAACTTGAGTGACAACAGATATACATTCATTATCCAAAATGTCACGAATTGTTTGAACCTGCGGTAATATCAGTCTGCCTTTTGGAGCTTCTTTATCAATCGGGGTCACTAATACAATAATATCGGATTTATTTATTTTGTCGCCAAGTATTGATGGAGTGTTTACAAAATCATCGGGAACTATTTTTAATAATGCTGATATAAAATCATCAGTTAATGTTTTTGATGAAGTGACAGAGGTTTCAAGAATGTGTGAAGTGAAATTTTTTATTTCTTCTGATTTTTGTTCAGATATTTTTGATTCATCAGTTTTGTTAATTATAACAATGTATGGGATTTTAAAATTGTTAAAATTATTTATTAAGTCATGCTCGTATTCGGAAAACCCGTTATAATCAGTGATAAGAACGCCAATGTCTGTTCTTTCCAAAACAGATAGAGTTTTTTCTTTTCGAGCTTCTCCCAGTTTTGTATCATCATCAATTCCAGCAGTGTCGAGAAAAGTTACCGGCCCTATTGGGAAAAGTTCTGCCGATTTTTCGACCACATCAGTTGTTGTACCTTTTATATCAGATACAATCGATACATTTTGGGATAAGACAGAATTTAAAAACGACGATTTGCCGACATTAGTTCTGCCAAAGATAGATATATGTAGTCTTAACGATTTTGGTGTTTTCATTATTAAATTATATAACAAATAACTTGATTTTAAAGTTTGTTCATGATAAATTAACATTTGTCGAAGGGTAAATAGCAAATAGAAAGATGCTCCTTTTGTGAGATATCTGATAAGGGTTATACCTGTTGGCAAAGATTTTGATAATCGAATAAATTATGATATATGGGCTGCTAGCTCAGCAAGCCGAGTAGAGGCATGAGCGAAGCGAAAGACGCAGCACGACTCGACGGAAACGTTGAGTTTTCGGCGGGAGTGCAAGCGATGCCGTTTAGTGCGAGGCGCAGAAATGAGCCGGATTGAAAATTAAATAGATAAATATATGGGCTGCTAGCTCAGCAAGCCGAGCAAAGGCATGAGCGAAGCGAAAGACGCAGCACGACTCGACGGAAACGTTGAGTTTTCGGCGGGAGTGCAAGCGGTGCCGTTTAGTGCGAGGCGCAGAAATGAGCCGGATTGAAAATTAAATAGATAAATATATGGGCTGCTAGCTCAGCAAGCCAAGCAGAGGCATGAGCGAAGCGAAAGACGCAGCACGACTCGACG
>CACZPS010000137.1 GCA_902783125.1 uncultured bacterium | reverse complement strand
ATACTCCACTTTTATTATTTATCATGTTCCCATTTTTTCAACCCCTATAACATCCTTCTGTAACATTTCGCAATATTTGATTTGAACCAAGTTCTACACGAATTCTGATTAGAAGTGCAACACCTTTAAGATAAAATGGAATAAGAAAGTCAGTTATATTTGTACGAATTCTTTTTTAGGTATTTTATGATTATATATTGTTAATTATTGACTGTGTGAATTCTGACAATGTTGCATGACCACCGATGTCTGCTGTTTTTATACCTGATTCTAAAGTTTTATATAGAGCTTTTTCGATTTTTCCGGCACATTCTGTCTGACCGATATGTTTTAACATTTCAACCCCTGATAATAATAAAGCCATAGGATTTGCTTTATTCTGACCTTTTATATCCGGAGCGGAACCGTGAACTGCCTCAAAAACAGCACAATCATCACCTATATTTGCACTTTTTGCAACTCCAAGCCCTCCAATCAATCCTGCAGTTAAATCTGATACTATGTCACCATACAGGTTTGGTAAGACTAAAACATCAAACTGCGAAGGGTTCTGAACTAACTGCATACAACAGTTATCTACAAGAATTTCTCTGAACTTAATTTGAGGATATCCCTTTGATACTTCACGTGCGCAATCTAAAAATAATCCGTCAGATAATTTACAGATGTTTGCTTTTGTAACAACACAAACTTCTTTTCGTCCATATTTAACTGCGTAATCAAACGCATATTTAGCAATACGTATTGAGGCATCTCTGGTTATTATTTTTATGCTGTGTGCAGTATTTTCATCAATCTGTTCTTCAACCCCTGCATATAAATCTTCTGTATTTTCTCTCACTACAACCAAATCTACATCATCAAATTTTGTCTTAATTGTAGGAATATTTTTGCAGGGTCTAATATTTGCAAAAAGATTCAATTCTTTTCTTAACTGTACATTAACCGAGCGAAAACCTTTTCCTATCGGAGTTGTTATAGGAGCCTTTAGGGCAACCTTATTTTCTTTTATCGACTTAATAACCCTCTCAGGAAGCGGAACACCTTCTGTTTCGATTACATCAAGCCCTGCTGTCTGAACGTCCCACTCAACTTTAGCTCCTGATTTTTCTATTATTTCTACAACAGCATCAGAAATCTCAGGTCCTATTCCGTCACCTTTTATCAAAGTTATTTTAGTCATATTTTTCTTACTCCTTTACATCATATACTGCGTTTGAAAGTATTGCACACATTGTCCAAAATACTATTTGAAGCTGAGGTCTGAAAAATACCGTATCAACCATACCATGAACCATTGTACTCAGAATAGATAACAAAGGGATTGATACTAGTATTATCTTTTTTATATTATCAGATTTGACAATATATTTACCTCCATCATAAATAAGGAAGAATAAAAATCCTAAAAATGCAATAAGAGCAAAGATACCACTCTCAACCGCCGTTTCAAGATAAATATTATATGCACTAAGTGCATCAAACCCCGTTTTCATATATAGTCCATATATTTCTCTGAAATTTTGGTTACCATGCCCGATACCTAAAAGCCAGTTGTCTTTAAACATTTGGAAAGATGATTTATAAACATTGAACCTGAACGAATTTGAGCTATCATTTCTCATTGCAAATATAGATATAACCCTGACTCTCAATGGAGTCACCGCGCAAATAATCATTGTTCCTAATCCTGCAAGAAAGGAAGATATTGATATACAGAGTTTTTTGTATTTATCCCAAAATATTTTTAAAGATATACTAAAAACTCCCAAAAGAATTGTGAATAATCCTAAATACGCACCTCTACAACCTGTTAAGAATAAAACAGCACAAGATATAAGAGATATTACCCCGAATATAATTGAGTGGGAATATTTTTTTTCATAAAAATAATATCCGCAAAGTCCAATTACAGAAGGAATTGTCATAACAAAATATCCGCCCAAAAGGTTTGGATTAAGCGGTAATAATGTTCCATACACTCTTGTTATCACTTCTTCAGGATTAAGATTTGACACATCCTGCCAGCCTGAAATTTCATCTACTTTTGCAAAACTCTGACTAATACCGATTATTGATTCAAAGGTCAGACACCCTGCAATAGCCAATAATATCGGCAATATGTGAGATTTATTATTTTTAATATGATGAACAACTGAAAGATAAAAACTTAAATATATAAGAGTTTTCAAAAAACCTTTCAGACTCAAATAGAACAATGTAGAACCAGCAAGACTAACCAATAATAACATAAAATACGCTATTAAAAATATTTCAAACCTCTTAGGTTTCATTTCGTCATCCGGTGTAAAAATTATCCTTGCAATTGTTAAAACTGTTGTACAAATTGCAAAATATCCGATTGTATCAGAATTTACAAAAACTGATGTAATAAAAGTAAGTATAATTATTCCAAAAATAAATCTATCAATATTTTGGAGAATAATACTGTTTTTATACAGGTTATCAGTATGTTTATGAATAATATTCAACACCGTATTGATAAACATATATGCTTACCTCTAATTCTCATTCACAATATTTATATCAGATACAGAACCGGTGAATTTGTATGTTTTACCTTCTAAAGTAATAGGCAGACCAATTTTTATTTTATTTCCGCCTACAACAGCTCCGTCTTTTGTGATTATTGCATCATCTTTTACTCTTACGACAATGTCATAAGTATCAACAAAACCCGCATCATCAACTACTATATATCCGTTTGAATTTTTAGCAGGAATTGTTGTTTTTTTGTGTTGACATTTAACACCAATAACATCTAAGTCACTATACGGAACATTTCGTATACTAATAAAAGTCTTATCACCATTCTTAATTGGGCAAACCTTTGATGACATTGTAACACTTCTCAAAAACACCTCAAATTCAATTGGCGATTTTGATTCTATTTGTTTAGAAGCTGTTGTACGCATTCCTTTTGCCGTAATTAAACCAACTCCAATTACAATTATAAGACCTAACACAATAATAATATCTACTAATTTTTTATTCATAATTAAAATTCCTTAATCTCAGTATTTTCTAAAATTTTTCTGTTTTTTTCAATAAATTCAACCAATTCATCAATAGTGGTAGTTGCACATCCGAATTGTTTGATAACAATACCTGCCGCAATATTACCTAAGATGGCTGAATAAACGGGTTCAGCTCCGCTAACCAAAGCAAGAGAATATAGTGCTGTAACGGTATCTCCTGCACCTGTCACATCAAATACTTTTGATTTATTAAATACAGGTATTCTGAACATTTTACCTTCTCTTGTAATAAGAGCCATACCTTCTTCCCCGCAAGTTATGAGAACAAAAGGTGCATTCGTATCTTTAATAAGTTTTTTACCTGCTTTTAGCAAATCTCCATTGGATTTGATGAAAAATCCGACATGTTTTTGTGTATCAGGCAAATTTGGAGTCATAGATGTAGCTCCGTTATAACGTTCCAGATTTTTTTGTCCGTCAACTATCAATTTTTTATTTTGTTTTGAACATATTTCTATCGATTTTTGAATAACATTATCAGTCAGAGTCCCGATATGATAATCTGATAAAATCACCCCATCATATTCAGGTATAGCTTTTTCCAAAGCCTCTAATATTTTTGTTTCAGTTTCCTTGGAAATAGGTTCTGATGATTGTCTGTCTATTCTGACAATCTGCTGAGTAATAGATTGAAAACACGAGCCTGATATTCTTGTTTTAGTAACTGTAGGTCTTGATTTATCTATCACAAGATAATCACAATTAACCCCTGCCGATTCAAACGCACCTTTCAAATCATTAGCCTGATAATCTTCCCCAATAACCCCGATAACTCCGACTTTTCCATTATTTATCGTTGATACGTTATGAGCCGCATTTGATGCTGCACCCAAGATAAGATTAGTGTGTGAATGTCTGAGAATAAGAACGGGCGCTTCTCTTGAAATCCTTTCAGTATCTCCGTAAACCATTTCATCTAAAGCCAAATCTCCAACAACAAGTATTTTAGCTTTTGATAAATTTTTAGCATAACTTATTAGTTTTTCAATATCAATCTTCATACACTCTCCAATAATCCCTTAATCGTATATTATATATTATAAAATAAACACAACAATTTTAACATTTTAGTAAATGTTTCTTTTAAACTGAATAGAACATATTATGGTTTGAGTTACATAAAAATAAGTGTTCTAGATTTAAGGAACATCGACACGCTTCGCTCTATTGCTCCGTGGGTGCACTCTTGTAATGTTTCACATTAACCAGCCCAAACTCGTGATTTTACGAATATTTTTATGCTTGTAAAATCACTCAAACATGGGCTTAATTGAGTGAAACATAACAATTTTGCTCCCCACTTTGCAACGGTCGATTTATCCTTAAATCTAAAACATATAATTACTGTTTAGCAAAACAGTAGAGTTGATATATATTAAAGACCTTTTAGGGAGAATTCCGAAACATTTAGTTTTTATTCGATAAAGTCCTTGTTTGAGCACTTTTACTAGTATAAAAACATCTGTAAAAGTGCGAGTTAGGACTTTTCAATATAAAAACTTTAATGTTGTCGTAAATTCGGAAAGGCAGGTCTGCAATATATATCAACTCTACTACTAAAAAATAATTAATGTAACTCAAACCATAATAAGCTACACTGATAAAATTATAGCAAAAATTACCCGCGTCTTAGTAAATCTGATAATTTTACATCTTTACTTCTTATAGACCCTTGATTTATTGAAAAATCATCTTGTTCATCTTTGAATTGAGCTAATCCGACTCGTCTGTCATTTGAGTCGTTCATACATAATGCGTTTTGGATAAATGCAACTATTTTCTTCATAATTTCTCTCCTATCTATTATTATATTGATTATAGACAATATCTTATCATTCAATGATACGATTTTCTCTTAAATTAATATAATTAAAACATTTACTCTTCATGGTTTCATTGTCGGTTATGTTATAATCAAGGAAGTAGATATGGGGATATAAATTTGAAATCTGACTACGAACAAACCTTGGATAAAAATTTTGATAAAGCTCTGGAATTATGTTCAAAATCATATTCTAATGAAGATTTGATAGAATTTTTAAAAAGTGGTAATATTACTGAGAAACAATTCGCTGCTCTTGAAATATCAGAATTAAAAACTCAGAATGATGCTGAAGTTTTTTTAGCTAATCTGATTAATTGTGATGGAAAAATAAGAGAAGCTGTTGCGCAAAAATTCTCAGAATTTGTAAATAATAACAAATACAAAAATTATTTTTCACAATATCCTGATATTCTTGCTAAATCAACTATTGATATAAATGCGAATATTTCAAGAATGGTTATTGATTCGCTTGCTTTATTAAATGATGACAACAAGTTTGGAAAACAATACTCTAAACAGCTTGTTCAATATATAAAAGAAGCCTTCGAAGGACTTGATAAAATAGTTTTCAGAGATAAAAAATACACTATCAACAAACAGTTATTCAAACTATACTGGTGTCTTGAGGGTTTAAATAACTACTATAATTACCTTGATAAGAATACACTATATAATATTTTAGAAAGAACACTAAAAGAAAATGAATATACGGTTAGAGAAAAAGCTGCACAGATTCTTGTAAAACTGACAGAGTCTATATTTGAACCGCTAAAATCCGAATTAGAAAAAGATAACAACTACTATGTTAAGCGTATTTTAAAAAATAGTTAAATCGATTCATTATAAACTGATTTTTTAATCATAAAAAAGAGCCGGTTAAAAAACCGACTCTTTCTTGTTTATAATAATCAATGATTATTTTTGTTGTTCTTGGAAAGTAACCTTCAAAACTTCTTTTGGATTCAAAGAAGCATTGTTAGAATACTTAGGAGCGAATAAGTATCTGACTTCGTCTACGATTTCATAGCCAACACCAAATACGCCGCCTGTTGCATTTTCAACAGTATTCCAGATTAACTTACCTGCAGTAACGAATGACCAGCCGAAGCTCTTAACACCTGCAACCGGTTGTAAGCAGAATGTATCAACTAAAGTATTTGATAATCTGTCACCGTATTCTTCAACAGCGTTAGCGCCTAAGTTGCATTCTTGACCGATTGTTCTGCCTGCAACACCTAAGATTCTGCCTGCGCAAGTAAGAGGAGCACCAACAACTCTTGCTATGAAGTTAGGATCTTTAACTGTTTCAGCAGTTGCTTCAGTAACTACGTCAGGTAAAGCACAAACTGTGTCACCGTTAACGATTTCTTTGAACTGAACTTTGATATAGCCAGCGTTACCAACACCAGGTCTAACAACTTCAGAAACAATACCTCTGATTTTAGAACCTGCAGGGTATGTAACACCGCCGATTGTTGCAGATTCAACTAACTTAGCAGTAAATCTGTCACCTGCATTAGAAACTCTTGCAGACAATCTGTCTTCAAATTTAACTAACATTTCAACTGTAGGAAGTTCTGCACTTGCTTTAATTGCAGAAGTTGCAGCTGAAGGGTTTTTCTTTAAGTATTCAGCTAAAGCACCAACCAAGTAAGTAACTTGTTCTTTTGACAAGTATTGGTTGTTAATAAGAGCTGCTTCATCAGGAACAGCATCTAAAATACCTGTTGCTAATACTTCATTTGTAGCAGCATATGCCCAAGCAGGGATATGTTGAATAGTTTTTCCGTTATAAGCAGGAACTGCAGATGCATCAGAAGGTACATCAAAGATTTTTGCTAATGTACAAAAAACTTCTGCTTTAGTAACTCTTTGTTCCGGTTTGAATGATTGATCAGGATAACCAATCATAATATCAGCAGCTAAAGCTCTGTCGATAGCATCTTTAGCCCAGTAAGAAGCTGCAACGTCTGTATATTTATCAGCAGTTTTAACTTCTGCCAATTCCAAACCATCAGCTAATGTTTGAGCCAATTCACTTCTTAATACAGGTGATTTATGACTCCACTTGCTGCTGTCAGATGCTGATGCAGCCAATTTGTCTAATTCTTTCTTTGCGAAAGTTTTAATAACTACATTATCTTTACCGATAACAGTTTTTGCGTTATCACATTTAGTGATTTTACCGCCTACGATGTCGCTTGTTTTTGCGCCAACTTGAATTTGAGCTTCTGAACCAAACAATGTCGGGTGTGCATATGATTGAACTTGCGGACAACAGTCAGCAGCCATTGCAGCACAACCAAATGCCGCTACAGAAACTAATGTTAATAATGTCTTTCTCATACTTTTCTCCTTTAAGAAATTTGCATGTTTTTTCTCTCTTATAATATTAATTATCATAAAAATTAATATAAAAGTCAAGAGAACAATAGATTTTAATGCAACATATTACACATATGGCATGCCATCTGTAAACAAATCTAAATTTATATCAATTTCGCAATATAAAACCCGACAAAAACAGATATAAATGCAAATACACAGCTAAATGAGGAGTATTTTAAAAATTCTAAATATTTTTCGTGAGCAATTAAATCTATATTTTCATATTCAAATGCAGAAAATGTTGTATAACTTCCAATAATACCTACAATTAAGAATATATGCAAATCGGTACCGTAAGCTAAAGTTTTATTAAATAATAATCCCAATAGAACGCATCCTGTTATGTTGACCCAAAAAGTTGCCCAATGTTTATTTACTAACTTTTTAGACAATACTATTGAAACAGCATATCTTAATACTGCGCCTACTCCGCCACCTAGCATTACCAACAAACATTCTTTTAACATATCACTCCTGTCTGATTCCAAGTCTTTTGGAACGAATCAACCAATTCATAAGATAATATCCGCAATTCATTCCCCAAGATACAAATATTAAACCCACGATTACACTAAGAAACATGTTCAACACGGCGTGCATATAATGGTGTTGGAAGAACATTTCCAATGTCGGATGTGAAAAAGCAGAAAAGGTTGTAAACCCTCCCGCAAAACCAACTGTTAAAAATTTGTTTATATTCTCCGATATAAGATGATGTCGTTTTACGGCAAGATAGGTTACAAATCCGATAATGAAACAGCCTATGATATTGATAAGAAAAACTCCAACCACATCAGCAGGATATGATTTGAACAATGTTAAAATAATGTATCTCAGCAGTGCACCTAAGGCGCCACCAATAAATATATACAAGATTGTCATATTTTTATTGTAGCACAGATAAACAGTGAATAGTGAATAGTGAACAGTGAATAGATTAAATTGTCTATTTACTTAAGCCTAGTCACTGTAAATTATAGTTTATCAGCCGAAGGCTGATAAAAGTGATTAAGTGACTAGGTGATTAAGTGATTAAGAAATCAGAAATTCTTAGT
>CACZPS010000136.1 GCA_902783125.1 uncultured bacterium | reverse complement strand
TCAGAAAAATTCTCAATCATAGAAAACACTTTATCAAGCGATAACGCAAAAGTTTTCGCATCATTACCAACTTTGATTAAGGCTCAAATATTAATGGACACAGATCCTCACGGTAATGTTCAGGTTTCAAAAATTGAAACTGAAAAGTTATTAATCTCTATGATTGAATCAAGACTAAAAGGTACAGGGGTTAAGTTCTCTGCTCAATCACACTTCTTTGGTTATGAAGGACGTTGTGCATTCCCATCTAACTTTGACGCAGATTATTGCTATTCATTGGGTTATAACGCATTTGCACTTATTACCTTTGGTTTAACAGGCTACTTATCATCAGTAAGAAATTTAACGGCACCTGCTTCAAACTGGATAGCAGGCGGTGTGCCTCTAACAATGATGATGAATATGGAAAGACGTCATGGCGAAATGAAACCTGTAATCAAAAAAGCACTGGTTGAACTCGATGGGCCTGTATTCAAACAGTTAGCCGATAATAGAGAAGACTGGGCTATGAACGACAGATACTTGTTCCCTGGGGCTATCCAATACTTTGGACCAAGTTCCGTTTGTGATATCACAACAAGAACTCTTGCTCTTGAACAAACTTCAAAGCTAATAAATGTATAAATAAATTTATTCACAACAAAAACAGATGTATCGGCTATGTACGAACATCTGTTTTTTTTATTTATACAATTGGCTTAAAATTATATCCCTAGCCCATATTGCATCCTCTTTTGACAAAGGTAATGTATCTTCAAGAGGATAATTCAGCCCTAACTCTTTATATTTTTCTTTTGCCATATCATGATAAGGCAAAACATCCAGCGCCTTAACTGTTTTAAGTGTTTTAATAAACCGTCCCAGTTCCTTCAAATCTTCGTCTTTATATGTTATTTCAGGAACAACAACATGACGAATCCACAATGGAATTTGATTATCACTTAAATATCTCGCAAACTCTAATATATTCTTGTTTGAGTGTCCTGTGAGTTTTTTATGCTCAATATCCTTGATATGTTTTATATCCAATAAAACAAGATCTGTGTATTTTGTTAATGCATCAAATTTTTCCGTATTATCAGGAGTAAAAGTTATCCCCGAAGTATCTAAGGCGGTATTAATATTCAACTCTTTTGATTTTTTAAACAATTCAGTCACAAAATCCATCTGTAACAATGGCTCGCCGCCGGTAACGGTTATCCCGCCTTTTACAAATTCTTTAACTCCATTATATTGTTCAAGTATTTCATCAACTGTAAGAATTTTTGCAGTCTTGGTATCTATTTCCCAAGTATCCGGATTATGACAATAAAGACATCTCATAGGGCAGCCCTGCATA
This sequence comes from uncultured bacterium, assembly GCA_902783125.1. Classification (GTDB taxonomy): domain Bacteria; phylum Cyanobacteriota; class Vampirovibrionia; order Gastranaerophilales; family Gastranaerophilaceae; genus UBA2883. The sequence goes on along the minus strand of CACZPS010000136.1, from coordinate 59,528 downwards.
AAAATAACAAACCTGACCCCAGGTCCGTCAACCGTTCCGCAGGTTTCTATTGAATGGATTTTCCCTAAAATTTTGTCGCTCATAATCCTAGTTTAACACACAAAAAGCGGAAGAATACTTCCGCTTTTTTATATATATTTATAATCAACAAACATCTATGTATCAATGTTAGTAGCATAAACAGCGTGGGTTTGGATAAAATCTCTGCGCGGTTCAACCCTGTCGCCCATCAACACGTCAAACAACTGGTCACAAAGCATTGCATCTTCAATATTAACCTTTAACAAGGTTCTTGATTTTGGATCCATAGTTGTTTCCCAAAGCTGCTCAGGCATCATTTCGCCAAGACCTTTAAATCTCTGAATAGTCAAGCCTTTTTGCCCTCTGTCATCAACGATTTTTTGTAGTTGTTCAAAAGATTTTACTTCAATACGTGTTTCATCAGTATCAAGATACAAGACTTGTTCTTCTTCAATTAAGAAATCACGAATCAACGGATAAGAGTTCTTTAATCTCTTAAACTCATTTGACTTAATAACATTAGCAGTAATCAATTCTGATTCATCTTCACTAAGATTAAGAACTATACCATAACGGGCATTTTCCGGATTGTATTTTAGTTCAACCGAATAGTTTTTAGCCTCAGTTATATTATAGTTTTCAGCGTGATCCTTAATATAATGTTGAAGATATGCCAAAACTTCGTTCATTTTAGCCTGATCTTCAAAATCCTCAGGTTTTACATCTGATCTGATTAAACCTCTCAGAACAACCGCAGGAATAATGTTCAAAATAGGGTTGTTATAAGAACGATAGAAGGTTGTCATGTTACCAATCATATCTATAAGCTCTTGATCCTTTAACACCTTTGAACCAGAACGATTTGAAAGACTTAAATTCTTAATACCACGTTCTTTTAACATCTTATCCATAGCGTGTTCATCATAGAGATATTCTGATGTTTTTCCGCTTGTAACCTTGAATAAAGGCGGTTGTGCAATGTAAACATAACCTTCTTCAATCATAGGTCTTGCATATCGGAAGAAGAATGTTAACATCAACGTTCTGATGTGAGCACCATCTACATCTGCATCTGTCATAATGATGATTTTATGATATCTTAATTTAGAAATATCAACTTCTTCAGGATTTCGGCTGATTTTTATACCGAATGCTTGAACCATGGATTGGATAGAATCACTGTTATAAATTTTATCCAATCTTGCTTTTTCAACGTTTAAGATTTTACCTCTCAACGGCAAAATAGCCTGAAACATTCTGTTTCTGCCTTGCTTAGCAGAACCGCCTGCAGAATCACCCTCAACAATATATATTTCGCATTGAGAAGGATCTCTGTTAGAACAGTCAGCAAGTTTCCCCGGTAATGTTGAATTTTCTAATACAGTTTTACGGCGAGTCATTTCTCTCGCTTTTCTTGCTGCTTCTCTTGCTCGTTGAGCTTGAAGTGTTTTTTCAATAATTTGTTTTGCAAGTTTAGGATTAAACTCTAACCATTCCTGCAATTTTTCTCTTACTACATCTTGAACTGCACCCATAGCTTCTTGTGAGCCGAGTTTTTCTTTTGTCTGACCTTCAAACTCAGGATTTGAAAGTTTAACAGATACAATAGCCGTCAAACCTTCACGAACATCATCTCCTGAAAGATTTTGTTCAGATGATTTAAGAATATTATTTTTTCTTGCATAATCATTCAACACACGAGTAATTGCATTTCTAAATCCGGTCAGGTGAGTACCACCATTGTGAGTATTAATATTATTTGCAAATGATAAAATAGATTCACTATATGAATCTGTATATTGCATAGCAACTTCAACTCTCATTCCGTCAGACTCTTTATCCATATATATAGGGGTAGGGAATAACGGAGTTTTGTTTTTGTTTAAAAACTCAACATAACTTGCAATTCCGCCTTCATAATGGAAAACTTGTTCATCAGGCTGACCGTCACGTTTGTCAAATAAAACGATTTTCAAACCTTTGTTTAAAAATGCCATTTCTCTGAAACGCGTTGCAACAACATCATTATCAATAATCGTTGTTTCTGTAAAGATCTCAGGATCTAACCAGAAAGTTGATTTTGTACCTGTTTTAAGTGTTTCTTTACCTTTTTCAACAGGAGTGGTTGCTTCACCTCTTAAATATTGCTGTTTCCAAACATATCCGTCACGAGAAACTTCCACAACCATTTTTTCGGATAAAGCGTTTACAACGGACGCACCTACACCATGCAGCCCTCCGGATACTTTATATCCTCCATCACCAAACTTACCGCCTGCGTGAAGCACTGTGTGCACGATTTCTAATGCTGATTTTCCGCTATCAGGTTTTATATCAACAGGGATACCACGACCATTATCTTCGACAGTTACGCTATTATCTTCATTAATTGTAACCTTAATTTCAGTACAATACCCCGCTAATGCTTCATCAATTGAATTATCAACAATCTCATATATACAATGGTGTAAACCTCTTTGTGAAGTTGAACCGATATACATGCCGGGTCTGAGCCTAACTGCCTCTAAACCTTCCAGTACCCTTATATTACTGGCATCATAACCTTGTGTCATTTATTTCTCCTCAAGTCAAAACTATTCTTTAATAACAAAATTATACAACAAACAAGGTTCCAACACAAGCTATATTAAGTTTTTAGATATTAAGAAATATTATTAAGATTTGTTACAAACATATAAATAAAAAGGCAATTTCACAGATAAAAAAAACTTTATATTGATGTAAAGGTTATATAAAAATTTAGTTTAGGTTAGTTAAAAGTATTTTAGGAGGTTTGTATGACTACAAGTATAGTAACAGGGAATTTATTAAACCCTAGTGCACAAGGTCTTACATATGGAATGTTTCCGGGCGGAAGCATGAGTCAGTATTTAGATGCGTATTCTATTTTTCAAAACGCAGGCACCCCTATGTTACCAATGGGTAATATTGGGTTTACAGGAATCGGTGGAATAAATCCGGCAGTCAATGATGCATATTTTAATGCAATGGTAAAAAACTCAGACAACATGACATCATTACAATTCGTCAACAGAGGTAACCAACATACTCTGGGTGCATATAGTGAAATTATGCAAAAAAATATGACAGAAATGGCAACAGCAATACGAGAAGGACAGATGGGTAAAGCATCTCAAATCTATAATGAAGTGTATGAAGCAATCAGCAAGAATTATGGCCGTGAATTGGACAAACACGAAGACCGCGTAGCATTTGATCAGTCTGTAAGAGCAACCATCACCAATCTTTATCAGCAAATAAACGGTTATCCGTTAGCAAATGATATTAAAGAAAATGGAGAAACCTACTTTGAAAACGGGCTTATGCAAGGTTTAACATTGTTTGGTCACCATAAAAATTCAGCAGAAGAAACAGAATCTTATATGACAGGTACCGGCATAGAAGGCTACGGCGGAAAGAAATTTACTAAGTTCTTGGGTAAAGTTCTTGGCGGAACAATCAGTTTAGGTGTCGCTGCAGGTATCGGCGCAGGAATTGCAACAATTGCCGGAGCAGCAGTAGCTCCTTTTGCTATCGCAGGTGCAGGTATTGCGTTATTGGTAGGTTTAATTAACAATAACTCAACATCAAAGGTAACATCAGCATAATTTTTAACCTTACTTTTTAACCAAATAAAATACAAATTAACTAAATTCCGGACGGCAGACCAACTGCCGTCTTATTTTTTAAGTAAATTATAGTTTATCGAAGGACTTTGTCCTTCGATAAACAGTGAATAGTGAATAGTGAACAGTGACTAAGTGACTAAGAATTTCTGATTTCTTAATCACTTAATCACTTAATCACCTAGTCACTTAATCAATTTTATCAGCCTTCGGCTGATAAACTATAATTTACTTATCTAACCGCAATCATATCAAATGTAGGTAACTTTACCGTATTTTCACTTGTTGTTGCTAATTGCTCTTTGTAAAACGAACTATTGTTAATTTTTTCATCTATTAAATTTCTTGTGTCGGTTGATGAAACTTTGAGTTGAGATAAATTATTTAGTCTTGATAAAAGTTTAGAGTCTTTATATTGCTTGTTTGCTTGCTTTAATATTCCCCAATAATATGCCTCTTTATTAGTTGCTGTACATTCCTCTTCAAAAGTGGCAACCGCTAGCTTGTGAAAACTTTCATGAGCAATAATACAAGCAATTTCTTCCGGTGATGCATTTTTATATTTAGAATTGATAAGAATAAATCTGTTACCAAAAGAATCTATACTGTTTACGGCAAATTGGTTCATATACCTGTAATCAATTTGAGATAAATCATAAAATGCAATCTTTACGGAATTTTCTTCCAAATTATCAAAAACTTCTTGTGCATTTGCATTTTTTAAAAGAACGAGTGCGGCTTTAATATCATTATCTTTTGTAAAATTGTCGATGTAACCTGCAAAAGCTGGCACTGCGCATAACAATACCATTAGCATTGAAATAATTATTTTTTTTAATCCCATAATCCCCCGATAAATAAGAATTTATCAAGTTCATTGTCAGGTCAGATTCATTCGTGTCTTATAAATTCTGTTAATTGTACGGGTAAATAATAGCTGTTCATAATGAACGCCTGACTTAACTCGGTAAATGTATTTCTTAACTTATACTCCTACTTTAATATAATCCATGAAACCACATGTCTACAACCCCAAATTGTTTGTTTTTTTACAAAAGTTAACATTTTGTTATTTCAGCATTATTTATTGAACACAAATCTTTTTCATTTTAAGGATCTAATTCAACAAAAGCAGCCGTCAAAGTCACATATTTATCGTTTTCCTCATTATATTGTAATATATCTGTTCTTGACAACAATTTCGCCCCAAAATTCATATTTAAAACTCTGGATATTTGCATAGTATTTACATTAAAGTTCATAAAAAAAATTTGCTCTTAAAAATCTAAAAAAAAATATTACTAAATGTAACAAAAATATAAGTATTGAAATCGGAAACTATAATTTAACTTTATATATATAAGATATTAATTGTGAGGTGTTATTAAAAATGTCAGACATAAATCCTATTGATAAACTCTTTACAAAAGATATATCAAAAGAAGTTTTTATATCCAGATATAATGAATTAAAGACACAGTCTGGGACAACAGAAGATTTTTCGATTTTTGAAAATGATTTATCCGGCTCTATAGATTTAATATATGACACCATTGATACAAATCACGATAATAACATTGATGAAGGAGAATTAAAAACACTTAAAGATTATGATACGACTGACGGAAATCAAGTCTTAAGTGAGTCTGATTTAAAAATTCTATATGACAAGGCTATCGAAAATATCTTATCAAAATACACCTCTCAAACCCCTCAAGAATTATACCAAGACAATGTAATCAAAAATAAAATAAAGCCCTCAGTAATTGGTGAAAGTGTACAAACAGCTTATAAATCACAACTTGCGTGCGATTCAGATACCCTTCAACAATTAATAAATGCAAGAAGAAATCAGGCATTTGCAAAAATTAGCCGTTTTCAAAATGAATTAAATGATCTGATATTAAATCATTCAAATCTAAGTGAAAAAGAAAAAAATGAGTATAGAAAAAAATCAAATGAACTGACTGAAAAGAGAAAATTGTTAAAAGAAAAAGAAGATGCCTTAGCTCGATTACAAGTTAAAATTAGAACCAAAAATAATGAATCAGAATATAAAAACAATAAAACAAAAGAGTACTTAACAAATAAAGTTTCTCAGTTACAAAACGAAATTTCTAAACTTAATTTTGATATTAAAACATTAAAAGAATCACAACAAAATATTATAAATAAGTCGAGCGGAAGTCGTTCAGACTTTGACAGACAAAAAAAAGAATTAACCAGAAAAATTACTCAGGAAGAAATTGAATGCCAAACAGATATTGGAAATTACTCTAATAAAATAATTTTAATTGATAACGTACATAAGTATGCACTATCACAAAGCAGTAATATGTCAGAAGTTGTGCAGAACTATTCAGATAGTGATACTGCAAAACCATTTACTGGAGATGCTAAAACGCTAAAGGATATCTGGGGCAAGGGTCATCCTAATCTATCTAACGGTTTCTACAATAAAGCAATTGAGATTTCAAAAAGAATTGGCTGCAATCCAAATGACTTATTGGCGGTAATGCAGGCTGAAAGCGGAATATCAACTACCATTCAAAACAAAAACTCACGAGCAACAGGATTAATTCAGTTTATGCCTACTACAGCAAAAGAATTAGGAACATCAACAGAAGCATTAAAACAGATGAGTCCGGAGCAACAATTAGTATTTGTAGAAAAATACTTGCAAATGACCAAAAAAAGAGCTGGATTTAATAAAGATGAAAAATTAAATCCTTCACAGTTATATATGCTCGTTTTTTCTCCGAAATATGCAAAATGTTCAATGAATGAAGCTGTATATAAGCAAGGTTCTCTCGCATATAAGTTAAATCGAGGATTAGACAGAAACAAAAAAGGCTATATCACGATGGCTGATTTAAATTTAGCATTAGAAAGACATAAACCTAAATCGCTAAAAAATGCATAATTACTTCTTAAATATTACTAATGTGCGATTGTAATTTTCATCAAGCGGAAGACTGTATTCTATTTGCGGTAAAATTTTTAGCTTATATTTACGAATAATATTTTTAGCCTCGGTTATTTCTTCATTAGCAAGAATTGATTTATACAAAATAATATACCCGTTATCATTTAGCAGCGGATATCCGTATTCAATCATCTTGCCGACTTTTGATACAGCTCTGCTAACAATTAAATCAAATCGAGTATCTTTTATATTTTCGACTCTGTCATTAATCAAAAAAACATTCCGTAAATTAAGAGTATCAGATATATTTTTTACTGCCCTAATTTTTTTCCCGATACTGTCAATTGCTGCAACATTTATATCAGGGTATTCCATGGCAATAGGCACGGCAGGAAATCCTCCACCGGTTCCTATATCAAGAATAGTATTAGGGGTATAATCATATTTTTCAAAAAACAGTTTTACAGCTAAGGAGTCATAAAAATGTTTTTCAAACAAAAATTTTTCATCATTTTTTGAAATAAGATTAATTTTTAAATTTTCATTTAAAAATGCTTGTTTAAACATATAAAAATCCGAGTTAATATCAAATTTACGCATAATCAGGCACAAGCTCCTCAAATCTTTCTTTACCTAGTCTTGCTCTAATATCTTCAATACGGGCTTTTATCATTGAAAAATTAAGTTCTTCAATAACTTCAACCCCTTCTCTGTATAATGATAAATATTCTGCTAATGCTTTTTCCGGCTCAGGATAATCATAATAAACATCTCCGAGTTTTATTATACTCAATAAAAGCGCATTATAATCATCAGTTTTTAAAGCATGTTCTTTTACTTCTTTAGCCAATTTTACGAGTAAATCTTTGTCTGTATTATCTGTTAACTCAAGAACTTTTGATAAAGAATAATACATTCCGTATTCGTTTTTATTTAATTTATCAGCTTCATAAGCCTTTTGAAAACATGCTTTTGCATCAGCTTTCAAGTCATTATCATAAAATAAATCACCCATATTAGAATATGCTAAAGCAATATATTTAGACTCTTTTTCATCAATATGAATACACTTATTATAATATTCAACAGCAGTTCCTATATCTCCGAATTCATCAGACAATACCGCATATTTAAAATACAGTTCCATCTTCATTGAATTTGGAACTGTATCATCAACACGTGCTATTCCGTGTTTGTAGTATTCCACAGCAAGCTGCTTATTTGATGCAGAAAGTGATATATTTCCAAGCATAATATTAGAACCTGCTAAAATATAATTAGATTTTGATAATGTAACCAAGGACTTTAATAATTTAATTGAATCAACAATTTTATATATTTGATAAAATATTGAAGCCTTTTCATACTGAATAAGATACATATTTTCTAATTCTGATAAATTGCTATAATGTGATTCAAGTAAATCATAGTAGTAAAGCGCATAGTTCCATTTTGATAATTTTGTATAAGTTTCCGCAATTAATTTATACACTTTATAAAGTATCTGTGTACCCTGTATTGTAGATTTTTTTCCAAGAATGAAAGTAAGCACATCCAGTGCTTTTAAATAATCATATTGAGCGAAATAATCTTCAGTTTTTTTAACTAATTCTTCTATTGAGAAATTCTCATAATCGGGAGTACTGTCTTTAATTTCTGCTTTTTGTTCTGTTACATGTTGGGGTTCTTGCTCAACAGTATTACTCGATTCACTTGGCTCAACATCAATTCCTTTATAAAAGGCTATTTCTTCCAACAAAGATTGTCGTGAAATCAAAAAATCTCTGTTCTCAGGAGAAAGTTCTATCTGTTTTTCATAATATGAGGTCAATCTTTTTTTTGAAATTTCATCAGGAATAAAATCTTCAAGCTGCTGCTTTAAAAATTCTGACGGATAAAATAAATCTCCTTTTCTGTATATATAAAAATTTTCAGCCAGCATTTTTAAAATATTTTCCGGATAACTGCCTATTGATTGGAGTACTTTTATATTTAATCCGTGATGCAATTTTACAAACAAATTAAAAGCTGATTTAGTAGTCCCGACAATTAATCTGTAATATGTTTTTGCTAAAAACACATCAAATTTTTCACCGGAATTTGTATATTGAACAATAAAATCATTTGCCGAATACTCTTGATTAATCATAATCTTACAACATAAGCAAAGGCTAAAAAAATAACCCCGTGTTAATCTATATAACTGATCAAGCATTGCGGGAGTAATCTTTATTCCCATCCCTCTTATATAATTCTCAAAATTATCTTTTGATAGTGGTTTTGCCATTATTTTTTGATACATTAAATTCTCAGGAATTAAATCAGTATCAAAAGTTTTTGAACAAATAACTGTTTTTATATTCTCTTTTGAGGATATGGAAAGAATATAATTTATTATCTCTGGTTTGCTATTATCAGTAATAGAATCAAAGTTATAAAATATCGGTACAAATTTTAACTCAGCTTTAGATAAAAAAAACTCTATTTTATCAGCAACCGAATTAATAGCATCTAACTCCGACGTATCTTTAGATGAAACTTTTTGTTTGAGAATTTTTAAAAATTCTAAATGTATATCATCTAGTTTTGATGACTCAGTACAATAAAACTTAAGAGTAATAACTTTTTTATCGAGATAAGAAAGAGTGTGCTCTGCAATCTGTTTTTTCCCGACACCTGCAAATCCGCCGATTATAAGAATTTTACTTTCATTTTGAAAAAAAGTAAACGATTTTTTTAAAATAGCCTCATTATTTTTTTGTACGTGGCTATTGATTTCAACAGACGATAAATTAATAAAATCTTCAAAATTGGCAGTAGCCGATAAAAAATTAGCCATAATAAATTTATTTTATACAATATAGCAATAATTTGCAAATAAATGTAACTCGTTTGCACAAAACAGTATTTAATAGTAAAATACTATTAATACTTGGGAGAGATAGAAATGGATTTTTTTAGAAGACATCAAAAAACAATAATCGCAATAATTGCTGTAACCTTCATAGCTTGGACTGTTGGTTTAATGTTATTACCAGCGATGATTGGTTAAACAGGAATACAATATTAATGAAAAAAATATTTTTAACATCGCTAGCATTATTCTTTACTTTGTTTATAATCGGACAAAGTACAAGTTATGCTGCACATAATAACATTCTTGGTAAGTATAGAAATGCAAGTACTGCAACAAAACGACAGGCAATATCAAATTTAAAAAAACAACAACAGGCAGCACATAATAAGGCTATTCACTTAAGGGTTCTTGAAAAACTTGAATCAGGTAAACTATACAACAATCAACGTAAGTTGGAAAGCACTCGTAATAATCTTGTTGTTACGCAAAGAGAATGTAACAAAAAACTCGCTCAGTTAAACAACATGAAAGCTAAAAAAACTGTTGCCGTTATGCAATACGCTCAAATATACAGCGGAATAAAATTAAGAATTTGTCAGATTTATAAAACACAAAGAAAAGGTTTTCTTGAGTTATTATTGACATCCAGTGATATTAATATGTTTTTTGACAGACTTCACTATGAAAGTATAATTATGCGAGAAGATTATAAGCGTATGCAAGATGCCAGAAGAAAAGCAGAAGAAATTGCTAATCTTGAAAATGCCATAGCAAAAGAACAAGCAAGTTTAGACAGTTCCAGAAGGCAGCTAGTAGCGCAGCAAAAAGCAATAAAAAAAGATATTGCATATAATACCAAAATGATAAATAAACTCAGAACAAACAGAGCATACTATGAACGTTCTGAAAATGAGTTGGCAAGACAATCCGCAAGTTTAGAAGCAATGCTTGCAAACAGAAGTCCTGCTATGAGTTCAGGAATAAAAGTAACAACAGGATTTATAAGACCGCTCGGAGGACAAATAACCTCCCCATTCGGTTATAGAGTACATCCAATATTTAAAACAAGGAAATTCCATTCAGGAATTGATATTGCAGCACCAATAAACACACCAATTAGAGCATCAAATACCGGACGAGTGATTATGTCAGGTTGGTATGGCGGGTATGGAAAAGTTGTTATTATTGACCACGGAATCGTTAGAGGGCAGGCAATAACAACATTATACGGGCACTTGAATTCAATTAATGTTACTCAGGGTCAACAAGTTAAACAAGGACAAGTTATCGGTAGAGTCGGAACAACCGGTTATAGTACGGGACCACATTGTCACTTTGAAGTGCGGGTAAAAGGGCAACCAAGAAATCCGCTTAATTATATATAAAACTAGTAAGGTGAAACATGAAAAAAATATTAACAACAATCTTAACAGCATTTGTATTATCGAATACCATCTGCTTTGCGCAAAGTAAACCGGAAGACTTTACCGGTGATAATTTTTTTAGAGCACCAATACAAGATTTGAGCGCACCTGAACCGAAAAAAGCTGATGAGGTATCAGGAACAATTCCTCCAATAAAACTTTTACGGTTAAAGACACGTCATTTTTTTGCAACCTCTAATGAAAGAAAAGAAGCAAGAGCAAAAAGAAAAGCGGTTAAACAAGCGCTAAAGGCTTATAAAAAAAATAAAGTATTAGAAGATGCACAGCTTGTCGACGTTCCGACAGACAAAGACATTGAACACTTAGAAATGGCAGGGGTTGAAGAATCAAAATCACCACAAAGAATTGTAATAGTATGTGATGATATGGACTATTCAACCGAAACGGCAATATTAAATGCTAACGGGCATGTTGTTGTTACTTTTGTGCAAGAGGATACAATTCTAAAAACAGACCATCTTGTTTATGACAAAAAAAGCAATCACATGAGTGCAGTTGGGAATGTTGTAGTAACTAAGAAAGGGATTGATGTATTAGGGGAATCAATCAATGTTGATTTAAATGAAGAAAATGCGCTAATTGATAAACCATTATCAAAACTTTCAAAAATTAGTATTTCTGCAGAAAAAGGATATGTATATCAAGATAAAGTAATCCAAGAAAAAGGTACGATAAAAGTAGACTCCAGTTTTCCAATAAATCTGGAACCACACGGTAAGGCTCCAAGACTAAGAAAAATGATAATTGGGGCGGATGATTCTTCTACAATTGATGAGTTTATTGGTCCCAGTCAATATAAAGTTAAGGTTTCTAACATAATCATCAATTCTGACAACAAATTAGAATCAATAGAGTTGAAAAAAGCGCAAATATACAGAGGTAATAAGCGTGTATTTACAATACCTTGGATTAGGTTGTACACCAACAAAAACCACGATTTTGTTGACGGTGATTTTCCGGAAATCGGTTCCAGACGAGAACTGGGCATGTTTGTTGGTCCAGGATGGGCTATAAAATTACCGTTTGGTTCTTTATTAAAAATCGCACCTATTGCAACGTACAAAAGCAAATTCGGGATTGGAGGTTTTGCCAGATTCTTAAGCGGAACAAATGAAACAACATTGGCTTATGGCTCGTCAAAGGGCAGATTTGTATTACGAGGCGAACAAACGTTAGATGACCATTTAAAATTAGAATACGGTATTTATGATTACTTGGATAACTGGTTTTTAGGTAACCGTATGCCAAAATATGGGGTAAATCTTGTATATGACAGAGGTTACAGCCATAAAGACTTCTTATACAAAAACCTTGATATGAAATTTAGGCATAATGCCAGTTTCGGTTTGTTTGCAGATCCCAAACAAGACAAATACTATAAAAAACTTCATGGGCAAGAGCACACAACAATCAGAATGAGATATATGGCTGAGATTGATCAGGCGTTATTTAATTATATTAATAAGAAAGATTTAGTAGCTGCAAGGCTAAGTGTAGTTGGGCAAGGCTCATCTGCACTCTACGGGTCAGGAGAAACTCAATTTATCGGAAGAATCGGTCCGAGATTGCACACTCAATACAAGCGTTGGATGCAAGATATAGGATATTTTCTATCTGCATATCAAGATAATACTCCATTACCTGTTTTTGATGCGTACAGATACGGAAGGTCAAACTTATATATAAGAGAATATTTGAGAGTTCACAGACTTTTAACCTTGTCTTGGCTTGGTTCAATGACATTTTCTGATGACAAGTATAACAATAATATTTTTCAAGAATGTGCTTTCTTTGTCAGTGTTGGACCGGATGACTTAAAAATTAATGTGGGTTATGATTTTATCAGGCAAAATGCCTACATCAACTTCTCTATGGCTTTAGATCCAAAGGGTACGGTTATTGATTATGACAAAATGACTATAAAAAATCCTGAAAATTTCAAAATCCCTAAAAAAGACGGATACTACACTATAGATAAGCCATTACCTTCAGAAAATAATGTTACAGGGGAAATACTTGATAAGGCTATAGTAGAAGATATTTCTCCGTTCGAGGATGAAGATAATGATGATATGTAAAAAAACAAAACTCCAAAATGATATTATTGAAATTGGCAAAAGAATGAGCATAAGAAATTATACTCCCGGATATTCAGGAAATATATCTGTCAAGCATGGAAATAATATTATAATAACAACTTCTGGTTCATCCAACGGTTATCTGACAAAAAATGATTTTGTTGAGATAGACTATAACGGAACTCCGATAAATTCAAGAAAAAAACCTTCCAGTGAAAAACTGCTCCACATCGAATTTTATAAACAACGTCCTGAATTTAATGCAATAATTCATGTACATCCAGCAGGGCTTAGCGCTTTTGCCTCAGCCAATAAAGACCTTTTAAAACCAATTATGGCTGAAAACGTGTTCTATTTCGGAGGGATTCCATTAGCAGAATATGGTTTACCCTCGTCAAATACATTGGTAGAAAACACCTCAAAATATTTTAAAGACTATGATGCTATTTTAATGGCAAACCACGGGGTCATTATAGGTAGTAAAACCCTTGAAGATGCCTATCAAAAACTTGAAATTGCAGAAGAATATGCAAAGACTGTAATCTATACCAAAATACTGGGCGGAGCAAAAGAGCTGAGTCAAGAAGATGCAAACAATATACTGGCGCTTAGAAATAATTAATCTAATAAGGTTCAACAGGAACTTCCGGTTCATATATAATTTTTGAGGCAATTTTTTTTAAATAATCCATTGTATTAACCGGTAAATCCTCCGAATTATTATGATTATGATCAATTTTATTTATTTTATTCGCCAAATCTTCACTAATATCTTTTGGGCCATGCGATACTTCTCGTTCAGGCTTATTTTCAAAAACACTGCCAGGTATAAATTTGTATGAAGAATGAGAACTTAAGCTAACCTCGCCTGATTTACCTTTAACATTCAGATAAACATCATCATTAGCGGGGATTTCCAGATAACGCGGAGAAATATATTTATAATATCTTATCTGGGTTGTTTCACCTAATTTTTCATCTTCTTTTACAATATTCATAATTGTTTTTGAATTTAATACAGAGTTTAATACCCTCTGATCCCATTTTTCAGGAACAGGACTCATAATAACTTTCTTAAAATTAGGACTATAGTTATTTTTATTAAAATCAGATGATATTCGCATCATTCCCTCATCTTTATAAAGCATTCGCTACAATTTTTAGATTCGCATCAACAATATTTGAAAGCGCTAATTCTTTATATTCTTGTTTTAATAAACCTTGAGCTTTTAATAATTCCATTACCTTAATTATTACTGTTTGATTTGTGCCGCTTAATAACGAAACCAAACTATCTTCATCTCTAACTATATCCAATACAAAAAATATAAAGTCACTTTCTTCATAAAGTTCTTCATATAAAAATGATGTTAACGGATATAAATTCGCATTATTTAACAAATTCTTAATATCATTAACCTCATTTTTAGTATTTTTATCTTCGTCAAAAAGATATTCTTCATTTTCCGTAATCATATTAAACTTATCTTTTGCAAGAAATAATGCAACAGCACTCGCACCTGATGGAGAAGATTTTAACAATTTTTCTATAAATTCATATAGCCTAAAATATATCACCTGAGATACGGGAATGAGCTCAACCAGTCCGTTTATAATATAACAAAATGTTAAAATAGCATCGTCATTATATTCAGTTTGAAGCATCTCCGGAAGTGGCAAAAGATATGGAATCAATTCGGCGATATTTTCTGACATCTTAGAATGTTTTAACGTTTTAAATATAGGTTTCAAAGCACTCTTATCCTGATATGCCACAAGAAAATTAACAGCCTTCAATTGTTCAAAATCATCATCTGAATCCAACATTTTTAAAGCAATTTCATAAGTATCTTTGTTCTTCAACTTCGATAAGGCTCTTGAACAATTTTCAGACAACGAAGTTTCGCCGGAAAATGCGTACTTATTTAATAACGGAATAGCTCTCTTATCCTCTATATAAGAAAAAAATCCTGCTGAATATATTTTTTGAGAAACTGTACCCAGTTCCAAATTATCGAGCATAGTATCAACTACTTCCGAATCACAATACTGAGCAAGAGTTGATGATATAAAATCTTCATAAGAAGAAGAATATACATTTAAAAACTTCAATAAATTCTTATAATTATTTTTATTACAGGCCTTTTCTAACCGTGAAGAAACATTAGCTTTCACAAAATCAAATAAATAATCATCTTTTGAGACCAACTCCTCAAAAAGAGAAACATCACCATTATCAATAATCTCACGAGCAACAGATTCATACTCGCTTTGATTTTTACCGGTAAGTTGTTTTATTTTATCCATTTTTACCTCGTTCACTTTGTTAAATTAAATAATTCCCAAATGGAAAATTGAAAATGAAAAATCAATAATCACTCAAAAAAGTTAATCTAAATAAAAAATGGTTACAACCTTATGGGTTTCTTCCGCATACTCAACAGCAGTCTGTAAAGTCTTACTTGTGTGTGATAAGAAACAAATCAGCTGATTACAATCATCAATAATTTCTCTATTACATACTCTTGATGCGTCAGCCAAAGTCATCATAGCACGATCAGCATGTTCAATAATGTTAGGAACACCAATAAGCTGATTTTGGACATCACTCGGCTGCTGACCTATTGTTTGAGGTAAGATAACTTTTAATTTTTCAGGGTTAGATTTCATTGCCCCACGAATTGCTGCAGCATTTGTACCATAAGAACCGCCTGACGTAATTATTGTATTACCTTGCATAACCAATGCTGTAGTCAATGTTTCAATCATTTGTTGATGGGTTATTGCAAGATTTCTTGAACCAATGATAGCTATTCTTTTTGCAGATTGCTTTATAGTTGCCAATTCCATTGATAATTCATCAACAGTATCCGGAGCACCTTCAACCGCAATAGGTTTATCATCAAACGGAACCATAATTGAACTTTGTTTTGAATCTTCACCATCTGCCATATTTACAATATCTATCATATTTACTTCACCCTTTATTTTATTTACAATTGCTTTATCTAAACTTTTCGTGTATGCTGATTATAATATCACAAAAATCTGATTTTGGGAAGTAGGAATGGAAAATATTTTAGAAAATCTCAACGCAGAACAGTTGAGTGCAGTCAAAACAACTAAAGGGTCTTTACTAATACTAGCAGGAGCAGGCAGCGGAAAAACAAAAGTTTTAACAACCCGTATTGCTTATATGATAAAAAACGGAATTAACCCAAGAAAAATCTTAGCTGTTACCTTTACTAACAAAGCTGCGAAGGAGATGAAAGAACGATTATCAAGTATTCTGGGGGAGGATATCGTTAAATATATGTGGGTCGGGACATTCCACAGTATTTGCGGACGTATTCTACGTCAAGATTTAGATAAATACGTTTTTGAATCAGGTAAAAAACTTGATAAAAACTTCACAATATATGACGAACAAGATTCTTTGGCGGTTATTAAACAATCAATCAAAAAACTTAATCTCGATGAGAAAATGTATCAACCTAAGCTAATCAAATCAATAATCTCTAATTCTAAAAACAAAATGCAAGATGCGTATACTTTTGCAACCTATGCAAGAGATTTTAAATCACAAAGGATTTCTCAGATTTATGATGACTATGAATCAACACTAAATAACAATAATGCCATTGATTTTGATGATATGCTTATGCTTTGTGTTAAATTATTAGATCAGAATCCTGATGTCAGAGAAAAATATTACAACAGATTTGAACACGTTCTTGTTGATGAATTTCAGGATACTAACCCTGCACAGTATGACCTTGTTAAATTACTATACACCAATGGTTTAACTGAAATACCAGAAGAACGTTCATTATGCGTAGTTGGTGATGTCGACCAGTCAATATATAGCTGGCGTGGAGCGGATTTTAGAATAATTTTAAATTTTCAGCACGATTTTAAAGATTGCAAACTTATTAAATTGGAACAAAACTATCGTTCAACTGAAAAGATACTTTCTGCAGCAAATTCGATTATAGAAAACAATGAGCAGCGTGTAGACAAAGTCCTTATTTCAAACAAAGGTGAAGGTGAAGCTATTACATATTACGAAGCAGATGATGATGCTGATGAGGCAAACTTTATTGCATCAACAATAAAATCTACTTCTGCCGACTATAATCGTTTTGCTATTCTGTATAGAACAAATGCCCAATCACGTGCTCTGGAAGAAGCATGCATTTCTCTTGGAATTCCGTATAAAATTTACGGCGGATTAAAATTCTATGACAGAAAAGAGATTAAAGATGCAATCGCATATCTTAAACTTATCCACAACCCCAATGACTCACAGAGTTTAAAAAGAATTATTAATGTGCCGAAACGAGCAATTGGTGATACTACAATACGCCATCTTCAAACATTCGCTGATGAACAAGACATTAGTTTGTATGAAGCTATTGAAAAAATAGATGAAGAAGAAAACATTCAACCAAGGACAAAGGTAAAACTGACAGAGTTTACAAAACTGATACAAAATTTCCGTGAAATTCAACACAGATACCCATTGAACGAATTTTTAAGTATTGTGTTGGAAAAAAGCGGGTATTTAAGAGAGTTGAAAAATGAAAATACACCTGAAGATGAAGCAAGAATAGAAAACTTGCAAGAACTTGTAAACGTTGCCAGTGATTTTGTTCCGGAAGAAGAAGATAATATCCTTGGAGAATTCCTTGCTCAGGTATCATTAGTATCAGATCTTGATAATATGGAAGATATATCCAATACTGTAACCCTTATGACACTACACTCAGCCAAAGGTCTGGAATTTCCTACTGTTTTTATGGCAGGATTAGATGAAGGAATTTTCCCGAGTATGCGAAGTATTCAAGAAAAAACCGGACTGGAAGAAGAACGCCGATTAATGTATGTCGGGGTCACAAGAGCTGAGGAAAAACTATACATAACAAGTGCAAAACGCCGCCAAATGTGGGGAGAATATAAATATTACAACCAGAGTAGATTTCTAAGTGAAATTCCTTACAATCTAATAGAAGAAGTTTCCTCTAACACACATTCAACAGGCAGAACCTTCCAAAATGCCGTAAGAACAATAAAATCAAAGAGCGGTTATTCTACTTCATATTCAAACAGCACTAATACAATATCATCCGGGGCTAAAAAACTAGGGAATCCTCAAAGACATTCCGGGTACACAGAACAATCTAGAACTATTTCAAGCGGAGCCAAAAAACTAGGGAATCCACAAAGAGTATCCTCAAACAGAACCCCTACAAAAGCTATGGTAATCAAATCTCAGGCTCACAAAAAACGTGATGAAGAAAGAGTAAAAGCATTCTTTGAGAACAATCCGATAAAACGCAAGCTGGAAGAACGAAAAAGACTTCAAGAAGAACAGGCAAGACTTGCACAAGAACGAGAAGCTGAAAAAAATGCTCATATAGATTACTTTTTCTCGGAAGGAGAACGGGTATTCCATGCACAACTTGGAGTTGGACATATATTAGAAGTTACAAAAATTGGCGACAGTACAATGTATACAATTGATTTCGGCAAGATGGGTAAAAAAGCAATGGATGCAAATTATGCACATCTTAAAAAGTTTTAAATAAATACACCAAATAACTGTTACTATGTTGTTAAAATAAATATATAATAATGAAATGTATGAGCTTTTATCGGATTTTATTGATTATATAGAAATAGAAAAAGGACTTTCTTATAACACTATAGAGGCTTATCGCCGTGATATATACGGGTTCATTGATTTTTGTAATGAATCAGATATAAACAACATAACCCGTTTACATATAAGTTCTTTTATTATGGATTTAAGAGAAAAAGATATAGCGCCATCGAGTATTTCAAGGAAAGTGTCAGCTCTAAAATCTTTTTTTAAATGGGCATGTGCAAATGAATACTTAACAAACAATCCTATTTCCTCTATTGAACCGGCAAAACTCCCGAAACATCTGCCGAAAGTTTTATCCCAAAATGAAATTAACACAATACTAAATAATAACTTAACGATTATAGAACGGGTAATTGTTGAATTACTATATAGCTGCGGGTTAAGAGTATCTGAATTGTGCAACTTAAAACTTAATGATATAAACATAAAATCAAAGAGTATAATTTGTTTTGGGAAAGGTTCTAAGGAACGATTGATACCTTTTGGGGATTATGCACTAAATATTATTAATGAATATCTGACAGAAAGAGAAACGATTATAAATACATTTTCAATATCAACACAGTTATTTCTAATTTCAGATAACGGGAAACAAATTACAAGACAAGATGTATACAGAATAATACACAGACTTGGCGAACTAATTCATAAAGAAATTTCTCCACACACCCTAAGACATACATTTGCAACCCATCTTTTAGAAAACGGAGCTGATTTAAGAGTTGTACAGGAATTATTGGGGCATAGTGATGTTGCGACCACACAACTCTATACTCATATTAGTAAAAAGCGTTTAAAAGATATTTATTTTTCGGTGAATAGGTAAATTATAGTTTAGCGAGCTTTGCTCGCTAAACTATAATTTACAGTGAATAGGCTTCAGTGAATAGTGAATAGACAATTTAAGCTATTCACTGTTCACTATTCACTATTCACTGTTTATCGAAGGACAAAGTCCTTCGATAAACTATAATTTATTCTTGCAACATCACAAAAAATCCTCTATAATTTAAATGTATTTTATTTTAGGAGGGACTTTATGAAAAAGACATTTTCAATGTCAAAGCTAATACTTTCAATGTTAGTATTACTTATGACTTCTATCCCGACTTTGGCTAGCGAAGCTGATTTGGTAGTTCCAAATATTAAAGCAACATCATTAGATAGTTACAATCTGTTGCTAATAGGAATTATTGTTTCAGTTATCGGGGTAATCTTCGGATTTATTGAGTTCTTAAAGGTTAAGAATTTATCTGTCCACGAAGCTATGGCGAATGTCGGTAACACAATTTTTGAAACTTGTAAAACCTATCTTGTACAACAAGGTAAGTTTTTATTAGTTTTAGAGGCATTAATAGGTATTTGTATTGCGTTCTATTTTGGGTTCTTAGAAAATATGAACCTTACAAATGTGCTTATTATCCTTGGTTGGTCTGTAATCGGGATTTTAGGTTCATACTCTGTTGCTTGGTTTGGTATCAGAATGAATACTCTTGCTAATTCCAGAACTTCGTTTATGGCTCTTAAAGGTAATCCGTTGAATATTTTGAATATTCCTTTAAAAGCAGGCATGAGTATCGGAGTTTTGTTGGTATCAGTTGAATTAATCCTGATGCTTACAATACTTTTGTTTGTTCCGGGTGAAATTGCAGGCGCTTGCTTTATCGGGTTTGCAATCGGTGAATCTTTAGGTGCATCTGCACTTCGTGTTGCAGGTGGTATTTTTACTAAGATTGCTGATATCGGTTCAGATTTGATGAAAATTCAATTCGGTATCAAAGAGGACGACCCTCGTAACCCAGGGGTTATTGCTGACTGTACCGGTGATAACGCTGGTGATTCAATCGGACCTACAGCTGACGGTTTTGAAACCTATGGTGTAACTGGGGTTGCTCTTGTAAGCTTTATTCTTTTAGCTGTTGCAGGGGCAGATAATCAGGTTAAAATGTTAACTTGGATTTTTGTTATGAGATTTTTGATGATTGTAACTTCTGTTGTTGCATATTGGATTAACGGTGCAGTGACAAAAGTTTATTCATTAAAAACTCCAAAATTTGATTTTGAAGTACCTTTAACAAACCTTGTTTGGATTACTTCAATTCTTTCAATTGGTATGACCTTTGGGGTAAGCCACTATTTATTGGCTGATTTAGGTAATAATTTGTGGTTAGTGCTGTCAACAATAATTTCTTGCGGTACATTGGGTGCTGCATTGATTCCGGAAGCTACAAAACTGTTCACTTCTCCAAAAGCAAAACACACAGCTGAGGTTGTAACGGCTTCAAAAGAAGGCGGAGCATCTTTGACTATCCTTTCAGGGATTGTTTCAGGTAACTTCTCAGGGTTCTGGATTGGTGCAATTGTTGTATTATTAATGGGACTTGCTTATTATGCAAGTACTTTTATTCCTGCTGAGGTTATGATTTATCCGTCAGTATTTGCTTTCGGACTTGTTGCCTTTGGGTTCTTGGGAATGGGGCCTGTTACCATCGCAGTTGACTCTTACGGTCCTGTAACAGACAATGCTCAATCAGTATATGAATTATCTCTTATTGAAGAAATTCCGGGGGTAAATGAAAATATCAAAGCCGAGTACGGTTTCGACCCTGATTTTGAAAATGCAAAAAGATACTTGGAAGAAAACGACGGTGCAGGTAATACTTTCAAAGCAACCTCAAAACCTGTATTAATAGGTACAGCGGTTGTTGGTGCAACCACAATGATTTTCTCATTAATTTTGGTTATCCAAAATGTGTTAGGTATCAAGCCTGAACTTATTTTAAACTTGTTAAACCCTTATACATTGCTTGGGTTTATCGCAGGGGGTGCCGTAATTTACTGGTTCTCTGGTGCTTCAATGCAGGCTGTTACAACAGGTGCATACAGAGCAGTTGAATATATTAAGCAACATATCAAATTGGGTGAAGGTGATGACAAATCAGCTAACCTTTCTAATTCAAAAGAGGTTGTTAAGATTTGTACTCAATACGCTCAAAAAGGTATGGTAAATATCTTTGTTGCATTATTTACTTTTGCATTGGCACTTGCTTGTCTTTCAGCGCCTGACGGAGATAGTGCAATTCCTGTATCCTTCTTCGTTAGTTATTTGATTGCTATTGCAGTATTTGGTTTGTTCCAAGCTGTATTTATGGCAAACGCAGGCGGATGCTGGGATAATGCTAAAAAGATTGTAGAAGTTGATATGGCTGAAAAGGGTACACCGTTGCATGAAGCAACTGTTGTTGGTGACACTGTTGGGGATCCTTTCAAGGATACATCATCAGTTGCAATGAATCCTATTATCAAGTTCACAACCTTGTTTGGGTTGTTAGCTATGGAAATTGCAATAGCTCCTGCGTTCAGAGAACACGCAAAAATTGCGGGATTTGTATTCCTGATTATTGCATTAGTGTTCGTTGTTCGCTCGTTCTATGCAATGAGAATCCCTAAAAAATAGTACTTGGGGTAAATAATTTAAATAATCTCTAAGTAACAAAAAAAGACCTTTCTTTCTTTAGAAAGGTCTTTTTTCTTTTCTGCTTTTGCTCTTAGGCTACTTCAACGTATGTGTTTATAAGTGCCAGCTTTTGAGCATAAGGCAGGGATTTGAAATATTGTTGCTCTTGTGGAGAGAGCTGATTATAGAACCTTACTTCAGGAGTTTCACCGAATTGTCTGCCTGCGATACCTACTGTCAACCATTGTGCAGTATTCCTTTCTGGTCTGAAGATATGGTTTTTAATTGTTCCTTCAGTTAAGATATCTTTTGATGCATTTAAGATTTCTTTTGTTGCGTGGGTTTTGAATCCACCAGGGGTTGCTGCTTGTTGAACCTTGTATGCTTGAGCAATGGCTTCACATTCTCTTTGAGTTGTTAAAGCATCTGCTTCTGCATTTAAGTATTCATAATAATCTGTATTTGGTTTGTTTTCAACTATTTTAAATTTACCTTGAGCCTTTAAAGCTTCTGCTTTTTTAGCTGCGACATCTGTGAATTTAACTTCTGTTGCAGGAGCTTGCGGAAGTTCAAAGTTTGCCGCTGTTCTTTGTGCTTGAAGTTCACTGATTTGAGCTTCTAACTTAGCAATCTTTTCAGGAGTTTCTGCTTTTGCAAGTTTGTCATTGAGGGTTTTGATTCTGGCATCTATTGCGCGAACCTCTGATGTTTTTCTTGCTAATGTTTGTTCTGCTGTTTTTAGTGTATTTTCAACAATTTCTATTTTATCATTTATTTCTGCGAGTTTTTCTTTAGGCATATTAGGATTATTTTGCTTTTTCGCTTTTAACTGCGCTAATACATCTTTTCCATCGTCTATATAAGCATTTGCTTCTTCCCAAGAGTTCATTTGATTGATTTCACTCATTGCTTTTTGTTGAGCTTCTACGGTCTTCACTTTTTTATCAAGAGTCTTATATGCTGTTGAGTTTTTATCAGTGATTGCATCACGTCGTTCTTCGAGTCTTGTTTTCTTTTCAGCCAGTTTATTTGCTTCGCTTTCTATTTTTGAAGAAGTGCCATAGATAGTTTTATTAAAGTTATTGCCGACTTGAGTAGAAAATTCTTCGGCTTGAGCAGTTACATTTGATTTTACCTTACTTCCGGCATTGATTACTTTATCAAGAGTTGTAGCGCCCTGATAAGCATCTTTTACTCCTTCAAAAGCATTTATTGCAGGTTTTGCGGCATCTGTAAATGTTGTTTTAACAGCATTCCATGTCCCTGTAACACCGTCAAATTTTCCTGCTGCCGCTTCCGCTGCGTGCGAAGATTTAGCTACTGATTTAGCACCGGCAACTGATAATCCTAATGCAACCCCGTTAGAACCCAGTGATTGCCATGCCTGTTCAGCTTCTGCATCAGTGTCAGCCAATGCGGCATTGATAGCGGCTTTGCCGACTCCGACTCCACTTACAGCAACACCTGTTGCCATTAATATTGCAGGAACAGCTGTTCCTGCCGTTAATACACATACAGCGCCAATGCCCGCTGCTATTACTGCTGTTTTAACAGTTTGACCTAATGAAAAACTTCCGTCTTCATCGGTAAACATGCCTGTTACAAACTTCAATGCCCCGACTCCGAGGTTTTTAAGTTTAGATAACATGGAGATGTGTCCGTCATCTTTGCCATCTGCTGCGGTTTTGACGGATTGTGTTTGAGTTTGATTTGCCATAAAGTTTGGCGATTGAACATAACTATTGTTTAGTCCGAAGCTATTTGGAACCGGATACTGATTATAGTTATTGTAACCTGTGTTGACTCCCGTAACCATAATAATCCCTTTCTGTGTTTTTAGAGTAACTGTAATTTATAAAATATGTGTGTAATGTAATAATGTATATGAAGAACAAGCACTTTAAGTAAGCCGTCAAAAACAGACGACACCTACCACTTGCTTGGAGTTTTAGTATCAGATTTTTTATATTCCTAATCTTTATTTAGTTGTTGTCAATATTCTAATCACCAAAGAGTAATTTTTATTGACCTAGTCGAGAGTATTTCTTACAAAATAATACAATCTTAATTTCCCGTATTTATAAAAAGTATTTTTGGGATAAATAATTGATTAATTGTGTGCGTGTCGTTAACATTTTGTTACAAATAATTCAAATGAATAATTATTTAATATAAAAAGTGTGTAATTGAAAACCATTAATTATTTATTATGTGAATCATGCCTGTCGCAATCCATTATATTATTGAAATTATCAATAATTTCTTCATTATGATATTTCATTGCGTGTTCGGTTCTGTCGTGCAAATCTATCAAGTGATAGTGCATAGAAATTTCAAGATTAATCAATGCTATATTATAGTTATAAATAGCATCAACATAGCCGTCCATAGCACTTGCATACTCATTTCTTGCAAATAAAAGTTCGAGTTGGTCCATTTTTTGAGATTTATATCTTGCCAATGTTTGCTCAAGGTTATCAACGGAAACTTTTAATCTTTCTTTTGCAACAGGAATTTGAGCATAAGTTTTATTCACTATATTTAAAGACTTTCTAACCTGAAAATACAAGTCATCTTTGTATCGTTCTATCTCACTCTGCGCAAGCTCTATTTGTGCTTTTGCTCCTCGCAGACTGTGTTTTTGCTCCATAGCATTAAGAGATGACGTCAAAGCCACTCCAAGTGTTAAATCGTTGTTCCCAAATTCTTTTGTATGAACAAAATTGTATCCGACATTCCCGCTCAGTTCAGGGTAATAAGAACGTTTTACAACGAGCAAAGCCTGTTTCATCGCATTTTTGGTTGATTCCAATACTTTTAAATCCGGACTGTTTTTGTAGGCTAATTCAACTGCCTGTTGATATGTAAAATCAGGATGTATTGTTTCATTTTTACTTGTTTGAATTTTGTATGTCGTAGTTTTTGAATGTGATACCAGTTTATAAGGGTTCTTTTCCCGTCTGTAACTGTCATCATAAGAATTTGTTTCTTCTATTTCATAATTTGGAGCATTGATGAAAAACATCGAGTTATTTAGATTTTCTTTTGCATTTTTGACAGCATCTTCAGCATCAAGAATCTCTAGCTGAATTTTATAATGCTGCGTTTGGGCATTCAATAAATCCGCCCTGCTTGCTTTTCCATTTTTTATCATGTTTTTTATATCTGAAATTATCTGTTCATTTATTGAATAATTAATCTTTTTTGTTTCTAATGTGGATTCAGCTTTTAATAAAT
Source organism: uncultured bacterium (assembly GCA_902783125.1). GTDB lineage: Bacteria > Cyanobacteriota > Vampirovibrionia > Gastranaerophilales > Gastranaerophilaceae > UBA2883. The sequence goes on along the minus strand of CACZPS010000136.1, from coordinate 34,192 downwards.
CATAGTATCTTGTTTTAATATCAAACACAGTTGAACAAACACTATCCATAAATTCGTATTCTGCGCCGATTTTATAAAATTCTTCCATCTTAATTCTGGCAGATGAGCGACCAAAATCCCAAATCATTTTACTCAACGATACTCCAACATTCGGTAACTCTCTATATAAAGATTCAAGATGCTTGTTATTTGAATTGTTTATCTGAGCATAACCAACACCGGCATTAATTGTAGGAAAATAAACAGATTTTGCTATTCCTACATTACTTTTTGCTATATCAAGCGCATATTTATGTTTTTTTATCACGGGACTGTTCTTTAATCCAATGGAAATACAATCCTGAATAGTTAAAACAGTACCGTCTTTTATTTCTTTTGGGAACTTTGAACCACTGTGACAGGTGCAACAGTCACAAGTACGCGCCTCTATTGAATAAGCAGTCATTCCGCAATTTATAAACAATGCGATAAATAATAATATTTTTATATTCGTTTTTAGTGTAAACATATAATCCTCACCTAAACACTGCTATCATAATACAAATGCAAACCATTTGCAATAAAACAAAGTGTTTAGATATTAGCTATGTATTACACTAAGCCTTCTTTCACAGCTTTGACTGCGGCTTGTACTCTGTCATTCACACACATTTTTTGCAAAATAGAGCACACATGTGCTTTAGCTGTATGAACACTTACAATTAATTCTTTTGCAATTTCAGTGTTACTTTTACCTGCAACCAGATGTTTTAACACTTCTTTTTCCCTATCAGTCAATGGTATAATATTTTCTTGATTACTATTTTGACCTAATAATTTAAAATTTTCTTGTTTAGGAAATGCTTTAAGTACTTTTTTACCGACTTCAGCGTCAAGCCAGCATACTCCTGCCGCAACATCTCTGATTACATCGGCAAGTTTATTAGGGTCAATATCTTTAAGACAATATCCCGTAGCACCTGATGTCAGTGTTGCAATAACTTCTTCTTCTCTATCGTGCGATGTCAATGCAATTATTTTTATATCTTTGTGCATTTCTGAAATTTTATTAATCGCTTCAATTCCATTCATTCCGGATAACCCCAAATCCATTAGCACAACATCAGGAGTGTAACGCTCAATTAATTTTAAACCATCGATGGCATTGTCACTTTCCGCTACAACATTAATATCATCATTTTCATTCAGCGCACAGCGCAAGCCAACCCTTGTTAATTTAAAATCTTCTACAATTATTACCTTGATTTCCTTTGTCACTACTGTCATTTTAGATCTCCTTTGTTTTTATCTATAAGAAGATTATAAAAACCTAAATTTTTAGATAAAATTACCCAAATGGACAATCTCGAGATAAATAATAATATCGGACTATTTCAACTACAGTAGTTGTATACAATGTTACGGAAATATTTTTTTTATTTTCTCACATCTTCATTCTTTATGGTGTAAATATTATAAAAACGTGAAGCATTTCAGAGATAAAGTGATGAATTATAGCTCGTTTATTTATAAATTTATAATTTATTACATCTTTTACCCAATTTGCAATTTACCTGTTTTTAAGGTAAAATAAGTGTACACTGTACAACATTGGGGATTAAAATAAATGGAACTCAATTTTCAAGATTTAATATTGAATTTATCTAAATTTTGGTCAGATTATGGTTGTGTTATTCAGCAACCTTATGATACAGAAAAAGGGGCTTCAACGATGAACCCTGCAACTTTTTTAAGAGCGTTAGGCCCAGAACCTTGGTCTACAGCAATGGTTGAACCTTGCAGACGCCCTACTGATGCGAGATATGGTGAAAATCCAAACAGACTCGGACATTATTTTCAATATCAAGTAATACTTAAACCATCTCCTGATAACGCTCAAGAGCTTTATTTGAGTAGTTTGGAAGCTATGGGGATTGATTTATCGAAACACGATGTAAGATTCGTTGAAGATAACTGGGAATCTCCAACCCTTGGTGCGGCAGGTGTCGGCTGGGAAGTTTGGCTTGACGGAATGGAAATTACTCAGTTTACATATTTCCAACAAGTCGGCGGAATTGAGGTTAAACCGGTTGCTTTAGAGATTACATACGGACTGGAAAGAATTGCTATGTATCTTCAAAACAAGGAATCTGTTTTTGATATCAACTGGAACAATAATCTTAAATATGGCGAAATTTATCTTCAAAATGAAATCGAGCAATCTAAGTATAATTTTGAGTATTCAAACGGTGACAGATTATTCCAATTATTCGATTTGTATCAAAAAGAAGTGGATACGTGTATTGAGGCAAAGCTCGTCCTTCCTGCGTATGATTATGTTTTAAAATGTTCTCATACTTTTAATCTTCTTGATGCAAGAGGTGTTATCAGCAAAGATGAACGTATAAATTTTATCAACAGAGTAAGAACAATGGCTGCCGCTGTGGCTAGTTTGTATGTTGAACAACGTAAAGAAATGGGCTTTCCTCTGTGTAAGAGGTAAATATAAGGTAAATTATTAAACTTACAATTTACTTGAGTAGTGTGGCTCACTGTTGCTTTCGTTAATAGCAATAACTAATAATAAAGGAATATTAATATTGAAAAAGCATATACTGGGTGATTTATTCACCAATATTTTAACCAAGAAAAATCCTGAACAAATGATGGAAACTGCCAGTAAAGCCGGATTAGAAAAGACACTTACCGCAATAGATTTGATTATTCTTGGAGTTGGCGCGATTATCGGTTCCGGTATTTTTGCGGTTGTCGGTATTGCAGCAGCAGGTCATGCAGGAACTCCTGGAGCCGGTCCTGCTCTTGTTGTATCAATGATTATTGCGACAATCGCCAGTATTTTTTCAGCGATGTGTTATAGTGAATTTTCAACAATGATTCCTGTTGCGGGTGGAGCTTATACTTACACCTTTGTTACATTGGGGGAATTTTGTGCGTGGATAGTCGGTTGGTTATTGACCTTAGAATATTTATTCGGTTACATTGGTGTTGCATGTTCGTGGTCAAAGTATGTTATGAATTTCTTACAAAGATTTTCTTTATATCTTCCGAATTGGTTATGTAATCCGCCTCAATGGCTTGTTGATAACTATGGTTCGGTTAAACATACGATTGAATCGACAGGAGGGGATTTGTCATCAATTCCGAACGTTTTGGGAATACCTTTCTGTATTAATATCCCTGCAATTTTAATAGTTCTTATCACTACCGGAATGTTAATAAAAGGAACAAAGGATTCTACAAAAATGGCTGCAATTATGGTGTTTGTTAAATTATCCGTAATTGCTTTGTTTGTTGTTTTTGGTGCGTTTTGTGTTAGACCGGAAAACTGGACACCATTTGCTCCAAACGGTATGAGCGGAATTTTGATGGGTGCGTTTACAATTTTCTTTGCTTATGTTGGGTTTGACGCTCTTGCAACGACTGCGGAAGAATGTAAAAATCCTCAAAAGGATTTACCAATCGGGATTATCGGTTCACTTATTATTACAACGCTTGTTTATATCTCTGTTGCATTGGTTTTAACAGGTATTTATAATACAAGCGGGAGTGTTGATGCAGGATTTTTGAATGCGCCTTTAGCGTTTGTTATGAATTTGCATAATATAAAAATTGTTCCGGAACTGATATCTATTGGTGCTATTGCGGGGTTGACCTCTGTTCTTATGGTTCTTCATCTTGCAACAACAAGAGTTTTGTACGCTATGAGCAGAGATAAATTTTTGCCGAAAGTTTTTCAGCAATTGCACCCTAAATTCAAAACCCCGCATGTTTTAACATTGTTGGTTGCATTTTTATGTATTATAGGAACAATGACATTTAATGTAAGTGATGCTGCGAATCTTTGCGTATATGGAACATTTGCATCTTTTATCGTAATTTGTGTTGCGGTTCTTATTTTGAGAAAAACCGATCCCGATAGACCAAGGCCGTTTAAAGTCCCATTTTCACCATTGTTCCCTGCTTTAGGAATAATTTGCTGCGGAGGATTAATGATATTTTCGTTCCAAAATCTTAAAGATTCTTCTATGTTATTTGGAATATGGATTGTTCTTGGTATAATTATATATGCATTGTACGGTTATTCTAAAAACCGCCAAGCCGAAAAGAATAGTATTGAAGTAAAAGAAGATGTTCAAGAACTTATTACAAAATAATCTTATAAAAAACTTGTTGACGATTAAAAAACCGGACGAGCTTATTGAAGCAGGAACTCAGTCAGGATTAAAGAAAACCTTGAATGTGTTTGATTTAATTGTTATAGGGATTGGTGCTGTTGTAGGAACCGGAATTTTTACAATTATTGGAATTGCTATTCAAGGAGGGAAAGATATTGTTGGAGCCGGTCCTGCGGTTGTTATATCAATGTTGTTGGCTGCGTTAGCAAGCGTTTTTTCTGCGTTATCTTATTCTGAAATATCCGCAATGATTCCTGTTGCCGGTAGTGCGTACACGTATACATACGCAACAATGGGTGAATTTATGGCTTGGATGGTTGGTTGGATTTTGATGCTCGAATATGCTATTGGAAATATTACTGTTGCAAGTGCTTGGTCAGGATATTTTACTCAATTCTTAAAAGGCTTTTCTCATGTTTTACCTGCTTGGATAACATCTTGTCCTTTGTGGCTTAGAAATGACTACAGAACTATGTATACTCTTTGTGACAGGTTCGGTTGGGATATTCATGATAAAATGCCGTTTATTCATTTACCGTTTGGGATTGAAATCCCGTTTGCTCTTAATTTACCGGCAATATTAATTGTATTCTTTCTAACAGTTTTATTGGTAAAAGGTGTTAAAGAATCAACACGGTTTGCCAGTGTTCTGGTTGCTCTTAATTTATTTATAATAACCTCGTTTATTGTTGTCGGCTCATTCTATATTGCACCTCATAACTGGTGGGAACCCGCTTTTATGCCACATGGAGTTAAGGGTGTATTTATGGGCGCTTTTACAATATTCTTTGCATACATTGGATTTGATGCAATTTCTACAGCAGCTGAAGAAACGAAAAAACCTCAAAGAGATTTACCGATAGCTATATTATCCACATTGGTTATTTGTACATTGTTGTATGTGTTGGTTGCATTGGTTTTGACAGGCATTTTGCCTTGTGGGGCGATTGACACTCAGGCTCCTTTAGCTCATGCTATGAGATGTATCGGTAAAGACTGGTATGCCGGTTTGATATCGGTGGGTGCATTATGTGCATTAACAACAGTGCTTTTAATATATCAATTAGGGACTACGAGAATTTTGTTTGCAATGAGCAGAGATAATTTTTTACCTAAATCATTGAACTCTGTTCATAAGAAATATAAAACTCCGCATGTTATGACTTGGCTTGCAGGGATTATTGTTATTATTTGCGCTTTATTTATGGATTTAGACGTGTCTGCTGCGCTGTGTAACTTTGGGACATTTACATCATTTATTCTTATTTGTATTATGGTTCTTATTCTTAGAAAAACTGAACCGAATAGACCTCGCCCGTTTAAGGTTCCATTTTGTCCGTTATTCCCAATATTAGGGATATTAACTTGTGCATTTTTAATGTGGTGTAGATTTGCAAATGATAAGGATTCTCCGTTGTATTTCTTACTATGGCTTTTAATTGGGCTTAGTATATATGCCTTTTATGGTTATCAAAATAAACGCAAAAACTCTTGAAAAATTTCAAAAACATATTAAAATATAAATATATGTTATAAAAATATACGAGTATCCATGTCGAACAAAAAGTACTTTATTAATTGGGATGACCCTTCACTTGTAAGTATAAGCGGTAAAACTACGATATATACCGATAAGTATTCGTTTGATGAGATGAATTTTGTAATAAATTGTGATGGTGAGCTTGAAATAACTTCAAGTGACAATAAAACTGTTAGGTTCTCCAAATTTTCATCTTTAAAATATATATATGATGATAACAATATCAAGAATAATCTAATTACTGAAGGAAAAATCATTAACTATGATAATATTATTTCTGTTCCTAAAAAGGGGAAACTGACTGGGACAAAATATAGTGATAAAATAAAGGGAACAGACAATATTGATAAGATATACGCAGGTTATGGCGATGATATAATTTATTCTTCTGTGGGAAATGACAGTATTTCAGGAGGATTTGGGACAAACAGTATTATTTATAAAGACAGGTTTGATACAGATACTATTACATTAACAAATCACGAGAATTTAATACTTGATTTAACATATTTTGAGAAAGATAACACCATTATTAAATATTCGGTTGAAAAGGGCTATTTAATTTTAAATGTTTTTGTTAGTGATGAGCATTGCGGGACAATAAAACTTAAAAATTTTGGGACAAAGAATGTCGTAGGTAACGGAAGTGTCAGTTTATTGTTAAATGATACAAGTCCGATTGATTTGAATACATTTAATTTGTTAAGTTATGATAAAAGTAAATTTTCCACAAAAGGTGTTTTTACAGGTTCAAGATTTAGCGAAACTATTGATGCAACAGGAGTAGAACATAATACAACCATAAAAGGCGGTGCAGGATATAATATTATAACCGGTACGGATGGTTATACCGATAAAATTACAGGGGGGAATGATGGTAATAAAATAACTGTCTATAGCGGGAATAAGAGTATTACAACCGGTAGTGGGGCTGATGATATTGTTGTTGAAGGCGACGGAACTCATACTATTAGTGCCGGAAATGGTCAGAATAATATAAAAGTAATCGGTAACGGTAAAACTAAAATAACTACAGGTAAAGATAACGATATAATTTCGGTATCCGGGAATTCAGAAACAACGACTATATACGCAGGAAAAGGAAGTAATACTATAAATATTGATAATACTAATGGCAAGTTTGGGAGTGTAATAATAAAAGAACAAAACGTGTCAGCTCTACAGCAAATATATTTTAAAGAAGACCTGAATAGTGATTATGAATTGTATCGTAACGGTCAAAATTTGATTATAAAAAATAGTATTACTGAGTCTTCATTAAAAATAGAAAAATATTTTTCAACTTCTAAAAAAACGGCTGAATATGAGTTTTACCATGAGGGTCAAATATATGAAAACTTTAGCGACTTAGCAGATGCAACAAAAGGATTTATCATAACAGGAAAATCCAAGATTAATGGTACAGATTACAAAGATGTGATAACCGGTGGAAAAGGTAATGATAAAATTAATGCAGGAAAAGGCGACGATACAATCAATGCAGGGAAAGGTAACGACACAATCAATGCAGGGCAAGATAATAATAAAATAATTTTTCACGAAGGCGACGGGAATGATACAATAATTAATGGCGGCGGTATTGATACTCTCGTATTCGATAAAGATATTGAATTAAATTTCCAACCATTAAAAGATGACTTGTTTATCTTTTACGGAGAGAGTGATTCTGTCAGAATAAAAGATTACAAGTCCGGAACGAGTGTTTCATATATAAAAATCGGGGACAATGAATACTCATTATCCGAGTTTTTTAAATCTGTTTCCAGAAGTTATTCTACGCACCAAATGACTCTTTATAATAATGTGACAACAAATTTGTTGCTTAATGATACTTTTCAGGATAAAGATTTTAATTATAGCCTAAAATCTTTATCAGAAACCCCGAATAATATAACTTTATCATACTTAGAAAACGGCAGACTTGTTATATACGGTGATTATGTTAATCTTGCTGCTCAGTCAGGTCAAGACGATGATATAATTTTTATTGGAAGCTATAACAATATTGTTACGGGAGATGGTGATGATATAGTCAGACTGGGATTTGTAATTGATTCTACCGATTATTACCAGCAACAAAGTAATTTTAATACTATTAGTACAGATAGCGGCAGTGATTATGTGACTTATTACGGGCTTTATAACACAATAGATACAGGTGCTGACTCAGATAGAGTGCAACAGACATTTACTTTAAATGATATACCTTGGGAAAAGGTTGAAAAAATATATAATTGCGAGGATTTCAGAATTACACTTGAGTATACAAATGAGATTGATTATCAAGTTGGTTGGTACTGCCAAGGTTCATTGGGCGGGGATTGCCGGTTATTTTCAATGTTAGAAAGTTTATCCTCCTCTAAAAACTTCAAAGATTTATCCGATATTGTTACAATAAAAAAACTTTCTGAAGAAAACTATTCCGTAACTTTTAACAATTATTCGGGCAGCAATAACACAGCAAGTGTTGCTAAATCTGACTTGGTACAAATTATTGACGGCGAGAAAAAAGGTTATGTTGCGGGTGATTTAGATGTTGCTCTGATTGATTATGCTTTAAATAAACTAATTGCTGAAAATAATCAATCAAGTGTTATGGATGTTGATTATGAAATATTATCCGATTATATTTTTGGTTCATCTGTGGTAACATATCTTGACCCAAATTATGAATCGAGCAGTGAAGAATATAAAGCGAAATTAAATTTACTTTGGAATGCATATAAAAACGGTGAAATTAATAATTTAACGATTGGAACAGGAAATACAAGCGGTTCATCGAGAATTGGGGTCGTCGGCGGTCACGCTTATTCTTTGAAAGAATTTAATAGTGAATACGTTACGCTCATCAATGTTTGGGATAATGCTGACAAACTAACACTTGATTTGGATAAATTTTATAGCTTTTTGCCGTGCGCTATTGTTTATGGTGTAGATATGTTTCAGGATAATTCTGCGTTACAATCAAAATATAAAAGTTCATCATATTGTTCAAACGAGATTAGTTATGATGAAATTACAGGTGAAGTTGTTAGTTGGATGAATAGTGATAACTCAGATTTATTTTTTAGTAATCAGACCGATTATCATTTTGAAGAAAATATTGTTCCGATATATGAATATATTGAAACCTCTCTGTAATTTTAACGGATTATGTTATAATTATGAATGTATGTGCCCGTAGCTCAGTTGGATAGAGCGTAAGTCTCCGAAGCTTGAGGTCATGGGTTCGATTCCCATCGGGCACGATTTAAGAGGTAAGTATGAAAAAAGTTTATATAGAAACACTTGGTTGTCAAATGAACAAATCTGATGCTGAACGTATGTTTGGTATGTTAGAATATATGGATTATGAGAGGACTGATGAGCCGAAAAAAGCTGATTTGCTTATAATCAATACTTGCTCAATTCGTCAGTTATCCGAAGATAAAGCATATAGTCAAATCGGGGTTTGGGGTAAATGGAAAAAAACAAGACCAAATATTAAAATCGGATTTTCGGGATGTGTTGCGCAGCAAGTTAAAGAGAATCTTTTTAAACGTGCGCCTTATGTTGATTTGGTAATTGGAACTCAGAGGTTGTATGAGCTTCCTGAACTTATTAAACGTGTTGAAAATGGTGAAAGAGTTTGTTCTTGCGAAGAATCCCCTTATGCAGAAAAAGATTATAAAATTAATCGTGTTAAAAGTATTAATGCGTGGGTTCCTATTATGGAAGGTTGTAATAATTTTTGCTCGTATTGTATTGTTCCTTATACCAGAGGGAGAGAACGCTCTCGTGATTTTAAAAATATTATGAAAGAAGTAAAAAAAGCGCTTTCAGAAGGATTTAAAGAAATTACTCTTTTAGGTCAAAATGTCGACAGTTACAAAGGCAAAGGGGAAAATGGGGAAGAAATTAATTTATCGGGTTTATTAAGAGCCATTAACTCTTTAGATGAATACGGCAAATTCAGGGTAAGGTTTGTTACATCATATCCGACAGATATTACTGATGAGTTAATCGATACTGTAAATGATTGTGATAAGGTGTGCGAGTATTTTCATATCCCAATGCAGTCAGGGGATGATTATGTTTTGAAAAAAATGAACAGAAGATATGATGTGGCTACTTATAAAAAGATTTGTGACCATTTACGTTCAAAAATCAAAGATGTAACAATAACAAGTGATTTTATAGCAGGTTTCCCCGCAGAAACTGAAGAGCAATTTGAAAATACACTAAAAGCCATGAAAGCTCTTGAACTTGATTATTCAAATACAGCGGCATATTCTCCAAGAGAAAAAACCGTTGCTGCAAAATGGGTGGATAAATTTATTCCTGAAGATGAGAAGATAGAAAGACTTGCTCGATTAAACGAAACAAACAGAGAATGCTGCGTTCTGTCAAATAAAAAATATATAGGTAGAACGTTAGAAGTTCTTGTTGAAAAGTTTGAAAACCATAATGGTAAAAATGTTATTTCAGGCAGAACAAGAAATAATAAAATGGTTCATATCCCTTGTGAAAGAGATTTAACAGGAGAATTTGTTGATGTTAAAATCACCGGTTCTATGACTTGGTATCTTAAAGGTGAATTAGTTTAATTTATATATATTTGAGAATAAAACTTAAATCTTTTTCTTCGATTATTATATTGGCGTGCTCTTTAAGTATAGGTTTTGCGCAAAATGCAACACGATTTTTTGCATATTTAAACATACTCAAATCGTTAGCGCCGTCACCAACGGTTAAAGTGTTTTCTTGCGTTACATCAAGCAATTTTTGGAGTCTTAATAACATTTGCCCTTTGCTGTCATTAAACATCATTTCACCTCCAACTTGACCAGTTAAAATACCATCTTTTGAATGCAGAATATTTGAAAATTCTGAGTCAATTCCCAGTTCTTTACAAAATGGTATTGTGGCATTCTTAAACCCACCGGAAAAACAAACAACCTTGTATCCTTCTTCTTTTAACCCTTTAACGACCTTTTTAGCACCATTCATAAGGGGTAAATGTTTACAGATTTCATCGATTTTTGAAACTTGTAACCCTTTTAAATATGAAACACGCTCTGTCAGGCTTTCAAAAAAGTCTAACTCGCCTCTCATTGCTCTATCTGTAATAGCTTTAACTTTTTCTGCAATACCAATTTCTTCGGCAAAAAACTCTAATGTTTCTCCGTCCATTAGTGTTGAATCAAAATCAAATACTGCAAGTTTGTTTGTCATTTTGTGTCCTTATTGATATTGGTACGTCAAATGATGCACCTTAATTGCTTGTTGCTTGGTTATATTTGGGTGCGTCAAACGACGCACCCTATTTATATATTAATTCTGTAAACGTGATTACTCAGTGCACCCCTACTATTTACCCTCTATGCGGTAAGTTTGACATATTTTGGGTTATGAACCCCGTCAATTTTATTGATTTCTTCAAGAGTTTTGTCATCAACCTCTGTATCAATGTTTATAACCATTATTGATTCGGTTTCGTGTTTGTCATTCTTTTGAACAACGTTCATTGAGCCAATATTGATATTATTTTCACCAATAACCTGTGCAACCTTTGCAATCATTGACGGCTTATTTTCGTGTGGAACAATAACCATGTGTTTTTCAGGTCTTATAGTAGTTCCGTAATCATTTATTCTTACTATTCTAGGGATATCTTTTGCAATTAAAGCCCCTGCAACGGTAGTTGTTTCTTTATCTGTTGTAAGTTTAATTGTTAAAAGTCCGGCATAGTTACATTTTACTTTAGAGCGGCTTGATATAATATCAATTCCTCTTTTCTTGGCTATTACAGGCGCATTAACATAATTAACGCTTTCTAATCTTGCTGACAATGCTCCTTTTAACACCGCAACTTCTAAGGGTTGTATATCTAAGTCGGCTAAATTTCCCTGAGCGGTTATTTCTATAGACTTAATAGCTCCAGATGATAACTGAACTGCCAGTTCTCCAGAGTTTTCTGCTATTTGCATATAATCTTTTACAGGTTCCAGCTTGTCGGGTCTTAAAGATGGAATGTTAACCGCAGAAGATGCCGAACCGCCTGATAACACCTCTTTTATCTGTTCTGCAACATCTATCGCAACATTTAATTGAGCCTCTGTTGTACTAGCCCCTAAGTGCGGAGTAAGTACAATATTCTTTTCACATTCAAGTAGCGGACAAGTTTCAATATTTGGTTCATTTTCATAAACATCTATTGCCGCCCCTGCAACATATCCTGAATTTATAGCGTCTTTCAAATCATTTTCATTTATAATTCCGCCTCTTGCGCAGTTTACAAGTCTGACACCTTTTTTCATCTTGGCAATTGTATCTTTATTTATCATGTTGAGTGTGTCTTTTGTTTTTGGAACGTGAACAGTTATAAAATCACATCTGCCCCAAAAATCATCAAGTTTTTCTATATATTCGCCACCTAAATTTTCAACAACTTCTTTTGACGTAAATGGGTCATAAACGACAACTTTCATTCCTAAGGCTAGTGCAACTTCTGCGACGTGAGAGCCTATTTTTCCCATCCCGATTACACCCAGAGTTTTTTTGTATAATTCCGTTCCTGTGAATTTTGAACGGTCCCACTTGCCTTCTTTTGTTGAACATGCTGCAGGTGCTATATTTCTTGCCATTGCAAGCATAAGAGCAATTGTGTGCTCTGCCGCTGCCATTGTATTACCGTCAGGTGAATTGACAACAATTATACCGTTTTGTGTAGCTGATTCTATATTTATATTGTCAACTCCCACTCCTGCACGACCAATAATTTTTAGATTTTTACCCGCTTCTATGATTGCAGGAGTAACCTTTGTCTGACTTCTTACCATAAGAGCATCGTATTGAGGGATTACTTTTATTAATTCTTCTTCGCTCATTGTCGGTAAAAAATCTACATCTGCGGCTGCTTCTATTATTTTTCCGGCAGCTTCATTTATTTTATCTGTTACTAATACTTTCATTATTTTGCCCCCAATTCTGCAATCACGGTTGCTACACCTTTGCCTAATTCAAATTTGTATCCGAGTTTATGAAGGGTTGCTTCAAGTGCACCAACAGCAGAGATTACATCTCTGTCACAAACAAAACCTAATGTTCCCATTCTGAAGATTTTGTCCTTCAAAGCATTTTGACCGTTTGCAACTACAATATCAAAATCTTTTGTAATAGTTTTTCTTATATCAGGAACAGAAATCCCTTCAGGCGGGTAAATGGATGTTATGGAGTGACTTGCATTATTATCCTCTTTTACTACAAGTTCCAGTCCGATTGCTTTTACAGCCTTTCTTAAAGCCATTGCATGACGTCTGTGACGAGCGTTCATGTTTTCAATCCCTTCTTCTTTAATCATTTCAAGAGCCTTGTCCAGTCCGACAAACAGATTAACAGCAGGAGTAAACGGAGTAGAATTTGCTCTTGTTGATTTCCTGTATGCAGCCCAATCCCAGTAGAAACTTGGGTGTTTACATTCTTCATATACTTTCCATGCTCTTTCATTTGCTGTCAAAAAAGCAAGTCCCGGAGGAATCATAAATCCTTTTTGTGAGCCTGACACAAGAACATCTATACCCCATTCATCAGGTTTACACTCCATTGCACAAACTGATGTTACGCCATCAACAACTGCTAATGCACCATGCTCTCTGATTATTGAGCATAATGCTTTTATGTCGTTTGCTGCACCTGTTGAAGTTTCGCTATGTGTTAAGGTAACAATTTTTATTTCTTTATTTATATCTTCTGCTAATCTTTTTCTTAAAACCTCAGGGTCAATAACTTCGCCTGTTGCAACTTCAATTTTTTCAACAATAGCCCCTCTTGATTCAGCAATTTTTGCCCAACGGTTTCCAAAGTTTCCTAACACTAAAGATAAAACGTGATCGCCTTCATTAACAAGGTTTTCTAACGCTGCACACATAGCACCTGTTCCACTTGAGGTATAAACGAACACATCATTTTTTGTTTGAAACACATATTTTAGGTTTGCATATACTCTTTCGAGAATTGCGGAAAATTCTGTGCTTCTGTGCCCTATAGGATGTTTTGCTACTTCCATCATTACGCTTTCAGGTACCGGTGTTGGTCCGGGTATCATTAGAAATATCTTATCTTTCATGTTTTTTCTCCTATATACAATTATTTACTATTTTATCAATGACTGAATCTCTTTGAATTTTGGATGAGTTGAGGTTTTTAAAAGTTCAAACAAAACTGTTTCAACGCAAGTTAATTTCGCCCCATAATCTCTCATTAGCTCTAAGGCTGTTCTGTAATCTTTTGTTTTTCTACTTGAAACAGCATTTTTTACAACATATACATTGAGCCCTTCTTTTATAAGTTCTAATGCAGTTTGATATACACAAATATGTGTTTCAATCCCCGTGAGAACTATATTTTTGGGATGATATGATTTTATTTTTTCTAATATTTGATTATTTCCTATTGCAGAAAATGTTGTTTTCTCAAAAATGTTTTCTGTACTAATATTTTCTCTTATTTCTAAAATCGTAGAACCTAGTCCATGAGGATATTGTTCTGTAGCAATTGTTGGAATTGCCAATATCCTAGCAGATTTTGCTAAAATCATATTATTTTTAACGATTTCTTCACTATTTTTTAACATCCCTACTAATCTGTCTTGGACATCAATTATTAATAATAATGTATCATTTATATTTAGCATTTTAACCTTTCATAAGGAATTGTGTAATTTACCCCTATACTTGAAGATGTTTTTTTATAGATAAAAGACTACCTAATGCCCCAAATAAAATCCCAACTACAAGCAAAGTCAGTACAACAGTTCCTTCTGCCATGAATGATGTCGGCATAAGAAAGAAACTGTTAACTTTTGCCAAAAGCGATTGAACAAAATGCAACGGAATTAACGATATTATTGCCCCCATAAAGCCATAGAATGCACCTTGTAACACAAATGGAATCCTTATATACCAATTGCTCACACCCATTAATCGCATTATTTCTATTTCTTCTTTTCGGGATTGAATTACGAGCTGAATAGTATTATTTATGATTGTTATTGTCAACATTGCAACAATCAGTGTGACAACAATTGTTGTTGTATTAACAACGTGAATTATCAGTTGAAGCCGCTTAGCCAGTGTTTCAGGATAGTTGGTACTTTCCACTCGAGTGTCTTTTTTAATAGTGGAAATTACGCTATCAATATAATCAATATCATCAACTTTTACTCTTAGCGTATCCGGTAAAGGATTGCTAATGTTTGGTAAATCAATAACTTTTCTTAAATCCTTCCATCCATTTTCTTTCGGGTGAACTCTGACCGATATAACGTGATCAATATGTGAGAATTTATTAGCTATTTCTTTTGCAGGAGCTGCAGGTTTCAAATATGCTGATACTTCCAAAATTGAACCGAGTTCATGCGCAAATTGCGCCATTGAAATTGTAGAACGGAATAATGCTCCAAATATGGAAAGAATAGCTGCCATTGTTGTAATAATAATAATATTTACAAACCCTGTTCTTTTAATATCGTTAACAGCCTCCATTCCGATTCTATATAAAATTCTTATATCTGTAAGCCAGTCTTTTGGCATAGATTGCTTAACTTTATTTTTAATAGCCTGTTTTCTACTCATAAGTACCTTCCTCTACATCTCTAATAATTTCCCCGCTATCGAGGGTTAAAACACGTTTTTTTAAATAATTTACCATGCTCTTATCGTGAGTAGAAACAATTATTGTAATCCCTCTTTTGTTTATTTGTTCCAATATTTGCATAATTTCTAACGAGTTTTTAGGGTCAAGATTTCCGGTCGGTTCGTCAGCAATAAGCAATGGCGGCCCGTTAACAATAGCTCGGGCAATACTTACCCTTTGCTGTTCCCCGCCGGACAGTTCAGTCGGTTTTGAATTCCTTTTTTCTAACAATCCGACAACTTTTAACGCTCCGATTACACGAGTTCGGATTTCTTTGTTGCTTATTCCTAATGTTCTAATAACATAGGCAACATTATCATACACAGACATATTTGGTAATAGTTTATAATCTTGAAACACTATTCCCATACATCTTCTTAGATTCGGAACTTTATTAGACGGCAAGTTCGCAATATTGATTCCGCCAATTAAAACCGTTCCGCTTGTCGGCACTTCTTCTTTATATAACAGTTTCATTAAGGTTGACTTTCCTGCCCCTGAAGCACCTGTTACAAATACAAATTCTCCTGATTTTATATCAAGATTAACATTTTTTAATGCGTAATTACTTTTATACCTTTTTGTTACAGCTCTTAATTGAATCATAATTTTATCCTATTTTTCGGCTAAATCCTCCGATTATTTTTTGTTAATTATTTCCAAAACTTTTTTTGTAATACCTTTAGAATCAAGCCCAAAGTGAGCAAGTAATTCATCTGCTGTCCCACTCATACCAAAACAGTCATTTGTTCCTATTCTTATGACTTTTGTCGGATAGCTTTCAGATAAGGTTTCACAAACAGCACTTCCTAATCCGCCTTTTATAGAGTGATTTTCAACAGTCAAAACTAAGCCGGTTTTCTTCGCAGAGTCTATGACTGAGTCTTTATCGAACGGTTTTACAAACGGTACGTGCAGCAATTCTGCAGTAATCCCTTTATCGCGCAGGTCATTAACAGACTCAATACACTCAGCCAATGTTTCACCGTTTGTAATTATTGTTAAATCATTACCGTCAAAGATTTTCTTTGCTTTTGTTGAGATTTCTTCTCCGTTGTCGAAAACGTCAGGCAAACTTGCTCTTGCGACTCTTATATAATAAGGACCTTCGTGTTCTGAGGCATATTTTATCGCTGAAAATGTTTCTGTATAATCAGCAGGTACAATAACATGCATATTCGGTAAGTTAGCCATAAGTGAGATATCCTCAAGTGCCTGATGAGTCGCACCATCTTCGCCAACTGTTACCCCGCCATGAGTACCGACTATTTTCACGTTAAAGTTTGAATAACAAACAGTGTTTCTGATCTGGTCATAGGTTCTGCCTGTTGCAAACATAGCGAATGTTGCACAGAACGGGATTTTCCCTATTGCAGCCAATCCCGCCGAAACATCAATAAGATTTTGTTCCGCTATCCCCACATCAAAAAATCTGTCAGGAAATTCTTTTGCAAACAGTTTCGTTTGAGTTGACGCAGAAAGGTCAGCATCAAGTACAACAATATCTTTATTTACTTTCCCCAAATCAACGAGAGCCTTTCCGAAAGCCTCTCTGACTGCACGTTTTTTTGTTCTGTCAATAATCACTAAACACTCCCTTTTTTATGATAGTTTAACACAAAAGGTGTATATCTGTCTAATTATTAATAATATTAATATTAGAAAAATATATACAATGTTTCTGCAAAAATTTTATAAATCCGGTTATTCTGAGGCTTTTAGCCGAAGAATTTCAAAAAATCCAAGGCGATACTTCACTATCGCTCAGTATGACTATATTTAAACGTCAGAATTTTACTGGGGAAGAAGCCCATTATTATTGAGCTTTGTAAAATATACAACGGCAGGGAAGTGTTAATAAAAAAATGAAATCAAAACATTTATCAATATGTTTTAAATATGCGTTATATCCGTATTTAAAGACTATCAAAATGCTTTATTTTTGGCAATGGTGCTTATTTAGAATATGAGGATAGGGGCTTTATGAACACCTCTCTATTTTTCGAAGTTCGATTTGCGCACTAAGAAAAATTTCTCTTAAAAAATTCCCCTTATACAATTTCGCCTAAAAACTTTTCGCCTTTAAAATTTTTAAGTCTAACAGGTTGAATTGTATTGTGATAAATATTATCTGATATATTCTCTATCAATATATTCAAATAATTATCGCTTACACCTTTTAACATGCCTGTATGCTTATCAGGGCGCTTTTCTATCAAAACGGAACGCACAGATTCGAGATTTGATTTAGCAAAAACTTCAAATTTATCATGTGATATTTCTTTTATTATGTCTGCTCTTTTTTGTTTTATATCATCAGGAACATGCCCGTCCATTTTTTCTGCCTGCGTACCTTTTCGAACAGAATAAGGAAAGGTGTGTATTTTTGACAATCCTGATTTATTTAGGTTATTAATCGTTATCTTAAAATCCTCATCTGATTCACCGACAAATCCCGCTATAATATCAGAACCTAAGAACACATTTTTAAATCTGGAACGAATATCTTCGATTTGGTCAAGGTAATATTCAACTGTATAAAACCTGTTCATCGATTTTAAGGTCTTGTTACAGGCTGACTGCAAGGATAAATGAAAATGCGGACAGAATTTTTCAGATTGTTCCAAAATATTTAATAATTCTGGTGTTATTTCAAGCGGATTCAAAGACCCGAGCCGATACCTTTGGATATTAGTTGTTTCAATCTCTCTAATTAAATCGACAAAAGTTTTCCCGATATCCTTTCCCCATTGACCGATATGTATTCCTGTTAAAACGACTTCTTTGAATCCGTTATCGGAGGCTTTATTTATCTCTGTTTTTATAAATTCAGCATCAGCACTTCTGGATTTTCCTCTGGCAAACGGGATTATACAATATGCACATCTGTTGTCACAACCGTCTTGGATTTTTAGGCTGTATCTTGTTTTTGAAACATCATCAATAGTCTGATAATTAAATTTATCTATATTCATAATATCAGTGACGACAGATGAACAATTTTTACTCAAATATTCCCCTATTCTGAATTTGTCATCATTTCCAAAAACATAATCAATATAATTATATTCAAGTAAATTTTCTTTTTCTATCTGAGCGACACAGCCTGTAAGAACAGTTTTGATATTTGGGTGCAAATGTTTTATGTTCCTGAGCAGATACAAAGCTTCATTATCGCTTTTGTGGGTAACCGAGCAAGAATTGAGAATATAATAATCAGCCTGAGAGGAATTATCAACAGGCAAGTAACCTAATTCAATAAGGTTTTTTGAAATTAAAGAACCCTCGAATTGGTTAGATTTGCAACCCATAGATTTTATATAAAATTTATTGTTCATTATACCCCCTTACCCTTACCCTCTCCCCATAGGTACGAGGGTAAAATTTTTAGGTTAGATTTACAGCCCATAGACTTTATATAAAACTTTCAACTTTCAACTATTTCTTAATGCCTTATTACCTTTTCATTCAAACCCGACCATAAATATCTTCGTATCTTATTATGTCTTCTTCTATTAACAGGTCGCCTTTTTGGACTTCAATAATCTGCAAATTTTCTTTAAACGGATTTTGAAGTGAGTGAACTGCTTTTACGGCAATATCCACACTATGCCCCGGAGATAAAATCAGTTCCTTACCCTCCAATACAACTTTTGCAGTACCCGATAACACTACCCAGTGTTCACTTCTGTGGTTATGTGACTGAACGGAGAGTTTTTGGGCAGGGTTTACCTGAATAAGTTTAGTCAAAAATCCTTCACCCTGAGCTAACACTGTATAAAATCCCCAAGGTCTGTAAACTGTTTTATGAACCATTTGAGTATTATCGTGTTGTTGTTTTAGGGTTTCAAATATTTGTTTTACATCCTGAACTCTATCTTTTTTGCAGGCAAGAACGGCATCTTCCGTTTCAACAAGGATTGTATCTTCTAACCCGACTGTTGCAACGAGTTTTGAAGATGAATACATTAATGAACCTTTTGAATCTATATCCAAAACATGACCGATTTTTACGTTATCATCAATGTCTTTTTTACTTACATCATAAATTGATTTCCACGAACCGACATCAATCCAGTCGGATTTCAATTCTGCCATTGCAATATTTTTTGTTTTTTCCATTACAGCATAATCAATTGAAATATTTGGCATGCGATTGAAGTTCGTATACGGAATATCATCTGATTTTGTAAAATTAAATTTACTAACAACATCATATATATCTGGTGCTGTTTTTTTTAGTTCTAACATAAATACATCAACCTTGAACATAAACATTCCGCTATTCCAATACATAGTTCTGTCGCTTAGATATTTTTTTGCGGTATTAGAGTTCGGTTTTTCTTCAAACTTTTTAACCTTATACCCATGTTCAATCTCACTGCCGACCTTTATATAACCAAATCCTGTTTCAGCGTATTCGGGTTTGACCCCAAAGGTAACAATATAACCTTCTTTTGCAAGTTTTTCACCTTCCTTAACAGATTGTTTAAAACTTTTCAAATCCTTTATTTTATGGTCAGAAGGAACAACGAGTACAACATCATCTTTTGAATTATATTTATCCATAATATATTTTACAGATACCGCAATAGCAGGAGCCGTGTTTTTTGATTCAGGCTCTGATATAACAATCGGAGCATTTGATATTTTTGAAAGCTGATACTTTACATTAGGCAAATGTTTCGTATTAGTTATGCTTATCACATTATTTGGCGAAATAATATCAGTAACACGCTTATAAGTTTCTTGTAATAAACTTTCTTTATTTTGGATATTTAACAATTGTTTTGGGTATAATTCACGAGATAACGGCCATAATCTGCTCCCTGAACCTCCCGCTAAAATAATGCTGTACATGAAAAACTCCCCTTCCTTAAAATTTCCGCATTATGATTATATACTAAAACGAGGATTTAGTGAAGTTTTTCATGATATGATTTAGTTATGAATTTTACAGAAAAAACTTTATCATCAGAATATGTATTTAACGGAAAAGTTATTGATGTAAAACGTGATGAAATACTTGTTTCAAACGGTCATAAATCAATAAGAGAAGTAGTTGAACACTTAGGAGGAGTCGTTATTGTCGCACGCAGGGGTAAATATATATTGCTTGTAAAACAGTACAGATATCCGCTTAAAGATATATCAATAGAACTTCCTGCTGGGAAACTCGAAAGAGGAGAAGATCCTGATTTGGCATCAAGACGGGAGCTTGAGGAAGAAACCGGATATGTTTCTGATAATTGGAAATCATTAGGTTATATTTATACAACTCCGGGGTTTTGTAATGAAAAACTTTATCTTTATTTTGCAGACAACCTCCGCTATAAAAATCAAAACCCCGACGAAGATGAAATTATTGAGTCGCTTGAATACAAAATAAATGATGTTTATTCTATGATAGATAAGGGCGAAATAAATGACTCAAAAACGATTTGTGCATTATTTAGAGCGAGGAAATATTTAGATGATTAAACTTGTTGCAACAGATATTGACGGAACTATTTTACCTTATACCGGAGAATTTACTCAAGGGGTTAAATCCTGCATAAAAGAGCTTAAGTATAATGGCATAAAAGTAGTTATTGTAACAGGAAGAATGCATAAAGGTGCGAAAAAAATAGCCGAAAGGCTAGGTTTAAACACACCTATTGTATCATATAACGGAGGTTACATAAAAGACGAACAAGAAAACGTTTTGTACGAAAGATATCTTCCTGAAAAATATGTCAACGAAATTATTGATTGGGCAGGAAGAAATAATGTACATTTAAATCTTTATTCCGAGGATACTTTATATTCAGAAAATGATAACGAAGAAATTCAAAGATATGCAAAA
This sequence comes from uncultured bacterium, assembly GCA_902783125.1. Lineage (GTDB taxonomy): Bacteria > Cyanobacteriota > Vampirovibrionia > Gastranaerophilales > Gastranaerophilaceae > UBA2883. The sequence continues at coordinate 12,936 of CACZPS010000136.1, read as the reverse complement.
TATCAACAATTGGACTATATAATCAAAGATTTTTCAAAAATAAAAAAAGATAAAATTCACAAACTTCTGGCTATTGATTATCACAATCCTGAAAGAGTAGATTCGTGGCTTGATGAAATGACGAAGAAATTACCGGATTTGTATATAATCAAATCGACTCCGTATTTTTGTGAGTTTTCAACAAAAGATGCAACAAAATACTGTGCGGTCAAGTTTTTACAAAACTATTGGGGTTTAAAAAACGAGGAAATCCTAACCATAGGCGATCAGGATAATGATATAGAACTGTTAAAAGCAGGCGGAATAAAAATCTGCATGGAAAACGGAACGGATGGTTTAAAATCCTGTGCCGATTATATAACGAATTCCGTTGACAATGACGGTTTTGTAAAAGCTATGAAAAAATTTGTGTTAAATTAAACAATAAAAGGATAATTATGTTACCATACAGAACTGGACTCGGATATGATATCCACAGATTAGAAGAAAACAGAGATTTAGTTATTGGAGGAGTTAAAATCCCTTATGAAAAAGGATTGTATGGGCACTCTGATGCTGATGTTTTAATCCATGCAATAATTGATGCCTTATTAGGAGCATTAGCATTACCCGATATCGGAACAATTTTTCCTGATACTGATAATCAATACAAAGATGCAGACAGTGCAGTTTTACTAAGAAAAGTCTATAAAATGGTACTTGAAAAGGGGTATAAAATAGGGAACCTCGATACCAATATTATCGCTCAGGCTCCAAAAATGATGCCTTATATACCGAAAATGAAGGAAAGATTGGCAGAAGTTATGGGGATTGAAACAGAAAATATTTCAATAAAAGCCAAAACTAATGAAAAAATGGATGCAGTAGGAGAAATGAAAGCAATTGAAGCTAATGCAGTTGTAATGCTTGTAAAGGAGTAAGATATGAAATTTTTACATTCAATGATAAGAGTAAAAAATAAAGATGAATCAATTAAATTCTATTCTGAATTATTTGGGTTGGAACTAACTGAAGAACACAGACTGGATGATTGCACACTTTATTTCTTAACAGACAAAGAAACAAACACACAAATAGAACTAACCTATAATGATGAAACACCAAAAGATGGTTATACAAACGGTAACGCATTCGGACATTTTGCATTTTATTGTGAAGATTTAAACAAATTTACAGAAAAACTTAATGCATTAGGCTACAAATACCTTTACGAACCCTTTGACTTAACAGGAAATGGTTCTAAAATAGCCTTCTTAAATGACCCTGACGGAAACGAAATAGAACTTATTGAGAAAGTCGTATGGTAAAAAATTAAACTTTAAAAAAATCTTTTAGGGTATTAACATTTTCGGAGGTTGTAAATATTATCATATTGTCACCATACATTAATTGGGTATGCCCTTTTGGAATAATTATTTTATTACGTCTTTGAATAATGCTTATAATAGCTTTAACAGGAAGGTGTAAATCCATAATCTTAATCCCGTCAAAATTAGGGTCATTTATACATACTTCAATGATTTCACCTTTACCTTGCTCAACAGTAGCCAAAATTCCGGCTTTACCACCTGAAATATTATTTTTTACTTCTTTTAATGTTGCTATTTTATCTGATATAGCAATGTCAATGCCAACTCTTTCAAATAAAGGTATATTTAAGTTTTTACTTACCCGTGAAACAACTCTTTGTACTCCAAGTTGTTTTGCTAAAAGCGAACAAAGTAAATTTTTTTCATCATTATTAGTTACACTAACGACCACATCACTTGATGCAATATCTTCTTCATTTAAAAGAGCTAAGTCCGTTCCGTCACCATTTATTACAAGCGAATTTGAAAGGTTTTCAGCAAGTTTTTCACAGCGTAAAGAATCTCGTTCAATAATTTTAATCTTAAGTCGTGCATCTTCTAATTTTTCAGCAAGCATTTCCCCAACATTTCCGCCGCCAATGATTGTTACTTTTTTAGTAATTCCTTTTTCATGAAAGAATCTGCCGGCAAGTTTATCCAGTGAACCTGATAACCCCATAAAAATCGCTTTGTCATCAGGCCTAAAAACTGTATCACCATTAGGAATGGAAAGTATGCCTTTTTGAGTTATGCCGACAAGAAGTGTATCATTCGGAAAATCACATTCTTTTACCTTTTTATCAACTAATACAGAATTTTCTTTAATTTTGTATTCTAATAATCTGGCTCTGCCATTAGAAAAATTTTCAACATCTAATGCTTCGGATACAGTAATAATTCTAAAAATATCCTGAGTCAGAAGTTCTTCCGGCCAGATAACATCATCAATATATAAGTCACTAATAAAATCGCTGTCTTTTGTGAGTCCTAAAGAAGTTTTATATTCTTTTTTTCCGACAAAACAAACCGTTCTAATTCTTGACATTCTTTTTGCCGTAAGACATGCCACTATATTTACTTCATCCGAGTCAGAACACGCAAAAAAAACATCAGCCGTGTTTATATCAGCTTTTTTTAAGACATCAACATTTGGCGCATCACCAACTATAAAGCCTATGTCCAGTTTAGAAAAATTGTTTGTAAAATTTTCTTCCCTATCTATTATTGTTATATCGTGGTCTTCAAAGAATTCTGTCGCTATAAGGCAGCCTAATTCACTTGCCCCGTAAATAATTATATTCATTGTTCAAAATATACTTCAAAGGGTTACATATGTCAATTTAGCTGAATATATTTAAAATATACATATTATTTAGGGAGAGAAAAAATTATAGTTGTCCCTTTGTTTAGTTTACTTTTTATTTGAATCTTACCATTATGTGCATCAATAATTTTCTTGCAAATATTTAAACCGAGTCCAAATCCGATTTTCTTGTGTTCTTTTGATAATGTCATATATTCATCAAAGATTTTATCATGTTTTGATAAATCAATACCAATACCTTGATCTGCCAGCGAAACGTAAATATAACTGCTATCAGAATTCACATTTATATCAATATTTGAATTTTTGTAGGAATACTCAATTGCATTTGATAATAAATTATTCATTACGCGCTTTATTTCAATCATATCTGCATTTACGACACAATGATTCTCTTTCGTTGATAACCTTATATTAATGTTTTTATCAGATGTTAAATATTTAAGTTCTTCTATAGAAGATAATATTAAATCATTAATATCAAAATTTTCTTTTTTAAGAACAGGATTATCATATTTTTGTTTATAATGAGATAAAATTTTGTCAGTAATGTGTTTCATATACTTTGCAGAATTTAATAATTCAGATAAAATTTCATCAGATTTATAATTACCATTATTGATTATTTGTTTTAAAGCAATTATTTCTGCATTAATCGGACTTTTCAAATCATGCGTCAAAGTAGCAACAAACTGTTCTTGCTCTTTTTCTTTAAAATTATTATCTTCTTCTTTTTTTAAAATATTATATATTTGAGCCTTAACTATACCGGGAGAAAATGGCTTTTCAATGTATGAATATGCGCCAAGTCTGTACCCATTAATCATATTCTCATCACCTGATATGGCGCTTATAAAAACTATAGGCGTAGTTTTATTAATATCAATTTCTGAAATTTTTTGTGCAAGTTCAAAGCCGGACATTTCAGGCATTAAAATATCTAATAAAAATATGTTATATTTTTCGACTTTTATTCTCTCTAAAGCCTCTATAGGGTTTAAACAAGATGTAATTTTTGCCCCTGTATCCGATAATATATTTTCAAGTAATGATATATTCATTTCATTATCATCCACAATTAATATTTTTGAACATTTAAGAGGCTTTGTTATAAGATTAGCGCAAACATTTGAATTCTCCGGTTGAACCTTATTAAAAAAATTGTTAATTAATTCTTCTTTTATCGGGAATTTAACAATGTTTTTTATTCCCAATTTACTGGCTGTAAGAACAAACTCTTTAGAATAATTATTTGAAACTACCCAAAAAGTTGTATGTGGATTGGATTTAATAAGTTTTTTTAAGTAATCAACATTATTATAAATATCGAAATTTATTATACAAAGCGTAGTATCAAAAAAAATTTTTTCTGTCGGTTTTTCAAGTATAATATATTTATCGCTCGTTAACATATAATAGAATATACTCGTAATTTTATAAAAAAATAATTACCTTACTTGGTTATTTTTAGTAAAATTTTATAAAAGACTTGAAATTATTATAAATTAGTTGTATTATACATGTTAGGTTAACCTATAGGGAGACATTTTATTATATTAATCGTGATTAAGAGGCTTGTATTATGTATGTAAATAAATGCATTAAATGTGGTGCAGAATTTGAAACAAAGAACCCCAAACGTGTAATTTGCCCAAATTGTTTGTACGCAGAAAAGGGATTAGACGAAGGCGGGCCGGAAACAAAATCATATAGTAGTTACAGTTCGTATTCTGCAGGAGAAGAAAAACCCCGTCAATATGACAATCGTGGGTATAACAGGAATAATAATCGTTCTTACAACAACAGACGTTATGACAATAACAGAAGCTCTGATGGCGGATATCAACAACGCAGAGGTGGTTATAACAACAATTATAATAATGGTGGCGGTCGTGGCGGCTATAACAGTCAAGGCGGGAATAACAGATTTGGTGGGAATAATCAACGCCGTCCAAATAACAGATTTCAACAAGGCGGGAACAGACGTCCAAGCAGACCTCAACAAAGAAGACAACCTAAACCGCTGCTTATTAGCAAGGAGCAATTAGAGCAAATTGAAGTTCTATACAAAACGATGCTACCTTTGCCGAATCCTGATGCTCACGAAGTAATTGGAGCACATTTAGGTATTGAGCCAAGAAAAGTATTTTTTGGAATTAATTTGGTCAGACAAAAATTAATGCTGCCAAAATTACCGTTCCCTAAACGTAAGTTGGCGGTTACTCCGGATCAAATGACTGCAGTTAAGAGTTTGTATGCTCCATTGTTACCATTACCACCAATCGGTTGTCATAAGATTATTGCAGCTCAGTTGAGAATTGATGAATGGCGTGTTCACGTTGCTATTAAATTGATTCGTGCTCAAATGGGATTAGACAGGTGGAATGAAGACAGACCTGATAAACCTGCCGATTATATGGTTCCAAAATATCCTGCACAGGAAGAAGCTAAAAAGAAAGCGGAAGCAAAGGCTGAAGAAAAAGCTGACCAGCCTAAGTCAGTTGAAAAATCTGAAGAAAATACTGAACCGGCAGAAGAAGCACCTAAAAAACGAGGACGTAAGAAAAAAGAAGAAACGGCAGAAGTTCCTGATGAACAACCTACTGAAGAAAGACCCAAAAAACGTGGACGTCCAAAGAAGACAGCAGATGAATAATTATATTTCTGTAGGGAAAATTCTTAATTTCCATGGTGTAAAAGGTGAAGCAAAAGTCGGCTATTCCAAAAGTCAACGTGACTTTATGGAGTCGCTTGATGTTGTCTATCTTCTAAAAGATAACAATTATGTCAAAAAGGTCGTTAAATCCGTAAAATTTAACAATAAGTTCGCTATAATAAAGTTTGACGGCATTGATTCTGTAAATGATATTGTCGAATATAAAAATTGCTTAATTTTTGTATTGGAAGATGATATTCGAAAAAAATTAGATGAAGATGAATTTCTGATTGATGAACTTGTCGGAATGGAAGTTTTTGTTGCAGATAGGCTTGCAGGAACTGTAATTGGTGTATCAAATAACGGTGCAAATGATTTGTTAACCATAAAATCAAGCAGCGGAAAAATTTGTTTAGTACCTTTTGTTAAGGCAATTGTTCCATGTGTAGATATAAAAGCAAAATCTATTATTGTAGAAGATATTAAGGGGTTAATTGAATGAGATTTGATATATTAACTCTTTTCCCTGAAATGATTGAAAATGCGTGTTCTCACAGTATTATTAAACGTGCAATTGAGTCGGATATAATTTCAGTGAATACAATTAACCCGAGAGATTATACTCTTGATAAACATAAAAAGGTAGATGACACCCCTTATGGTGGCGGGGCGGGCATGGTTTTGATGGCGCAGCCGTACGTTGATGCCTATGAAGGGATAAATAAATCAGATAATTCAATAACAATTATGATGACTCCGCAGGGTAAAACCTTTAATAACAGTGTCGTAAGAGAGTTGACCCAATATAATCAAATAATCATATTATGCGGGCATTATGAAGGTTTTGATGAAAGAATCAGGGATATAATAAAACCTATTGAAATATCTATCGGGGATTTTGTCCTTACAGGCGGGGAATTGCCGGCTTTATGTGTTATTGACAGTGTTAGCAGAAAAATTGATGGAACGTTGGGTAAAATTGAGTCTATGGAAGAAGATAGTTTCGAAAACGGGTTATTGGAGTATCCTCATTATACAAAACCCAGAAATTACAAAGGACTGGAAGTTCCTGAGGTTTTATTAAACGGAAATCACAAACTGATAGAAGAATTTAGAAAAGAGCAGCAAGTTGAACGAACAAAGCTCAGACGACCTGATTTATATCAAAAATGGTTAGAGGAAACTTCAAATTAAGAAAATTTTTATAACAGTTTTGGAGGGATATGTTTAAAATCTCTCCTGATTGTTTGACCTTCAAAATCGTATTTTTCCTGTTCTTCTCTGCCTTTTTCTTTAGCTTTTATTTCAATATAATTTTTTTTGTATCTTTCGCTATCTACATAATACGGAACGTATGTTTTAATCGATTTGTCATAATTTTTTGCTTCTTTAAGAATCTTTTTATCTTTAATTTCTCCAAATTTTAAAGACATTTCCGTTTGCCAAGAAGTATCACCATGATTTAATAATCCTTGAAGAAAGTAATGTCGCACATGTTCTACTTCGTGTCTTGAAGTGTTAGCAAGTCTTGATTTAGAATAAAATTCTACTTCTTGATTAAAATTAATACTTCCGTCTTCTGCATTAAAATTTGCACTGAAACCATTATCTTCATGTATTGGGTTATATCGTGGTCTTATAATAATATCCTTGTCATCCATTTTTTGCTCTTTTAAGTATTTTTTTACAAACGGGATTTTTGCATCTTCTATTGTTAATGCTCTATATCCCAAATAGCTGTCATCATAAGGTAATTCCACATTACCTTTTATTGATTTTTTGTAAATACTGTTATCAAATCTGTTTATGGTAAAACTCAGTTCTTTTTTGTCTGCTTTTAACTTTTCCCCGTTTTTTATACGGGGGAATTCTATAAAAGTGTGGGTTTGCTTAGATGAGTGTTGTTTGTTTTTGATTTTTGTTTGAGTCTGTATAATTTCATTTTTTTCCACATTATATGACATGTGATTAGTTATAATTTGTTTGTTATCCCAAAATAAAAATTGATTCTTATTTCGTTTTTCTATATTCATAAAATCTTTGTAATAAGGGATTGCTTCTCTATCTATCGTATATTCTTTTATTGTTTTTGATTCAACATATTCATCAGCTCCTATTGTGTTATCAACTTGAGAATATAATCTGTTTCTCAACACTCTGTTTGGGAAATCAAATATTCGTTCAATAATATTTCCGTTTGAATCTCTGAAAGTAATTATTTTCCCTCTTTTAGTTTTTTGTTCATTTATACCAATAATAACTTCTTCAACGCTAGAGGGAGTTGATTTATTTAGTCTTATAACATCACCTTTATATTGTGAATATTTTACTCGTGGTCCTTTATATATGAGATTTATTACCGGCTTCATTTTTCAATTTTTCTATGTGTTTTAAGTTTTATAAGTGATGAACAAAAAAAAATTTGCTAGCAAAAAATTATTTTCCGAGTTTTTATTAGAATAAGTATCAATTTACATTTGTAGAAAGTTATGTTAATCAAATCAACCTTTAATATTAATAATAAATGTTCCTATGAGGCAAAGTATACTAATCAGCGGTTTAAACAAGTGCGTGATACTGTTTCATTTAGCGGACATTCCAATATAGAAAATTGTGCAAAAAAAGGTATTGACAAATTAATACATCAAACAGCCTTGGGGCGGGAACTAAAAACGAAATTATTTGTAAGAGATTATATATATGATAACTTTAGTCAAAATAATAAGATTAACCTTTTTTGTGGCGGCTGTTCAACGGGCGAAGAATCAACTACATATAGTATGCTTTTACATGGATTAAAAGATAAGGTAGTAATTTTAGGTGTGGATTTAGGTAAAAAGGCAATCAAACAGGCAAAATCCGGAAAATTTATATTTGAAGTCCCGAAGAAAAATGTTAATCTTCTTGATTATTTTAATTCAATAGATGATTCTCCTTATACTGATTCATATTTACTTAATGCTAAAAATAATGGACTAAGTCCAGAGCAATCTTATTTTAAGTCGTTATTCAAAGAATTTTTTGTTCCTACAAATAAAAAAATAAGAACGCCTTTTGGTGAATATATTCATAATTTAATTGAAAAAAGAAACGGAGAGAACCCATTAGAATTGGATAGAGTCGAATATAAATTAAAAGATGAAATTGGACAAAACTGTCGATACAAGGTGGGAGATGTAAGAGATATTGATAAAATTACAGGTGGCGAAAAACAAAACGTTATTTCATTTTGTAATGCGTTATATCATCTTACGACTTATTCATACGATTATGGAATGAGAGCTTCAAGACAAGACTCTGAAAAGGTAATAACAAATTTAATGTCAAAATTTAAAAATAGTTTAACTGAAAAAGGGATAGTTGTATTCGGAGAAAATGAAGGCCCACAGTTACTTGATAATGAGGTAGTTCCCAAAGTAATGCAAAAACTTGATTTTGAACCGTTAAATAAAACAATATCGCACGAAGCAAATGTATGGCGGGTTAATAAAAATAGCGAGTAGATTAGAATGTATATGAAATTATTTCCACATTTACCCCTTTTTGCCAGAATTTGGATATGAGGTGTTATGAAAAAATCAGAGTTAGATTTATCAAATTAAAAAAATAGTTTTTCTACTCCTGTTGAGTGTTATGCGGATTTGTCATCTGAAAAAGATGAAAAAATTAAGACATATATTCAAGATTCGTGTGTGAAAAGGTTTGAATATACTTATGAAAGGGGTAATGTATCATCATAATACGGGATTGTAACCATACATACGCCCATTACATTACAAAATGTAAACACATTTATTTAAACAGGCAATTTTTTATTTTTAGAAACGTTACAACCTTTGTTAGTAATAGCCAAAATTGAAAGTTTAAAGTTGTAATATATATTTTATTGTGATAATATAAAACACAATAAAGTGAGAAGGTTTTAAATGATTAGATTTTACCTAACAACTGAACATCATTCACATACCAACCCGAAAGGGCTGTAGTTTTTGATGTAATCAGTTTTCGCAAAAACGGTTCTTTCGGGAAAATTATATTAAAAAGAGTTGTTTTTGTGAAGGAGAATCATTAAATGTCGCTTATTATAAATACCATATCAGCTATTGGAAACAATAACAGTTTTTACCCTTTGCTCGTTCGTGACTGTGGGATAGAAGCACCTACTAAGGTTGCGCAAACCTACAACCAGAACGCGAAAGAATCTGCCATTATGGCAAAACACGCAACAAGAGAGAGAATGATTGACGAATACGGAGCCTCTGCTATTTGGCTTGGCGGAATACCCGTAGTTGAAAAGATTTTCAACAAACTTATCGACAAAAAAGGCATTAACTCAAAAATAAACTTTAAACTCCTTGACGATAACAAAAAATCGATGAGCGCAATAGACAGAGCACAGCAAGGGGTCGATATCAATATTGATAAATTCTCAAAAAATACATCTCAAGATGTGATAGATGCCGTCAACGATCTAAAAAAAGCTAAGGCTAACAAAAACTTGTTCAAGAAACTTACTGTAGGCAAATACACAGCTGCCATTGCTATTCCTGTCACTCTCATGGGGTTTGTATTGCCTAAAACAAACTTCGCTATTACTAACTATCTGTTTAAAAAAGATGTAGAGAAAGGACTTATTCCCGAAAAGTACTTGAAAGACAAAAAATTCAATAATTTAAACAAAGTTGAACCGGCAAATTCTTCTAAAACAAACAAATCAAATTTAAATACTGATAAATTTAGCACCTTGAATTCATTCAGAAAATCTCTGTCAATGGATAAAAAAGGGAGTAGCCCAACGTTTACCGGCTTTGCCTCCTTCATGACAGGACTCACACAACAGCAGAAAATGGCTATTACTGACGGTGGATTGGGCTTAGGCAGAGTCGGAACATCCAGAAGAAAAAATGAGGCTATAGAAAACGGGATCAGAGTCGCAGGCATGATGTATCTAAACTTCGTTGCTCCAAAACAAATCGACAAAGGTTTGGACAAGGCTATTACTAAAATATTTGGAATAAATCCGAGTCTTGATCCTAAAATCATGGCTAACAAGCGATTCTTAGCCGCTGTTCGTTCTGATAAACTTGAATTGCCGGAATCTCAGGAAAAAGTTATTGAATTTATCGACAATAACCCTAAATCGCTATTTACAAAACTTGCTCAACAAAAAGGCGAGGTTAGCATATTAAAATCAGGGGTTCGTGATCCAAGATGTTATGTAAATACCGAAAATGTTTTCAAACTAACAGAACAAATGAGAGAGTTCGGCGAAAGCGCAAGAAAATCAGGAAATGTCGTTAAGTACGCAAGAAAAGCACTCGGGGCTAAATCTGCAAGTATCCTTACAAATATTGCAATCAGCAGTTCGCTCCTTGCAGTTGCACTGCCACAAACCCAGTTTGCACTCAGAAAGCTCCTATTTAAATCAGACGTTGATCCTGGGTTAGCTTAATAAATAATTAAATAAGGTCATCTCTAAAAACCATATTTTGTTTCATAAAAAAGATATAAAAGCAATCGGGCAATCTCTCCCGCAGGGCGAGGTTTGCAGTGGGGTACCCAATAGTATTGTCGATGTAGATATTCTTCTTCCCCTCTCCTGCATAGCGATTTTTTTAATGCTTTAATAAAAATAGAAGGATTAAGACTAACCCTCTCCAAGTTAAAAATAACTATTTTTAAGATTGTCTAATCCTTCTGTTCTTCCAACTTGACTTAAGCAATACTATTCTTTTCCTTGTGAATTGATGCAGGATTGTCAGTTGAAAGTTTAAGTAACTAAGTACAAGGAGATTTTATAATGGAAAACACAAATTGGGTAGGTGTGGATACACACAAAGAAACATTAGCTTGTTATACAGGAAACAAATTTAAAGAATTTAGTACAACTACTTTAGGGTTTAAAAAAGCACTTGAATGGGCTGGAAATGCAAATTGGGCTATTGAGGGTGCTTATTGCTTTGGTAAAGCATTTGCAAGTTTTTTGATGAAAAATAATTGCAAAGTATATGAGATTAATCCATATATTACAAAAAGCTGGAGATGTGCTTTATCTGCTAATGGAAATAAAAATGATTATGGCGATGCAAAAGTAATTTCTATTTTTTCTAAAAGCTTGAAATTAGAAGAAATATCATTAAAAACAGTTAAATTAAAAGAAAGAATTACGGCAAGAGATTTACTTGTTAAAGAAAGAACAAAATTAATAAATTCTATCAAAATGCTATACTTTACAAGAGGAGAACATTTGGTAGTTAATAATTTAACTACTAAAAAGGCTATTAACTATTTAAAAAATAATGATGATATTATTATTTCTAATTTTGGTATATTAATTGAAAATCTAAATAACTCGATTAAAACACTTGAACAAGAAATAAATAACCTTTTACCTGAAAAAATTTTGAAATTAACAGAAATATGTGGAATAGAAAAATTAACAGCAGCAATAATATATACAGAAACAAAAGGTAAATTATCAACAAAAGCATCGTTTGCTAATTATTGTGCGACTGCACCAATAGAAAAATCAAGTGGAAAAATGTCAAAACATTGTGTAAATAGACGAGGAAATAGAAAATTAAATAGCATATTTTTTAGATTATCAATTTGTCAAGCAAGATATGATGAAAGAGGAAAAGCATATTATGATAAAAAATTAAGAGAGGGTAAAAGTCCAAGACACGCTAGAAAATGTTTGGCTAGACAACTTTGTAATATTGTTTTTGATTTTGAACAACACGATACTAATGAAAATCTGCAAGAAAAAATCCAACAAATTCTGCTCCAACACCCTGAAAGACTAAAAGACTTTTATAAAATAGCAAAAGCTCTGGTTGATTAGATGTTTTAGTATCCGTTTGGAATAAACTCTCTGTTTCTAAATTCAGCCCCTATTTTATGAGCGATTTTTTCACATTCCTTAAGATTAAGGTCATAATTCTCAAACCCAGATACAACGGACATTGTTGTTTTAAAACCAAGAGTTACTGCTTCTTTTGCGAAATTTAACATTTCATTATATGCATCATTTACCTTAGGTTGAGAAAGAAGATTATATAGTTCCTCATTTTGTGCATTAAGACTAATAGAGAATTCATCAACAAGTCCTTTTAATTCCGGCAAAATATCTTTTTTGTTAATTATATTACCATGCCCATTTGTATTAACTTTGATGAATACATTCGGATAGTTCGTTTTTAAATATTGTGCAACATCTTTTAAAATATCAAATTTTATAGTTGGTTCGCCATAGCCGCAAAAAGTTACACCTTTAGAAATTTTGTCTGTTTGTTTTTCTAATTGGGTTATAACATCCTGTGCTGATATATTTTCAGAGTCTAACCACATATTTGTACCTTGAACGTCATCTTTTTGCTGTCTTAAACAGAATTTACAATCATTAGTACATGCATTTGTCAGATTTATATAAATTTTTCCGTCTAAAATATAAACTAAATTATTGTTTGTCATGTCACACCTCAATTATATTGTGGCACATCAATAGAGATATTCAATTAGTAAATTATAGTTTAGCGAGCTTTGCTCGCTAAACTATAATTTACAGTGACTAGGCTTAAGTGAATAGACAATTTAATCTATTCACT
>CACZPS010000135.1 GCA_902783125.1 uncultured bacterium | reverse complement strand
TTAGCGAGCGAAGCTCGCTAAACTATAATTTACAGTGACTAAGTGAACCGTGACTAAGTGACTAAGAATTTCTCATTTCTTAATCACTTAATCACCTGTCTTGAAATTCCTTTGTGCTCGGGACTGTCGTTCGTTTGTCTTTGACAGTGCTCACTTCGTCCCTCGCTTACCGGTCGTTGCCGTCCGGAATTTCGCTAATCACTTAATCACTTTTATCAGCCTTCGGCTGATAAACTATAATTTATTTAACCGGCAAATACATATCCATATCTCTGTACCAATCCCCATATTTGGGCTTTTGATGATGTAAAACTCGTTCTAAATCAGCCTGAGCCTGCTTATCACAACCTATAAATCCTTGTTTGAACCACCACGTAGAAGATGCACGTCCACTAGGCTCCATATTATTGAACGCTCTTAACCAAATTCTTCCTTTACATTTTTCATCCTTGTTTGCTAGATTTTTTAAAAATTTACAAAATGCTTTCCCGACCCCTTGTTCCTTGACTTTAGCCTGTAATCCCACAACATAATATGACCAGAAATTCCTTTTCTTTGGATAAATCCCTGATTCTTCCACAAATTCCGGACGTGCAATCATCATACCTTCATATTTGCCCGTTTTAACTGACACCATTTTATATGTATCAGGTCTAGACGGAATTTGATAAATAACATGTTCCGGAAGATTTTTTACATATTTTTTTAAACCACACACTAATGGACAATTCATACTTTTAATAACAATTATATATGTAAAAATTTGCTTAAATTTAATTTTATCTGTAATATTTCGTAATATTTCCCAAATAAGATTCCAATGCTAAATAGCCTTTATACATTTCATTCGTATTAATTGTATAATTATCTGATTTTATATATTTCAATTCTTTTATTCTAATATTTAATAAATCATCTGCATCACGACGTACAACTTCATCAATGCTCGTCGCTAATTCTTTCAATTTTTGTATTTCAGTGTTTGCTTTTGATATTGTAGTATTTTCTAATGAATCAAAACCATATTTTCTTAATAATGATTTTTCGGTTTCAGTAATTCTTGGCTGAACAATTAAATAAGTAAATATTTTAGACATTGTAATATAATCAGAAGCAATTCTCCTGTGTGAATACGGAACAAAACTTTTTGCCAACAAAATTGATACTTCCAAGTTTGAAGTTAAATCTTCAGTATTTAGAATTGCGTGTTTATAGTCAGGACTATAAATATTATCTAGATTTGTGTTCATAATTCCTCAAGTCAGATTACTGTTTTTTTGTAAATGCGTCAAACAAACTTAAAATTGACATCATAACTACAACTATAATTATATAACAAATATAATGTTTAATTGTTAGTTCTGACATAAAACTCATTGCTAAGAACCCCGCAATTATAGCAACAGCAGTCATTATAACAACTGTTAATTTTTGTGAAAACCCAGCTTTTAAAAGTTTATGATGAATATGTTCGGCATCAGCAACGAACGGAGATTTACCTTTAAAAATTCTTCTTAAGCTGGAATAAGTAATATCAGCAATAGGCACAGCTAATACCAAGAATGGGAGCAATATTGCGAGAGTAGCGCTTTTCATAACACCTGTTATAGAGATTGATGCAAGCATGAACCCTGAAAATAATGCACCGGAATCACCCATAAATATTTTTGCAGGATTAAAATTAAAAGTTAAAAATGCCATAGTAGAACCGGCCAAGATAAATGCAATTAATGCACTAATAGGATTAGGCGGGGTCATCGCAAGAGCAATAATTGCCAGAGTAATCGCATTTATTGTTATAACAGAACCTGCTAACCCGTCGACACCATCAATAAAATTTACGGCATTACTGACACCAACCACCCATAAAATTGTCAATGGGTACGAAATCAACGGACTTAAATGTATTACATCAAATGTTGGATCGAAAGGATTAATTATTGTATCGAACTTAACTCCCAAAAAATAGACCATTGTCACAATAAGTATCTGAATTAAAAGTTTAAATTTCGCATTAAGATTATAAATATCATCTATAAACCCTAAAAGAAACATTAAAGACCCGCCAAGTAAAAGCCCGGAAACCAAACTTCCGTAAGGATAGTAACTAAGTAATACTAAGAATAAGAAAGTCAACATAGTGCTTGACCATATAGCAACTCCGCCAATTCTGGAAACAGGTTTTTTATGAATTTTCCTTTCTCCTGGCATATCAACCAATCCTTCTTTTTTTGAGAAAGCTATGACCAGTGGAACAATAAAAACTCCCAGTATATACGATATTACTGCTCCTATAATATTTATCCCAACGGTTTCTGATAACTTAATTAAAATTTTCCTACCCTCTTATTTATTTATACAACGGAAATTTTTGACAAAGATGCAACGAATCTTGTTTTAATTTTTCTAATATAGTTTTATCTTCAGAATTTTTTATTGCTTCTGAAATAATTCTTGCAACTTCTTTCATAGCAACTTCATTAAAACCTCTTGTAGTAACAGCTGCAGCCCCAAGTCTTATACCGCTGGTCACAAAAGGACTTTGCGGATCGTTTGGAACTGTGTTTTTATTAGCAGTAATTCCAACTTCTTCTAAGATATTTGCCATATCTTTACCGGTTTTACCTGTTTTTCTTAAATCCAAGGTCATCAAATGATTTTCGGTCATACCACCTACAATATCCATCCCGTTATCAATTAATCCTTGAGCTAATGCTTTTGCATTTTTTACAATATTTTCCGCATAAGTTTTAAATTCAGGTTTTGACGCCTCTAACAAAGCTACTGCTTTACCTGCAATAATATGCTCTAACGGACCGCCCTGCATTCCGGGGAAGACTGCTTTATCTATAATTGTGGCGAATTCTTCATCACACATTATAATCCCGCCTCTTGGGCCTCTCAAAGTTTTATGTGTAGTTGTTGTAACAAAATGTGCATATCCTGCTGGTGACGGATGAACTCCACCCGCAATAAGACCGGCAATATGTGCAATATCAGCCAACAAATACGCTCCGACTTCATCAGCAATTTCTCTAAATTTCTTAAAGTCAATAATTTTAGAGTAATTACTTGCTCCGCAAATAATCAATTTTGGTTTATGTTCAAGAGCCAATTGACGAACATTTTCATAATCAATATTACCGTTATCATCAACCCCATAACTTTTAACATCAAAATATAGTCCTGAAAAATTAACAGGGGAACCATGACTTAAATGTCCGCCATTAGATAAATCCATGCTTAACACTCTATCACCCGGTTTAAGAACCGCCATAAATACCGCCATATTTGCTTGAGCACCGCTATGGGGCTGAACATTAGCATGCTCCATTCCAAAAAGCGAACAGGCTCTTTTTTGAGCAAGTTCTTCTATTCCGTCTATAACTTCACAACCGTTATAATACCTTTTGTGTGGTTTCCCTTCAGCATATTTATTTGTGAGAACCGTTCCGCAAGCCTCCATTACGGCTTTCGATGTAAAATTTTCACTTGCAATTAATTCTATTGTTGTTTGCTGACGGACTAATTCTTTTTCAATTAATGCTGCAATTTCAGAATCTGTTTTTTTTATATTACCTAAATTCATTAAAACTCCTTACATCTCTATATTCGAATAACAAAAAAGGGATTTACATCCCTTTTCTAAATTCTTCCTAATTCATAGGAATAATCAATTTCTGACCAATCCTGATTGAATTAATATTTTTCAAATCATTCCTAACTTGTATTTCTTTGATTTTTGATTCATCAAATCTACCGTAAAATCTCATTGAAATATCTTCTAAGCTATCGCCGGCTTGAACTATATATTCTTTTTCGGCAGGCTTTTGAACTTCTTCATCTTGTTGAACCTGTTTGTCAGCAGGTACAAATGTAAATTTAACATTCTCTTTTGCAGATTTTGGTGCTGAGAAATTCAAATCGTTAAGTGGCGAATATCCTACAAAGAAACTTACAAATACAGCCAATAAAAGTGATATAACAACTCCAAACAAAAAACCTGCTGAAAAATACGCTTTTGGACTGCGCTCTGTCGTTGCTGCTATTTTAAAATTTTGCCAAAGCATATCTAATTCTGCTTGTTTGTCTGTTATATAAGCATTACTTCTGCCTTTTGATTTGTTATAATCAGACAATGCTGAAAGCATGGCTATCTTTTCTCTTGTAATATTTGACCTTCTTAATGTAGAACTTTTCATATCCTCACCTAAATTTCTTTTGATACACAAGTCTATTCTATCAAAGAGTACCACAATAGTAAAATTTTTTCAATAAAATCATCTATTTGAAGGAAACGCTTATTATGGAATTTTACATAAAGGTTTTATCTGATGCCAATAAATCAATCAAAGGTCCTCTTTTTCCATAATCAAATCCAAATGCCTTCGAAACTCTCTCACTTGACAAAAAGTCATAATGAATATTGTATGCTTTTGGCTCAACTTCAATCCCAAGCGCTTTCATTTTTTCTTCCATTAGCATATCTTTTTCTTTATCAAGAACATTAGAATAATTTAGTCCTTCATAAGCACAGAAAGGTATCTTCATCTTTTCACCTTCTTTTGAATAAATTAATCCAAAAGTTCTGCAAATTAACCCCCTAAATTCATATACTGAACATACATTATTTATCAAAAACGGACATGCATAGGTAAATCTTGTTTCCCCTGTGTGTTGTTTTTTTGCATCAATTGTTTCTCTTATATTCTTTAAAATAATATTTTTGGTATCATTATCAAGTTGGGAAAACCCTATCTTTAACAGCTTTACTTCCATTTCAGAAAAAGGATAATCCCCATTTGAACAACACTTTGCACAGCCCATCTTACACTTTATATAGGGTGATTGCTCCGCAAAATACTTATCAATATTTCCCATAAGATAATTTAAAAACTTAAGATAGTTCTTCATACACCCTCTTTTTCTATATATATTACCATATATTTAATATTTTGGATTATTTTTTACATTTAAGTTGTATAATAGTCATGGGTTATAAATACATAAAAGAGGAACAAGGATATGTGGTTAGAAAAAATTGAAAAGTTTCAGATAATTATATTGGCTATAGTATTAGCTCTTGGATTAATTTTAAGTGTAAAAATTATATCAGGGGTTTTACCAAATGACGGGATATCCGTTACGGGCTCAGCATCACGAATTGTAAAGTCAGATAATGGTTCTATAACCTTTAACATTTACACAAAACAAAAAACTCGTAAAATTGCTTATGCTGCTGTAAAAAAACAAATCCCGATTGTAATAGAATACTTGAAATCAAAAGGATTTGAGGATAAAGATATAGAAATAAAAACCCAGAACGGTTATAACACATACAAAATGTTACCAAACGGTAATTCTTCAAATGAGGTTGATTACTATAATCTTTATCAGCCTATAACCGTAAAATCTAAAGATGTGAATAAGATTAAAGATTTATCTTTGGCAATACCTGCCCTTATGGATAAGGGAATTGATATTGAGGTTCAAAACCCTGAGTATTATTATTCAAAAATTTCTGATTTAAAAGTAGAGCTTTTACATGAAGCAACAACCGATGCGAAACAAAGAGCATCAGCTATGTTAAAGGCAACTCATAACAGAACCGGAAAAATCCAATCTGTAAAAATGGGAGTTTTTCAAATAACTTCTTCTGATTCCACAAATGTGTCTGACAGCGGTATATATGATACAGAATCAATTGAAAAGAAAGTCACTGCCGTTGCAAATGTTGTCTTTAAAATAAAATAATAAGTTTGATAATAAAAATGAGGGGGGATTCTTTGAAAGAACACCCCCTCTTTTGTTATCCTAAATTATTTTTCAAGTGCAACTTTTAATCTTGCCTTTGCTCTTGCTAATGCAGCTTCTGCTCTTTTTGCATCAATTGTTGCGTTTCTTTCTGAAAGTCTTGCTTGGGCTCTTTCGAGTGCAGCTTTTGCTCTCGTCACATCAATTTCATTGCCTGTTTCCGCCAAATCAGTAAGTATCAATGCGTTATTATCTTTGAATTGAAATATCCCGCCCATAGTTGTGAAGGATTTCACCTCACCGGATTGGACAGCTTTAGTTACCCCAACATCAAGCACAGTCATGACAGGAACGTGGTCTTTTAAAATCCCAAATTCACCGTCTACACCTCTTGTATAGATTTCTGTCACATCTTCATCAAATATTATCTTATCGTGTGTTATGATTTTTAAATGCATATTTACCCCACAAACTGTTAGAAAAAGCGAATGTTAATAAAGATTATAACGTCTTAGCCTTTTCTACAGCTTCTTCTATCGTTCCAACCATATAGAACGCTTGTTCCGGAAGATTATCATGCTTGCCTTCAATAATTTCCTTGAATCCTCTTATAGTGTCTTCAAGTTTAACATACTTCCCGGAAATACCTGAAAACTGTTCAGCAACAAAGAATGGTTGAGATAAAAATCTTTGGATTTTTCTTGCTCTGTTTACGGTTTCTTTGTCTTCCTCAGAAAGTTCGTCCATACCTAAGATTGCAATAATATCTTGAAGTTCTTTGTATTTTTGTAAAATTTCAAGCACCTTTCGGGTTGTATCATAATGTTCATTCCCGATAATATTCGGATCTAACACCCTTGAATTAGATGCCAAAGGATCAACCGCAGGATAAATCCCTAATGATGCAATTTGTCTTGATAATACCGTTGACGCATCAAGGTGAGAGAAAGTAGTTGCCGGTGCAGGGTCCGTCAAGTCATCAGCAGGAACGTAAATCGCCTGTACTGATGTGATAGAGCCGTCTTTTGTTGAAGTGATTCTTTCTTGAAGTTCACCCATCTCTGTTGCAAGTGTCGGTTGATAACCAACGGCAGATGGCATACGACCAAGCAAAGCTGATACTTCGGAACCCGCTTGTGTAAAACGGAAGATATTATCAATAAACAGTAAGACATCCTGTTTTGAAAAATCTCTAAAATATTCTGCAGCGGTCAGAGCAGATAAACCTACCCTCATTCTTGCTCCCGGCGGTTCATTCATTTGACCATAGATAAGTGCAACTTTATCAAGTACTCCTGATTCTTTCATCTCATTCCAAAGGTCATTACCTTCACGAGTTCTTTCACCAACACCACCAAAGACAGAAACACCTGAGTGTTCTTGAGCGATGTTGTGGATAAGTTCCATAATAAGAACTGTTTTTCCAACTCCTGCGCCACCGAATAAACCGATTTTCCCACCTTTTTGGTATGGTTGAAGCAAATCGATTGCCTTAATTCCTGTTTCGAGAATCTCAATATCAGTATTTTGGTCGGTTAATTTTGGAGATTCTCTGTGTATAGGCAAATATGTATCTGTTTGAATATCACCCATTTCATCAACCGGCTGACCGATTACGTTCAAAATTCTTCCTAATATTGATTTACCAACAGGGATTTTAATAGGTTCGTTTGTATTAACGACTTTCATCCCGCGCTTTAAACCATCGGTTGACGACATTGCAACGGTTCTAACCTTGTTTGCACCAAGCATTTGTTGTACTTCTGCCACTGTAACATTTCCGTCATCTGATGTTATATTAAGGGCGGTGTATATTTCAGGCAAATTCCCATGCGGAAACTCTACGTCAATTACAGGCCCTATGATTTGGGTAATTAATCCCTCGTTTAAATCTAATTTATATTCTAATGTCGTCATGTTCTCCCTCTTTCAATATAATAATATATTTTATTTTATGCTAATTTTAGTTTTTTTGCAAAAGGTTAAGAATTATAAATTATAGTTTAGCGGCTGAAAGCCGATAAACTATAATTTACAGTGACTAAGTGAACCGTGACTAAGTGACTAAGAATTTCTGATTTCTTAATCACTTAATCACCTG
>CACZPS010000134.1 GCA_902783125.1 uncultured bacterium | reverse complement strand
ATTCTTCAAATTGGCTTCAGAAAAGCCTTTGCCGAAAGTATCGGTTAAATATTTTGACAAATTCTCAATAAGTTTTGTCCCGTATTCGGCTCTTGAAGCGCCGCCCTGTTCTTCTTCAACAATACGTTGACCGATTTTCCAATAAGTTTCAACCATAATAGAGTTAACTGTATGATATGCTTTAGCACGTGCAACATTAAGTAACTCTGCTATATCGCTATATATTTTAGAAACTTCATTTGCCATGAATACCTCTGAACACCTTTATTTTAGCACAAAATATCGTTATCAAAATGTTTACAAGAATTGATATTGGCTTATCTCAAAAGATACACAAAAATATTAAATGTTCGCACTCTGTTTATTATATATTTACCATTTACCCCTTACCCATTACCCCTTAATTTCGTCAGCGGTAATAACTTTATCAATAAGTCCGTATTTTACGGCTTCTTCGGCTGACATATAATAATCACGTTCACAGTCTTTTTTAACTTTTTCGATATCCTGACCTGAATTATCTGCCAAAATTCCAGTGAGCATATCTTTCATTCTAAGGATTTCTTTAGCTTCTAATTCTATATCTGTTGCTTGACCTTGCGCTCCGCCTAAAGGTTGGTGAATCATAATTCTTGAACTAGGCAAAGCCATTCTCTTACCTTTTGCACCTGATGATAAAAGAAATGAACCCATAGATGCGGCTTCACCAAGACAAATTGTCTGAACATCGGCTTTAATAAGATTCATTGTGTCATATATCGCCATACCTGCCGTAATCACACCACCTGGGCTATTTATGTATAACATAATATCTTTTTCAGGGTTTTCACTATCAAGAAGTAATAACTGTGCAACGATAGAATTTGCGACATCATCATTTATTTCTGTTCCTAAAAATATTATTCTTTCTCTCAACAGTCTTGAAAAAATATCAAAAGACCTTTCACCTCTTGATGATG
Organism: uncultured bacterium; assembly: GCA_902783125.1. Taxonomy (GTDB): domain Bacteria; phylum Cyanobacteriota; class Vampirovibrionia; order Gastranaerophilales; family Gastranaerophilaceae; genus UBA2883. Next base: position 4,509 of record CACZPS010000134.1, on the reverse strand, counting down.
CTTCGATAACGGTTGGAACATAGTTTATAATCTTGTTTAAGTCACTTTTGCTTATTACGTCGTACATATTACTCTCCTTGATTTTTATTAAATTATAACATAAAGCTATTGCATGGTAAATATTTAAACATTTTTTTTAAACCTCAATAATATTTTTTTATGTAGAAAACGTGTAGAAAAAATGTAGAAAACTATTATTTTTTTCTACATTTTTTTATTATTTTTTTTATTTTAATTATAATTTTTGTTTTTTATATAGTTTTCTACATTTTATCTACATTTATTCTAACAGTTTTCTACATTTTTATTTACATAAAAAATCATAATTATTACTTAATTACAGCGAGTTTTCTACAAATTATTACAAATAATAATAATAATAATAAATTAATATATTAATTAAATTAATTATTATTAATAAGAAAAATAAAAATATTTTTAATAACTTTTATTTTTTATTTTTTAATAGATAAATTTAAATCAAGCCCTTTTAATATTTTTGATAATAAAACAAGATTCATAGGTTTATTTGATTTTAATGCAGTCATTATTTTACTCGGGGAAACATCAACTTTCTCAAGAAAATATTGAATACCTATTTCATTAATCTGAGAATTTATATAAATATGCAACGGCTCAAAATCACCGCTTTCAATATATTCCTTAAAACAATTATTGATTGAAAACTTTTTTGGTTTGTTAATTTTATTCAACAATTTTTTTACATTTTTGTGCAATTTCCTTGCTCGTTCACTATCAATTGAAACAACATCTTCATCAAATTCATCTGTCATTGTTTACTCCTATTAATATAGTGCTTATATAGCAGTGGTGCTTATACAGTATAGTAAATAAAATAGAGAAATGTCAAGTATTCAAGAAGAAACATATAAAACAATTGGTAAAAATATAAAGAAATTGAGATTAAAATCTGGTATTTCACAAGAAAAATTATCAGATATTTTAAATGTTAATTCAAAATTTATTGGTCATGTAGAAAGATTTGAAAGATTTATAAGTTTAAAAAAACTTATTGAAATAGCAGAATATTTCAATGTACCTGTGAAAATTTTTTTTGAATAGTAATATAAAAATAGGAGAAACTGTGAGAAACCCTATTTTAAATGAAATAAAAAATCTGGTAGCTGATAAAGATTATACATTAACAAAATTGGCAAATGAAATGGGAAAAAGATTAAATAAGAATTATTCTTTAGCGAGTTTATCCCAAAAATTGCGTAATGGAACAATTTCGTATAAAGAAGTTAGATTAATTGCAGATATTTTAGAATATAAAATAATATTTTATGATGTTTCTAAAAAATAATAGTTTGTATGTTTGGGTTTCTACCTAAACAAAGCAAATAGTGAATAGTAGTATGGTGTAATTTTTAGCACAAAGAGCTAAAATCTAACTTAAACTATTGTAAAAACTTAGTCATAAAACTAAAAATATTGTATAATATCGTTATGATAATAAAGAAAAAAAATTTAAAAAAGACTGAGGATAATAAAAAAGAAGAACAAAAAAGTTCAGAAGTAACTGCAAAAGAAATCGAGCAGGTACAAAAAGCTGCTCAAGAAAAAAAAGAAGAAGAACTAAATATATTTGATGTAGACAAAATAGATTTTACCCAAAGAAAAGAGCGCCGCACAGGAAATCGCAGACGAGGTTACAGAAGAATAGATGACAGAAATCTTGTTTCCCGTGCACAAGAAGAAGCTGTTAGTATTAAACAAAGTGCTTATCAGGAAGGTTTTAATGCAGGATTACAACAAGCGCAGGCTGATTTAGAAAATTTTAGAAATACTCTTGGTGCTTTTATTGGGGCAGAAGATAGAGTGTTTAACGAAATTGCTCCAAATATTATGTCTATTGCGATAGACATTGCTCAAAAAATTATTAAAACAGAAGTAAAATTAGATCCTCAAATAGTTCTTGATACTGTAATAGATGTATTAAAAACATTACCAAAAAATGAACCAAAAATTATATTAAGAATAAATCCTGTTCAGGTTCAATATATAAAAGATACATTACCTGAACAAGTAAGATTGTTAGGTATGGAAACAAAACTTTCAATATTATCAGATGAGTCAATAACGGAGGGCGGATGTATTGTGCAAACAAACAACGGACTTGTTGATGCAAGTATAGAGGCTCAGCTTGATATTGTTCAAAACGCACTAAGGAGTATGGAATAGTGGCATCAGAAAGTAAACCGATAAGTGAAATAGCGTTAGCCATATTCGTCATAGTTCTTATTTTGATTTTATTGATGGAGATGCCTACTTGGGTTATTAATTTTTCTATTTCATTAAATATAACTCTCGGTATTGTACTTTTAATGATATCTTTATATATCCAAAAACCGCTTGAATTGGCGGCATTTCCTACAATCATACTTTTAGGTACAATGTTTAGGCTTGTGTTATCAATAGCATCAACCCGTTTAATTCTTGCAAAAGGCGAAGCGGGAGAAGTAATTGAAGCGTTCGGACACTTTGTTACAGGCGGTAACATGGTCGTAGGTGGTGTAATCTTCCTGATTATCACCGTTGTACAGTTTATGGTTATTACAAAGGGTGCTGAACGTATTGCGGAAGTGTCGGCACGTTTTGCATTAGACGCTATGCCGGGTAAACAAATGACTATTGATGCCGATTTTAACGCCGGTTTGATATCGCCTGAAGAAGCCGTTAAAAAACGTGAGGATTTACAAAGAGAATCAAGTTTATTCGGGTCTATGGACGGTGCTATGAAATTCGTAAAAGGTGATACTATGGCAGGTATCATTATTACTATTATAAATATTGTCGGCGGTTTGATTATTGGTTGTCTTATGCAGCAAATGCCTGTAGCTGATGCTGTCAGTAAATATACAATCCTAACAATTGGTGATGGTTTGTGTTCACAAGTACCTTCACTTTTAATGTCAATAGCGGCAGGTATCGTCATGACTCGTGCTTCTGCTGATGCCGCTTCATTAGGTTCTGATTTGACTCAACAAATTATGAATAAACCTTATTCATTATTCTTTGCTGCTGCGTTTTTATTCCTTATAACAATAACTTGTCCTATTACCGGATTACCATTCTTACCATTCTTAATATTTTCAATAGGTTTGGCAATTGCGGGATTTTCAGTTCTTATCAATGCGGATGTTCAATCTCAATTAGGTCAATTAGAAAATGTAAGACAAAATATGCAAGACCTTGTTAACCCTAACAAAATGTATGAACGTTTGGGTGTTGATGTATTGAGTTTACAGGTTGGGGCAGGTCTTTTGGTAATTGCTGACCCTGATCAAGAAGGTCAATTACTTGCTAAAATTGCTGCACTTCGTCAAAGAGTAACCGATGAATTAGGTTATATTATTCCAAATATACGTATTATGGACTCATCAGCACTTGAATCTAACGAATATATGATATCTATTCGTGGAAATACTGTTGCGACAGGGTATGTATACCCAGGGAAATATATGGTAATTGCAGATCAATGGGATGCAGTTCGTAAAAGTGTTCCTGATGATGCTATTATTGCGGTTGACCCTACTTATCAGACTCAGGCTTATTGGGTTAGCGCAGAAGATGCTCAGGAAGTTAAACAAGTTACTGCTGTTGATGCAACAGATGTTCTTGTTACACATTTACAAGAATGTGTACGTAAACACGTTGATGATGTAATGACAAAAACAGACGTTCTTAAACTTATGGAACTTGTTCGTTCACAAGACCCTACTCTTGTAAATGACTTAGTTCCTGCAATTATTTCGACATCTGATTTAAGAAAAATCTTTGTTAACTTGATAAGAGAAAAAGTTTCTATAAAAGATATTATCTTTGTGTTTGAACGGCTTTGTGATTATGCCAGATTTTCAAAAGAACCTGATATTCTGTCAGAACGTTTGAGGGCGGCTTTGGGTCGTCAGATTTGTCTTACTAATGTTCAAGAGGATAATATTCTTTATGCGCTTACACTTTCTCCTGAGTGGGAAAAAGTACTTGATGACAGTTGTCAAAGAACTGAGCTTGGTACAATGTTTTTACTTAATCCTATGCAGGTTCAAGACCTCATTGAATCAACCGCTATGACCTTAATGAGAGCACACCAAAATATTGGAAAACAACCTGTTATTCTTTGTTCTCCTCGTATTAGATTACCGTTGTTTCAATTGTTAGAACGACATATCCCTACAATTGTTGTAATATCATATTCAGAACTTATTACCGATATAAGAGTTGAGGCAGTCGATACAATTGGTGAAGGATAAATTATAAGTAATTAACGGTAATATATTTTATTAAAACATTATTAATATTATTCTTTTTTAAAAAATAAATTTCTATTTTGCACTTACACAAAATACATGACTACTTGACATTTTGTTATATCTTAAATAGGATAGAATAGTGGTAAGGCGACATGGCCAAGTGGTAAGGCAGGAGCCTGCAAAGCTTTTACCCCCAGTTCGAATCTGGGTGTCGCCTTTTTTTGTTTTTTGT
>CACZPS010000133.1 GCA_902783125.1 uncultured bacterium | reverse complement strand
ACTATTTGTTATATATTCTGTTTCATATAATAAGTCTATCCAATACTTTGTTTCACTACATTCTTTTAATGCAATGTTCATTTTCATCAAAAAATCTTTTTTACTTTGTCCTTGTTGCGCTTCATTCACATTAGCACCAATACTTGTTCCGCAACGCAAAATTTGCTTTGCTAATACAAATTCGTTTTTTGTATCTTTTAAATATTTATACAACTTAACAATTCGTATTGCAAATTTAAAACTCTTTTCACTTACAGGATTATATTTTCCATTTTCCATTTTCCATTTTCCATTTATTAAGTGCTTTGCGCCATATATAACTTCTTAAAGTAACCGTCGTGTTTTAGAAGTTCTTGAGGAGAACCCATTTCAACAACTTCACCGTTATCGAAACATACGATAGTATCGCAATCTTTGATAGTAGATAATCTGTGAGCGATAATAATAGTTGTTCTTCCTCTTGCAATCATACCCATATTATCTCTGATTATTTTTTCTGATTCATAGTCAAGAGCTGATGTAGCCTCGTCAAAAATCAAAATTTTAGGGTTAGAAATTAAGGCTCTGGCTATAGCAATACGTTGTTTTTGACCGCCTGATAGACTTGAACCGCGTTCCCCAACTTCTGTATCATAACCTTTAGGAAGTTTTGAGATAAATTCGTGTGCGCCGGCAACTTGTGCCGCTTGAACAATACCTTCCATTGGCATATTTGGTCGAGGTAGTGCTATATTTTCTCTAATCGTACCTGAGAACAAATAATTTTCTTGTAATACGATACCTATGTTTGTTCTTAACCAAACAGGGTTAATATTTCTTATATCTATACCGTCAATATAAATTGTACCTTCCGTTGTATAATATAATCTTTGAATAAGTTTTGTTATTGTTGATTTACCGCTACCTGACCGACCGACAAACCCTATTCTTTGTCCCGGTTGAATAGTGAAATTAATATTTTTCAATACCAACGGTGCTTCTATATTATATTTAAAGGATAAATTTTCTATTTTTATTTCACCTTTTACGTCACTTAATGTAATAGCAGTGCCTGATTGCATTTCAACAGGACTGTTTAAGATATCGCCGATACGGTCAACCGCCAAAAGTGTTTGTTGAAAATCGTTCCATAACCCAACAAGTCTAAGCATTGGCGCTGCAAACTGACCTGAGAACATTTGGAAAGCAATCAACTGACCTATTGTAAGTTTGTTTTCAATAACCAACATTACACCAACATAAAGAATAGCGATTGTCATACCCTTTTGTATAAATCCGCATATAGAGCCTGTAAAGTTACCCATAATAGCAAGGTTAAAACTTGATTTTAAATATTTACCAAGTTTATCCTCCCATTTTCTAAACATAGCGCCTTCAATTGCCAGCGATTTAACCGTTTGAACACCCGTAACCGATTCAACAAGGTATGAGTTTTGGTGTGCACCCATTTGGAATTTTTCTTCTAATCTTGCTCTGAGTTCAGGTGTAATTGCAAGATAAATAACTGCAATTATCGCCAAACAACCTAATGAAATAAAGGTTAGTTTTACGCTATAGACAAACATAATCGCAACGAATACGAGAGAGAAGAAAGCATCAATTAATACTGATACAGATTTATTTGTAATAAATTCTCTGATTCTGTCAAGCTCTCTAACACGTGCAATAATGTTACCTACTTGTCTGTTTTCAAAATATACATAGTACAAATGGAACAAGTGGCGGAAAAGTTTTGAACCAAGTTTAGCGTCAATTTTATTCGTTGTATGGATAAATATGTAGTTACGGGCAAGGTTTAATAATAGTTCAAAAACAGCAACTACAATAAATGCAAATGCCAACACATCTAATGTCGCTAATGTTCTGTTTACAAGGACTTTATCAAGAATAACCTGTGTGAATAACGGTGTTACAAGTCCAAATAACTGAACAACGAACGAACCTAATAGTACCTGTCCTATAATTTTTTTGTATTTAAAAATTTCATTAAAGAACCACTTGAATCCGAATTTCACATCATCATCAAGAAGTTTATGAGCTAAAACAAGAATAAAATCTTCCATTTGTTCTTGCAGTTCTTCATAAGTATGTGCTTCAGGATGTTTTGCAAGCGGAGTAAGAGTAAGTGCTTTATTTTCATCCGGTCTTACAGCAAGCAATACTCTGTATGTACCGTCTTTTAATTGTATAATAGCAGGCATCGGATATTTATCAGTCAAATCAGTAAGGGCAAATTTTTTCTTTTTGATTTTAAACCCTTTCGATTTTGCTATACGCATCAACTCCTCAGGTGAAGTATCAGCCGTTTCTATCCCGAACTCACGAACAATAGAACGCATATCTATATCAATTTTATTCATACGGGCAACTATCTCTAATGAGATTAAACCTGAATTAACATTGTTCGGTAACGAACGTTCCTGTTCACCGTTATTTTGTGCCTTTGTATTTTGATTATTTTGGGTGTTTTCTTCCGGATTTTGACCGTTCATATCATTTACCCCTTTATCCTTGTGTTCGTCTGTCATAATTTTTCCTTATTTTTGTCAGGCATTGCCTGACCTACTTTCTTT
>CACZPS010000132.1 GCA_902783125.1 uncultured bacterium | reverse complement strand
CCCTCGCTTACCGGATTTCATCCGTCCGGAATTTCGCTAGTCACTTAATCACTTTTATCAGCCGAAGGCTGATAAACTATAATTTACAAAATAAAAAACCACTTTATACAAGTGGCTCATAAAAAATTATAGGGAAAATTATAGGGAAAATTATATTTTTGAATCTTGCGTTATGAATACAACAGGTGAAATAGTCTATTCACTGTTCATTCATATTACGAGAACAATTTAAATGTTCTCTCAACGTTGTCTCTTGCAACTGTTTTTAATGTCTCCATTTCTTGTTTTACCGCGTTACGCTCAGCATCCATTGCAGCCAAGTCTGTATCATACTTCCTATCTTTCATATCAATACGTTTCATATCTGCTTCATATTTTGCTTCAGCTTTTTTGAGATTAACTTCATCAGTTACTTCTTGCAAACTTGTATTTGTAGAAACACTGGTCAAATCATTACCAGTAGGAGCTCCTGTCTTTGTACTCAGCACAAATTCACCTGAATTTATTAAATTAATTATAGAATCTCTGCTGATTGCAATTGTTTGACCGTGGAAAGAGATAGATGCCGCATTACTATCTATAACCGTATATGTAGCCTTGCCGCTTGTATCGACACCGACTTGACATAAATAAATACCTACTGAAGCCAAATCACTCAAGTTATTAACATCCTTATAAGTAACAGAGCCATCAGTGTTTAATGATTTAAATTGGAGCTTGGTCTTATCCAACGCCTCCAGATAATCTTCATAAACCCTTGTAGATTCATTCGCCATCTGAAGTTTCATTGCTTCAAGTCGTGCTGCCTTATATTCAATTTGGTGCATTCTTGCTGTCAAGTTCAGCAATCGTGCTTGTGATGACGATAAACCCATACCTGTATTCCTTATATTGCTGATACAATCCTTTTGTATCTGTATTTTGTATTACGGCAGGGAAAAATAAAATCTTTAATATTTCACATTGTGCATGTTACAATCTGTTACATTTATGGCTAAAAAGCCAGTTATATCGATATTTTATTGTAAAATAATTTATAAATAAGAAAGAGGAATATATGAAAAAATACAAAGTCGGAATGATAGGTCTTGGCACTGTTGGCACAGGTGTATATAAAACTTTACAAGAATTTAACGATATAGAAATATCAAAAATTGTTGTTAAAGATATAAATAAAAAGCGCAATATAGAAAATTTTGACACTTCGATATTAACAACTGATGCATACGAAATAATAAATAACCCTGAAATTGATATACTGGTTGAAGTAATAGGCGGAGTCGAACCGGCTTGGGAATATATTTCAAAAGCAATAGAAAACGGTAAACACATTGTAACAGCTAATAAAGAATTGCTTGCAAAAAAAGGGGAAGAACTTTTTAATCTTGCAGAAAGACACAATAGAGTTATATTGTATGAAGCTGCTATCGCAGGAGGAATACCTTTAATTATGCCAATGAAAACTATTATGGCAGGAAATAAAATTTCTCAAATTAAAGGAATTTTGAACGGTACAACAAACTATATTCTTACAAAAATGGATATAGATGGAGCCTCTTATAATGATGTCTTAAGAGAAGCTCAAGAATTAGGTTACGCAGAAACAGACCCGACTGGTGACGTTGAAGGTTTTGATGCGATGTATAAAATAACAACTCTTTCAACAATTGCATTTGGGTCAAGGGTAAAACTTGAAAATGTTTATAGAGAAGGTATAACAAAAGTAAGAGCCGAGGATATGAAAAAAGTCAATGAATTAGGCTATAAAATAAAACTTATAGCACTTGGGAATCTTGACGAAAATGGTAACGCTGATGTAAGAGTCCATCCAATGCTTGTCAAAAAATCCTCGTCGTTAGCGCATGTCGACTATGTAACAAATTCAGTCTGTCTAAAAGGCTTTCCAATGGGTGAGATTGCCTTTACCGGCCCTGGGGCAGGAGAATTTCCGACAGCAAGCTCTGTTGTGGGGGATATAATAAATATTGTTGCAGAATTAAAGCACACAGATTATATTCTGCCTATGATGAGATGTAATCATGACCATAACGCAAACACGATAAATATTTCCGAAACATACAATAAATATTATTTATCAATTACAGCTCCAAACAATATTGGAGTTATTGGTAAAATAGGTAATGTTTGTGCCGAAAGGCATATTAGTTTATCTACTATATTACAAAAAGGGTTGTCTGAGGATAATACAGCTGACATTACAATAATTACAGAAGTTTGTAAAGAAGCCGATATTCAGGCTGCAATTGAAGAACTGTCAGAATGCGAAATAGACAGTTTAATCAGAGTTGAAGAATAAAAGATTGGAGAAAATAATGTATTATAAAGGTTTAATAAACAGATACAGAGAATATTTGCCGGTAACGGATACCACACCCGTTGTTACGTTAAACGAAGGCAATACACCTTTGATAAAAGCAGATAATCTTGCAAAAAGAATAGGATTAGATGCTAATTTATACTTAAAGTTTGATGGTTGTAATCCGACAGGTAGTTTCAAAGACCGTGGTATGACTATGGCTGTTACCAAGGCAAAAGAGGCAGGAAGTGAGGCTATAATATGTGCCTCAACCGGCAACACAAGTGCCTCTGCGGCGGCTTACGGGGCAAAAGCAGGGATGAGAACACTTGTACTTATTCCTGACGGGTATATTGCATTGGGAAAACTATCTCAGGCAATGATGTACGGCGCTGAGATTATTGCAATACAAGGAAACTTTGATGTTGCATTAGAGTTTGTCAGAAAGATTGCTGATACCTCTCCAATAACCCTTGTTAACTCTGTTAACCCATATAGAATTGAAGGACAAAAAACAGGGGCATTTGAGATTATTGATGCTTTAGGCAAAGCGCCTGATTATCATTTTATTCCGGTGGGGAATGCAGGAAACATTACTGCTTACTGGAAAGGTTATACTGAATGGCATAAACTTGGAAAAATCTCACAGTTACCTAAAATGATGGGATACGAAGCAGAAGGTTCAGCTGCAATCGTGAGAGGAGAAAGAATTTTAAATCCTGAAACCTTAGCAACGGCCATCAGAATAGGTAACCCTGCAAGCTGGGACAAAGCGGTTGCCGCAAGAGATGAAAGCAAAGGTAAAATCGGATGTGTATCCGACGAAAAGATAGTTGAGGCATATAAATTACTGGCTTCGACAGAGGGAGTGTTCTGTGAGCCTGCAAGTGCTGCATCAGTTGCAGGATTGATTCAAGCAAAAGAAGAAGGACTTGTAAAAGAAGGTTCGGATATCGTTTGTATTTTAACGGGTAATGGCTTAAAGGACCCTGATAATGCAATTAAATACGGAAATTCTGAAGTCAAAAAAGCTCCGGCTGAACTTAGTGCTGTTATGAAAATCATAATGGGCTAGACAGAAATATTTTTATTATTATAATTTTTGTATGAAACTTATTCCATATAGTGTTAACACAGGTGAAAACAATATGCAGATTGATTTCAACCTGCTGGATAATGCCATAAAAAATCAAACAAAAGAGCCAATCTTAAGGCTGTACGGTTGGAAACCGGCATGTGTTTCTTTAGGACGAAATCAAGATGATTCTTTTATTGATAAATCTGTTTTAATGAAATACGATATTGACTGTGTTCGCAGACTGACAGGTGGGCGTGCGCTTTTACATGATATGGAACTAACATATAGCTATGTCGCACCGGTTGATAGTATTCCTAATGGTGAAAATATTATGGAATCTTATAAATATATTTCAGGATTATGGATTGATGTTTTCAAAAATTTGGGGATAGATTTAACTATTGGCGGATGCCCAAGACATATTTCCAAAAATAATTATTGCATGTCAGTATCAACAGGAGCGGATTTATGTTTTGAAGACAAAAAATTTATCGGTTCTGCTCAAAGCAGAAAAAACGGCTATATTCTTCAACATGGTTCTATATTACTGGATTACAACAGAGAACTGCTTGATAACATTTTTAAAGAATCAACAGACTATTCTTCTATAATCACCTTAAAAGAAATAAACCCCAAATTAAATATAAATGATATTATTAATTCGATACAATTATAGACAATTAGAAAATTTCAATATAGAATAATTATGGGAGATTTAACAGATAGTGGAAAAGAATTATACAACTGATGCTATCAATTTGCGGTCGTATGACCTTAGTGATGCGGATAAAATAGTTGTTATGTATTCAAAAGATAAAGGTCTTTTACGCTCTGTTGCAAAAGGGGTTAAAAAACCCAAAAGCAAACTTGGAGCAAGAATGGATTCTCTGATAGCAAACACCCTTCAATTTTCGAGAGGAAGAAATCTTGACACTGTTTGTCAGGCTAATACAATTAATTCATTCAAAAAAATCAGAGAAAACATGCTAAAGCTAATGTGTTCGTCTTATATAGCTGAAGTCGTAGCAAATTTTGGGATAGAAAATGACCCTTCCTCGGAAGAAACATATAGTCTTTTATATAAAGCACTTAATAAAATATCAGAAGCTGAGGAAAGAAAAGAAGTCATTATTGCTGTCATCAAGTTTCAATTAAAAATGATGCTTATTTCAGGAATATGTCCTGAATTAGACACATGCCTGCATTGTGGTAAACGTATACTTGATGAAGATATGTATTTTTCAAAAGAAAGATGCGGGGTTTTTTGTTCGGAATGCAATACCAAATATTATGTTTCACTAAAACTTCATCATAAAATAAGAGATTTTCTGACATCGATGATTAAATATGATTTTGATTATGTGAGCGATTATGATATAAAAGCAACAGACAAAGTATGTTTAGTTTGTTTTAATCTGTTAAAAGACTATTTATCAGGTCATTCAGACAGAAAATTTAAAACAGATAAGGTCTTGTCAGAAGTTTTATAACACTACATCAATAGGTCACCTCTAAAAACTTCTTTTTCAAATATAATTTGGTAGTTTTATTATATTTACAAAACCTTAAAGTGCCCCGCCGAAACTAATTCCTAGTGCCTTTTTTAGAAAATTTGAGTTTTTATAGGTTACCAATATATATTTACCCCCAAAAACAAAAACCCGAGGCTGTTAACATCGGGAAATAAAAAATATAGGAAAATTTATAGGGAAAATTATAAAATTATAGTGAATAGAGAAAGTTATGATAATTATAACATCTCTCTATTTATTAAGGGGATTTATTTATTTCTACGTAAATAGCTTGAATGTCCTATCTACGTTGTCTTTTGCGACTGTTTTTAATGTGTCAATTTCGTTTTTGATAGCATTTCTTTCAGTTTCGAGCTGTGATAATTCAGTATCATATCTTGCATCTTTAGCATTGATTCTGTTCATATCAGCTTCATATTGGGCTTCAGCTTTTCTTAGTTCTTTGTCATCAGATATTTCCTGAACCATAGTTGAAGTTGCGACACTGGTATTTTTAAATACCTTAAATATTTCTTCCGAAAGCATACCCTTATCTGTAATTTCACCCGTAGACGGATCTGTATATACTATTGATGGGGCAGGAGAAGATTCATCAAGTTTCTTATACTCATAACCGGACTCTTTGTCAAAAGATTCTTCCATTAATACAACGAGTCCTTCTTTTATTAGTGCTGTCAATAACGTATAAGAATCACTTGCTGAAATATCAATGCCTTTATCTTGTAATGCGCGGCGAACAGTCCCCGGTTTGTATTTTGTAGAATCTTCCGGATCTTTTTCCGAAGCATCACCGAGTTCTAAATATACTTTACCGTCGACATTAAACATAAAATTATTTTGTGCCAGTTTTGCAAATGTCGCATCATCATAATATATACTTCCATCCGGCTGGATAACCTTATATTGTACTTTTGAAGCATCAAGTCTTTTCATATAATCGTTATAAACTTGATCGGAGTCATTAGCAAGCTGAAGTTTTTGGGCTTCAAGTCTTTGAGCCGCATATTCAACAGCATGTTGTCTTGACGTTAACGTCAATAGACGAGCTTGTGATGATGATAAACCCATCTGTTACTCCTTGTTCATTCTTTTCCTATATGATGAATTACGGCAGAGATAAATAAAATCTTTAATAAAATATGGCATTTGGGCTTATTTTGTTACATAAATTTACAATAATTATACTTTGTGACATGAAACAAAATGATTTGGTGTTTTTTCTTTTAAGCAAGGTAACTCTTGACAAACAGTTATATCACAATCTTCACACCTTGGAGAAAATCTGCATCCAATAATTTCTTCCTGAAGATTAGGAGGCTGACCGTCAATAGTTTTCAAAATCTTATCATTTGTATTTGCAGGTAAAGCTCCCATAAGTGCTTTTGAATAAGGGTGAAGTGTATTATTAAAAAACTCATCTTTTCTTGCATTTTCGACAATTCTGCCGGAATACATAACAGATATTTCATCGGCATATTCACCAACCAACCCCAAGTCATGCGTTATTAAAAGAATTGAAGTATTAAATTCTTTCTTTATTTCATTTAATAATTTCATAATCTGAGCCTGAATAGTAACATCAAGCGCAGTTGTCGGTTCATCTGCTATAATAATCTCAGCCTTGCTCGCAAGTGCCATAGCAATAATAACCCGCTGTTTCATTCCTCCTGATAACTCATGAGGGTAAATATCAAGTTTGTTTTTAGGGTCCGGAAGTTTTACAAGCTCTAAAACTTCTATACATTTCTCTCTCATTTCTTCTTTTGTGAGAGATTTATCTTTTTCGATTATTTCGAGTAGTTGATTGCCTATTGTGTATAAAGGGTTTAATGAAGTCATCGGGTCTTGCGGAATTAGCGCAATTTTCGAACCTCTTATATTGCGTAATTCTTTGTCGGAAGATTTTAGTATATCTGTATCATTATAAATTATTTCACCACTTGTAATAATAGCATTTTTAGGTAAAAGCTTGATAATACTCATTGCAGTCATTGTTTTTCCACAGCCTGATTCCCCGACAAGAGCGTGTATTTCACCTTTATTTAATGACAGTGAAACATCATAAAGTGCAGGAAAAACACCGTTTTCCATTTTAAAAGATAAGTTCAAATTTTTTATATCCAATAGCTTCATTATCTCACCTTACCTTTTGGATCTAAGATATCTCTGACCGTATCACCGACAAGATTAAAACATAAAACAGCAATAAATATAAGTACCCCGGGAGTCAAAAGCCAAGGTCTGTATAGTATATTTATATATTCCTGTGCTTCTTTCAGCATATTGCCCCAGCTTGCATCAGGCTGCTGAATACCTAACCCTAAGAAGCTCAAACCGGATTCTGATAGAATATAAGACGGTACACTTAACGTCATTGCAATAATAACATAACTCGTGGTTTGAGGAAGTATATGCTTTGTTATAACTCTTAATTTTGATGCACCTATTGTTTGAGCAGATTGAACGAATTCTTCATTTTTTATTGATAATACCATCCCTCTGACTACACGAGCAAAACCTGCCCAGCCAATCAAGGCAAGAATAATTACAATAAGTGCAAATCTCTGAGTGCTTGTCATATTTGCAGGCAAAACAGATGCCAATATTATCAAAAGATAAAAACTCGGAATAGCCATAACCGCTTCGGCAAATCGCATCATTATTATATCAACCCATCCGCCTAGATAACCGGAGATTCCGCCATACAAAAGTCCTATCGGGAATAATATAAATAAAGCAAGAAATCCTATTGTGAGTGATATTCTTCCGCCAAACAACAACCTTGAAAACACATCACGACCGTTTATATCAGTTCCAAGAAGATAAAATCTTCCGCCATCATCTGTTCCAAATAAATGTATTGAACAAGGAATAACACCAAGGATTTTGTATTGTTCTCCTTTTACAAAAAGTTTCAGATAATGTTTTTGACTTCTATCTAAAGTATAGATATTTTGGTACAATTTGGGTTCAAAAACCCTTATATAATTATAAGTATAAGGCATAGACAATTTGCCTTCTTCCGTTATTGTATATACAGGTGAAGGCGGAGCATAAGCCTGATTTCTGTCAGAAAAATCTTTTGAATAAGGAGCGATAAAGTTTGCACAGGCAATACAAACATACATCACTATTAGTATAATGAGTGCCTTTCCTGCAAATTTATCTTTTAAAATTTCCTTAAACATTTTTTTATTTTCCTCTATTTAGCCCCTGACTCTCGGATCGGTTATAAGAAGTAAGATGTCCGCTAATAAATTCCCTAACACGAGCATTATTGAACCTATCATTAATGACGCCATTACGAGATTTATATCAGATTTCATAACGGCTTCCAATATCAGTCGACCTAATCCCGGATACTGAAACACATATTCCGTTAATGCCGCACCGCTCAAGAGTCCTGCAAATTCAAAACCCAATAACGTTATCATTGGATTTATTGCATTACGCAGTGCGTGTTTAAAAATTATTTTATTTTCACTTAAGCCCTTTGCTCTGGCGAATTTTATATAATCGCTATCAAGAACATCAAGCATATTTGCTCTCATCTGACGCTGCAGTCCTGCAAGAGAAAGTGTAAACAATACTGTTACAGGCAGGACTAAGTGGTGAGCGATATCAAAGAATTTCCCCAAGAAATTCATATCATTAAAATCATAGCTTGTAAGCCCGCCAACCGGAAACCAACCTGTTTTAACTGCAAAAATCAATAACAATATCGCAAAGAAAAATGATGGAATAGCCATTCCGACACTTGATAATATAGTCAAAATCCTATCTAACTTAGTTTTATTGTATATTGCACCAAGAATCCCCAGCGGAACTCCGACAGACCATGTCATAAAAATAACAATAAGAGTTAATATCAAAGTGTTTGGAATTCTTTCTATTAGTTTTACAGATACTTTTTCACCGTTTGAAGTTATACCCAAATCCCCCTTAACAAATGACTTTGCCCATAACCCATATTGAACAATAATTGGTTTATCAAGCCCGAGTCTTGCCTTTTCTTTAGCTAAAGTTTCCTGCGAAATTGACGGATTCAACCTCAATTCTGCCAGCGGATCCACAGGCGATAATCTTATTATAAAAAAGCTAATTATAGACACAATAACCAGTAACGGAATTGTCTGAAGTATACGCTTTAAGATGAATTTGCCTAATTTCATTCTTTCCCCCCATCTATATACAATTCCTCAATATTATAGGTCAAACCAGATAAGGTTGAGGGGTAAATATTTTTTATCTTACAACGGATTGCATATATTCTGATTGGTGAATACAAATAAACAATCGGAGCTTGATTATATATTATCTGCTGATATTCATCATAATATTTTTTTCTGGCTTTAAAATCAATGCTCAAAGACGCTTTGTCAAAAATTTCATCAATTTTGGATTCCCAAGAATATGGGTAAATATTATTATTTTTTATATCAAATTGTGTTCGTTGATTAAACAAATGCAGCGGACCTTTTGAATTCCATACATTTTTCCCGTTATGAGGTTCTAAAGGCGAACCCGTCAAGCCCAAAATAATCATATCCCAATCGAACGAATTTGTTATTTTGTTCACAAGCGAGTTAAATTCAACAGGCTTAAAATTAACTTGTATTCCAATATCGGCAAGGTCTTGTTTTATCATAACACCTAACGCTTCGCGTTCGGTATTGCCTGCATTTGTGGATAAATCTATCTCAACTCTATTTCCTGATTTATCATACAATTTCCCACTTTTATAAACAAACCCGCTCTGTTTTAAGAGTGAAAACGCTTTATTCAAATCTCTATTATGTCCTTTAATTTTTTCATTAAAGAATATTCCGTTAGGGCTTTCAGCGGTATAAAGCGGGGTTGCCATTCCGTTTGCAATATTTTGAACCATACTTTTTCTGTCTATGGCATAGTCGATTGCTTTTCTGAAATTTACATCCTGAAACCATCGCTGCTTCACGGGCGAAACAAAATATTTACCGCTATCTTTATTCTTTCTGTTATTGAGATTAATTGCGATAAACATTGTCCCGTTATCCGCACCAAGATTATAAATGACGTAATCGGACTTATTTTCTTTTGCCTTATATCTTGCGACATCTCCGCCTTTTAAAGATATTTCATCAAGCTCTTTTGCTTCAAACTTGAGTATTTGGTTATTTATGTCACCTACAATCAGATAGACCAATTTTGATATGTAAGGTAACCTTTCGTTATTTTTGTTAATCATGTAATATTTTGGGTTTTTAACAAAAACAACTCTTTGAGCAGGAACATACTCTTTTAACCTGTAAGCACCGCTTGATACTATCGTTTTAGGGTCAGTATTTGTTGCAAGGAATCTGTCAAAATTTTCTTTCCATTTTTTATCCTTTGTAAAATAATGTTTTGGGGCAATCGGAGCAGATAACATCCTTAAAAAAGGTGCAAACTGACGCTTTATAGCAAATTCAACCGTATAATCATTTATTTTTTTTATTGTAGGTAATTCTCCGTCGATTAACATCGCATCACGGGTTGAGGTATTACCAAGCCCTGCAAAGATAATATCTTTCCAAGTAAACATGACATCATCTGCCGTAATAGGTTTACCATCAGACCAAGTTACCCCTTTTCTTAACGTAATAATATATCTGTTACCATGTATTTTTAAAGATTTTGCAAGTTTGGGGATTACCTCACCTGTCATAGGATTAGATGTGAATAACCCGTCATACATAACATCAGCCATCGCTGATGATGTTGCATCTGTTGACACAAAAGGATTAAAAGTCTTTGGACCTTCTCCGATAGTTGAAGTTACAAATTCCCCGCCAAATTTACCAAGAGGTAATTGTGACTGCAAAAAATCAATTCCGTTAATTGTTACATTTTGGGGAACAGGATAATTCAAATCAATATCAACAGCATTTGGATTTGGTTTTAAACAGGATGTATTGAGTATATATTTACCACCTCCGTTATCAACCCGAATACATAACCATAAAGCTAATAATATTATAATGATAGTCAGAATTATTCTAAAAGCCCTGTTCATAGAAACAGGATATCATAAAATCTATAATTTTAATAATCCCCCTAATCACCTATTTAGATTTTGTAAATTTTTGGTAATATAATAGCAAATTTAAAATTTTAGCGTAATTATAATAAGTGTGTAGAATAAGGATAAATGTATTATGAACGTATCACCAATATCATACAATTCACATATAACAATGAAAGCTAACCAACAAAAACCAAAGATGTCAGAGAGAATGTCATCAGTAATATCATCACCGGCAGGAATAGGTGCAGTTGCAGGAATCGGTGCATTTGGGATAGGACTTGGAGTAGATAAGATTTGTTCAGCTATGTTTGGAATGGCAAAGAACTTAAAAACATCATTAATTGTAAACGGCTTAGTTGCAGGTGCCATAGGACTTTACACTTACGTTCAGGCAAAATCGGCAGAAAAAGAACTACAAAATTCTTAATGTTTCTATAAAGTCATGGATAATTGTGCGATAATTATCATGTCGGTAAATTTTTACTGCATTATAACAACAACTTAAAAAATGAGGGAGAGGATTTATGATAAAAGTAGCGGTTTGCGGTGCGAACGGGAAAATGGGCAGAGAAGTCGTCAGTGCCGTTAAAGGTGCTGAGGATATGGAACTAACGGCAAGAATTGATATAATTTGCGGAGAATTTAATTCTATAGAAAAAGCCCACGAAGAAAGAGAAATTGATGTGCTTGTAGATTTTACTCAACCGCAATCAATATATGAAAATGCAAAATATTGTTTAAATAACAAAATCAATATGGTAATAGGGACAACAGGCCTTAAAGATGAACAAATAGAAGAATTGAAAGAATTGTCAAATAAAAATAAAACAGCCTGTTTTATTGCACCTAATTTTTCGACAGGAGCGGTCTTAATGATGATGTTTGCAAAAACTGCCGCAAAATATTTTAATAACGCAGAAATAATTGAACTACATCATAACCAAAAGAAAGATGCCCCGTCAGGAACAGCAATCAGAACCGCAAAAATGATGGCAGAGGTAAATGAAAACTTTACATCAGGGAATTGCGCTGAAGTTGAAACAATTGAAGGTTCAAGAGGCGGAACATCATATAATAATATCCATATCCATTCAGTCAGAATGCCGGGATTTATGGCTTCACAAGAAGTTATCTTTGGGGCGAACGGTCAAACTCTCAAAATCAGACACGATTCGACAACTCGTGATTGTTACATGCCTGGGGTATTACTTGCTGTTAGGTATATATTTGATAAGGGCGGATTTGTTTACGGATTAGATAATATATTATAAAATTTTTGAAAGGAAAAATAATGAAAAAACCAAATATAGCGATACTTGGAGCAACCGGAGTTGTAGGCAGAGAGATAATGAGCATAACAACAGAGCTCGGGGTGGAGTTTGAGTCAATAAAATTTTTATCAAGTGCAAAAAGCGCAGGAACAAAACTTAAGTTTCAAGGTAAAGAATATACCGTAGAAGAAGCAAAGCCAGAAAGTTTTGACGGGGTAGATATTGTAATGGCATCAGCAGGCGGCGGAACAAGCAAACTTTTTGCTCCTGAAATTGTTAAGCGTGGAGGAGTTATTATTGACAACTCAAGTGCTTTTAGAATGGATAAAGATGTTCCTTTAGTTATTGCGGGGGTAAATGATGAAGATTTAAGAAACCATAAAGGGATTATTGCAAATCCTAACTGTTCGACTTCTCAGCTTATGCTTGTACTAAAACCTTTACACGAAAAAGCAACAATAAAAAGACTAATTGTTTCAACCTATCAAGCTGTGAGCGGAGCAGGATTAAAAGCTATGAAAGAATTAGATGCAAATACAAAAGCTCATATTAAAGGTGAAAATTTTATAAATGAAGCATTTAAAAAACCTATTGCGTTTAATGTTATCCCTCAGATTGATGTATTTACGGAAAACGGTTATACTAAGGAAGAAATGAAAGTTACAAACGAAACTAAAAAAATTCTTCATTTGCCTGAAGAAACCCCAATTTCTTGTACTGCTGTGAGAGTTCCTGTTTACAGGGGACATTCGGAAGCTGTCGATATTGAATTTAAAAATAATATATCACCTGATGAAGTCAGAAATATTCTTAAAAATGCTTATGGGGTAGAAGTTATTGATAATATTGATAATTATGAATATCCTACAACTAGAGATGCTGATGGGAAAGATCCTGTTTATGTCGGCAGAATAAGAAAAAATATTGCTTTTGATAACGGGATATCTTTGTGGTGTGTTGCAGATAATTTAAGAATCGGTGCAGCTTTAAATACCGTTAGGATTTGTAAAAAAGTTATTGAAATGGGTTTGTTTGGTAAATAAATTGTACATAAATTGTAAACATATAGCAAATTCATAAGTTTACGATTATTATATAAACAGACATAGCAAATTATAGATAAAAGGGGAAAATAATATGCGAGTGGGAAGTGTATCAGTTAATCAACGTAATGAGATTGTTGTAGTAAACAGAAAATTAGGTTTTCAATCAAGTTTAAATCGTCCGGTCAAAAATATTATTAAAGACTCAGGCATAAATATGGAAACAAGTGTAGGTTATAATGGAAAAACACATTTTACTCCGGCTCCTATTAGTATTGGTGAAAAATTAGCAAATTATTTTCATAAAATGGAAATAAATTGGGATACACATGTAGATCCGACAAAACAAAGACGAAGATTTGAATAGAATAAAGAACCCCTTAGAATTTTCACTAAGGGGTTCTTTGATATTTTAAATTTAATATTTATTATTATGCTGCGTCATAGTAACCTCTGCCTGCTGCATTTACTGTTATCCAGTTATATCCCGGAGTTTTAATCCCTTCACGTACTGTTTCAGTGCCGATGTATTTGTATGTAGGTCCGTTAATACCTGTTTTTGCCATTTTTTGTACTGCTAATGCATCTTTTTGAATATTTAACATTCTTTGAAGTCCGTCAACATTAGCTTTTAATCCTGCATCTGTTGGGTTTTTCTTTAGCTCTGATGTTGCTTTTGCCAAGTCTTTTGATGTATCGGATATATTCTTTTCAGCTTGCTTGATTGCAGTTTCTAATGATTCTGTTTGAGATTTTCTCAATGCTTCATCCGCTATTGTATATTGGTTATGATTTGCTGATTCTTTGTAAGCCTTGATTGCACCATCTAATTTTGCTTGTGCTTGCTCTTTTAAAGCCGCATCAGTTGTATTTTGAACTTTTGTTTGCAAATCTCTAATTTCTCTTAGTGCTTCTGCTTGATTCTTACCTCTTATAGCATCAACACCTTCGTTAAATGCAGCATCTTTTGATTCTGTGCCTGATTTTTTTATTTTATCAAGATTTAGTTTTGCATTATCAGTTAACGCTTTAAAGTTTGATATTGATTTGTCGTATATATTTGTTTTGCCAAAATTATATGCGTTTTCGCCTTCTTGAATTAATGTTGCTTTAGCTTGACTCCAGCCGCCTGATCTATATCCGTTATAAACATTTCCGCTTGAAGTTTTTATTGCTTTAAACGCTTTACCTGCTTTGTCAAAAGCACCTGTTTTCTTAGCACCCCAAAATGCTAAGCCTGTTTCGGTTGTTGATGAACCGAGATTTTCCCAAGCGAGAGCATCTTCTGCATCAGTTTTTGCTGTAGCAATATGATAAATAGATTTTGCCATTCCATATCCGCCGTGTGCTAAAAAGCCAAGAGCCAATGCTGCACCTGCACCGGGGACTATAGCGGCTGCTGCCGCGATACCTGCACCTATTGCGACGGTTTTAAGTGCCTGACCAATGCTGAAATTTCCTTCTTCATCAGAAACCATTCCCCAGAAGAATTTCCCGACACCTTTTGCAAAATGACCTGCGGCGCTCCAAAAACCTATTTTACCATCATTTTTGTCATCTTTATCGGAGTTATTGTCTTTTTTAGTGGCTTCAACCGCACCCATTTGGGTTGTTGTACTGTTACCTGTCATTGGTATTACATAAGTGTGTGCCAAATCAAAATTTTCAAATGTTCTTGCCTGATCAATCTTCTTTTGAAAATCAGCAGGATTAACTGAATTTACTCCATTAATCATAATATTCCCCTTTATTTAATTCCCCGTATTTTTATAAAGTTTTTTTGAAAATAAAAATTGCCTTTTTCCATGAAAAATTAATTACTTCATACAAAAACCTTCTATTTTAGGCTTTTTGCAAGTTTACAAAACTTAACATTGTGTTTGCGACATTTACAAATTTTTAAAATTTACAATCTTCTTTGTTACCGATATAATATTATTTGTAAATATTGTTTATTTGAGGACATTAGTTTGAATAATACTGAAAAAAATGATTCTATATATATAAAAATACAAGATTGGCTTTCTGATTACGCAAAAACTTCTAATAAAAAACAAAAAAAAAGATTAATGAATTTGATAGTTGTAGCAATGATGCCTGTTGTAAAAAAAATAGCAAACTCAATTGCTCGGCGTGCAGAAGACCCTGTAGAAGATTTAATTCAAGCTGGTTCAATCGGTTTAGTAAAATCAATCGAACGCTACAAACCTGAATTGTGTCCAAAATTTAGAATATATGCAGGATACTTAATAGTAGGAGAAATGCAGCATTATATGAGAGATAAAGTATCTCTTATAAGAGTTCCCCGTGAAATTATTGAACTTACTATGCGCATAAAAAACTTTATCAGAGATTTAGATGAAGAAGAAATGGATAACATGACAAACCAAAAAGTTGCAGAGGCTCTTGATGTTCCGGTTCAAAAAGTATATACGGCTATAGACGTTGACAGACGTAAAAAAATAACATCTTTAGATGAAATTATTAATATTGACGGGAATAAAACTTCCATCGGAGATTTAACTCCTGCGTATGATTATAAGGAATATTCCGAGCAAAAAGACAGACAAATGGAAATTGATAATATCATTAAAAATTTACCGGCTGAATATAAAGAAATCGTTGAACTTTTTTATTACGAGGATATGAAACAAACGGAGATTGCTGAAAAACTTGATATAAATCAAATGATGGTGTCAAGAAGATTGAAAAAAGCATTTAACTATATGTATGACATAATAAAGAAACACGATATGGAGTAATTAATGGATATACTGCTGTGTATTTTTATTGGAATAATCGGTCTGTGTTGGGGTAGTTTTTTGAATGTATTGATAGTAAGAACCGTTACGGGTGAAAGTATTATTTATCCTCCGTCAAAATGTCCAAAATGTCAACATTCACTCTATTGGTGGCATAATATTCCTATTTTATCATTTTTAATACTTCACGGGAAATGTTACTTTTGTAATAAAACAATAAGTATAAGATACCCTATTGTTGAATTATTAGGGATGGCAATTGTACTTATTTCTTTTTACCGATATATTTCTGTTTTTGATGCGATATCAGTAATAATTATACTTTCCCTTGGGCTGGTAATGTCATTCACGGATATTCAAATAAAAAAAATATCTTTTCGGCATGCAATTCCTGTTATTATTGCAGGACTTATATTCAACAGATATGATGTTATAAACTCTATTTTGGGAGGCTTTGTCAGTGCCGGAATCTTATCGACAATTATTCTTTTGGGGCGTAACTTTTTAAACCGAGAAACTTTTGGAATTGGTGATATATATTTGTTCGGAGCTTTGGGGGTAATTATTGGTTTTGATAAAATATTATTATATTATATTTACTTATTAATCATACAATTCGCGCTGATTTTACCTAATTACATAATGACTCTTATCCGACAAAATAAAGGCAAAACTTTAAAATACTTAATAATTTTTTGTATTACATGCCTTTTTCTTTACGTTTCAAAAAATATAACATTTTGGGGCGCAAATATAATTCTGGCGGGTTTTTGGGGGATATTACTATTTTCATCATATAAATTAATTACAAGCCTTCTTAATGATATAAAAACTGATGAATCCTGCTCATACAGTCCTTTGGCACCGGCTTTTACTATATGTTGTCTTTTATTCTTATGTTAAGTATTAATTTGCACTGACTTAAAAAAAAAGCTATAATAAACATGCTATTTATATTTCGGCTAGTGTAAAATCTTAACAGGAAGGATATCCGACCTGTTTTTTTTTATATAAAACTAAAACTTACTTAAAATTTTTCACAAATTCAACAGCTTCAGCATAAGTATTTACCAGTCCTTCTTGCTGCGCTTCTGTTAATGCAGAAATAATCATTCCCAACTCTTTTGACGGCTTAATGTTCTTAATCTTCATTATTTGTCCGCCATCGAGTAATTTTGGGAGCGGAACCAGAGTCGGTTTAACTTTAAGATAAAAGTTCTGCAATTTATTAAGATTGCTTATATTTTCTTTTACCATATCATCTGTTACCGCTTCCCCTCTTGCAGACAATCTATCTGCCTTTGCAACAGTTATCAAATCGATTGAATTATCGCCGGCTTTTCTGACATACCTCATATAAATTTTATCTGATATATTAGGGGCTGACACAACAGCTGATGGATAAATATGGTTTCTTATAATAAAAGATATGTATTCAATTTGTTTTTTTGAGAATTTTTGTTCTTTTAAAATACCTTTAGCAATATCTGCACCAATTTCATCATGCCTGATAAAACGATGTCTGCCGCTATCCTCAATAGTCCAAGTAGAGAATTTCCCGATGTCATGAAGAAATCCTGCCAGCTTTAAATGTGCTAATCTTGTATCTCCGCCAAAATCAATAGCTTCTAAATGTGATTTCACCTCGTTAGATGAAGTTTCATAAATTTCCTGAATAAATTTAACCGTTGATAATGAATGATGGAATAAATCCAAATGATGATGTGTATTTGGCGGGACTTTTTTTACATCAAGCATTATTGGGAAAATTATATCAATAATTCCCATGTTATCCATCGTTTCAATTACACTGTCTGCGTACTTTCCGCCAAAAAGTTTTAATATTTCGCAGTTTCTGCGCTCAACTGCCGGCATCAGAATTTTATCTTTATGTTTGTTGATATATGATTTTGTTTTTTCTTCAATATCAAACCCAAGAACTGAGGCAAACCGAAATGCTCTTATTATTCTAAGCGGATCATCTGTAAAGTTTTCCTCAGAAATTCCTCTGATTATTTTATTTTTGATATCAGATATTCCGTTATACAAATCAAGAATTTCAAAAGTCCTTATGTTATAGACTACCGAATTGATTGTTAAATCCCTACGGGAAATATCATCGTTTAAAGAATTGTTTATCGGATTTGTAACATCGATATAATTTATTTTATCCTCCATAACGATTCTATAAATATTATTTTCGACATCAAGCGGGATTAAGGCTGAAACATTGTATTTTTGCGCAAATTTTTCAGCAAAGGTTTTCGCATTTTCATCTGTCACTATAATATCAAAATCGTGAATATTTTCTGGGGCTTTGCCCAAAAGAATATCACGAATCCCGCCGCCTACCAGATATATCTCGTTGTTGAAAGTAGATAACATATTATATATTTTATTATTATTTAAACTTTTTAGTTTACTTTCCATAACCGTAAATTATGTTTCCTATTGTAACTATAACCGCTGTTTCCGCTTTTAGTATTAAATCACCTAAAGAAAGCATTGGCAAATTTAATTCTTTAAAATATTTAAACTCTCTATCAGAAAATCCACCCTCCGGACCTATGATTATAAGTATATTCTCATCTTTTTTTGCGGGATTACATTCAATATAATCCTTTAAAGATATTTCAGTATGGCGCTCGCAAAGAGCCAGAATTTTATCGAATTTTTTTGATTCTAATAAGGTTTTTAAATCCGTTACGTCATAGCAGGTTGGAATATTTGCTCTTTCACACTGTTTTGACGCTTCATACATAACCTTTTGCCATTTTTCAACTTTTGATACGGCAACAGATTTTTTTAGGGCGCAATTATCTGTATAAATCGGATATACACCACGAACCCCCAGTTCTGTTGATTTTTCAATAACGGTTAATTGTGCATCACTTTTCAGCGGAGATTGTGCCAAATATAAATTGTAACTTAAATCTCTCTTTGATTTTTCCGAATTTATAATATTTGCAACAAGCGAACGATTGTCTATTGATTCTACTTTTGTTGTGTATTCTGTTTCATTTTCATCAATGAGCAACAAACTTTCGCCAATTTTTATCCTTAAAGATTTAACTATATGATTATAATTTTCTTTATCACATATTGTTATTTTATTATCATTAACTGATTTTGAACTTATAAAAAAATGAGGCATAAGACTTCCCTTAATTTAATATATCACCCACTTTAACCGTACGCCTTATATAACCTTTGGTTAAAAACTTCTTATACTGACCGTACAGATTCACCCCGCCCATTCTTAATAATTTCCCTTCAGGGCAAACAACCGTTATACTTTTATCATTATAATCAGTCGCTATAACCTCTCCAATCTTTTTATCCGAATTATCAGAGTCAATTACGGTTAACCTGTATGGATTTGGATATATTGCATTACCTTTGTGATAAAAATATGTTCTTCCCCAGGGGTAAATTCCTTTAATTTGAGCTATTGTATCTTCTACCGGCTTTGAAAAATTTATATCTGTATCGTAATCGTTAGAAAAATATGTGGCACAGTCCTCTTTTTGCTGAACAGGAAACACAACATCTTCGCTCATTTTTTGTAATAATTCGCACAACGCACCTCTTGCTGCAAGTGTTGTTTTAGCTTTCAGCTCTTTTCCCGTATCAGTCGGCAACACTTTTACCTCTCTCTGATCTAAGATTGCCCCTGTATCTAGTCCGCTATCAACCAGATGAATTGTGACTCCTGATTTTTCTTCTCTGTTTTTTATCACATGAATATACGGATTTGGACCTCTGTATTTGGGTAACAATGATGGGTGAAGATTTAAGGTTGCTGTTTTTGGCATATCAAAAGTTGCTTTTTCTAACTTTTCACTCCACGATGCAACTATCATAATATCAGGATTCAACTTCAGTAATTGTTTTCTAAAAGCATCACTGTTTGCACTTTTCACCTTAATTTCATGCAAATTATAACTTTTTATATAATTATAATCAGTATCAGGGTTTATTATATCTTTTATCCACCTTATAAATCTTGGATATTTAACCCTGTCGTGTCTTAAAACTCCGACGATTTTTGCACCTGAGTCTAAAACCCCCGCAATAGCATTATTAAACATATCACCATAACCGATAACGACAACTTTTAACATTGTTTTAAATCCTCGTTTATTTGTTTTTTTAGTTCCTCAAGTGAACCAAACTTTTTTTCATCCCGTATTTTATCAATCACTGATATACTTATTGTTTTACCGTATATATCACTATTAAACCCTATTATATGAACTTCTGCAACAGGTTTATTTTCACCGTTATTGACGGTTGGCTTTTTGCCGTAATTCATCAATGCTTTGGGGTAAATATTGTTATCAATTTTAGCTTTTACCTTATATACTCCAAATGGAATTTCTGCCTTATTATCAGGATACATAATATTAGCCGTCGGAAATCCTATTGTTCTGCCTATCATATTACCTTTTATAACATTTCCTGAAATATTATAATCATGCCCCAGTAATTGGTTTGCTTTTTTTATATCACCTTTTTTTAGATAATTCTTAATCAATGTCGAGCTGACAATTTCTCCTTCAATTTTAACCGGAGAAATTTCTTTATATATATACCCAAATTTTTCCTTATTATTTTTTAAAAATTGAGAATCACCTGATTTTCCGTTTCCAAATGTATGATTAAACCCTGTCAAAATATATTTTGGAGTGAAATATTTATATAACATCTTCAGATAATCCTCTGCGCTTACATTAGATAAATGTTTATCAAAATCAAGCTCTATCATATAATCCACACCCAAATTTGAAATTAAATCTTCACGTTCGATTCGTGTTGTAAGATATTTTACTGATTTAACAAACATTTCAGCAGGGCTTGTTTTGAAGGTTAAAATAACAGACTTTGCATAATTTCTTTTAGATATCTCAACGAGTTCTTTAATCATCCTATTATGAGCGAAATGTACCCCGTCAAAAAATCCAAGACCCAAACATGCATTTTTTATTTCAACTAATTCCGTTAGAATTTCCATGACATTATTATATTATAAAACCTTTTGTTAATAAAATTATGTTATGTAAAATTCTTGCTTAAATCCAATATTTTTATTATAATAACACTTGATTGTTGTTTATTAAAAAAGAGGGTTATCAATTGAGTAATTTAAATGATGGTGTTGGGAAAAAGATAGTAGAGGCTTTAAAAAAACAATCCGAAGTTGATTCTGGAATTGTTCAATCAAAAAATGACCTTGAAACAGAACCGTTGAATGTTGACGTTGAAGCATTAAATACAATTGCTAATAATGGCTTGTTAACAGATGATTCAGCTGTGGAAAGTGATTCTAATAACTTAGGATTAACAGATTTATTAGCTGATAATTTTGTTGAAGTTGAAGAATCACAAAATTATGATTTTATGACAGAAGAAGAAAAACCTGCCCCTAATTCAGATATGCCGGGGAATATTCTCGTTTTAAAAAAATTAATTTCACAACTTCCAAGCGGAGTTACCAGACATACAGGCGCACAAATTATAAGACAAACAATGGAAGCACTCGGGATTTCAATGAAAAGCGTCCTAACCGAAGCTCAAGAAGTACAAAATAATTTAAAAGAATCTACAAAAGAATGTCAGATGACTATTCAAGAGTATAAAAGAAAAATAACAAACCTTGAAAAACAAACTCAAAACTACCAAAAACAATATTCAGCATTGAATGATTTAATTAGCCTATTCATCCAAACAACAAAAGGATAGGGATAGAGGTAAATATAAAGAAATTACCGTTTATTAATATTGAACAACTAAAAAGACCTTGAATATATCAAGGTCTTTTTAGTTGTTCATAAAACTTTGTTATGCGGCAGGGTTTTGAGATGACAAGAACCCATAAGTATCAGCGATTTTTGCAGTTGAACCGATTAATGTTGTCACAGCAGACAAACCAGCAAATCCACCCGCAACTTTTTTAACGATAGGATTTGTTGCGAATTTTGACAACGGCTTGCACTTAGCAACCAGCTCTAAAATTTGAGCTTGACGTTCTATTTTAATATTTTTAGCACTTTTTATAGCTTTGGCAAAACTACTACCGATTTTAGAAGATTGGTTAATTGTTCCGAAAGCCGCAAGACCCGCACCACCGCCGACTGTCATCTCAGTCGAATTATCTCTTACTTTTTGTTTAATATCATTTGTTTTTACTGCGATAGGTGCTGTTACTGATGGTCTGATACTGAGTTCCATTTTTAAATCTCCTTATGAGCCAACTGCTAAATCAACATTTGACTTGTCATTATTTCTTCCGGTTAAATCATCAATGATTACACAACCGGTTGTTGTTGCTGCCATTGTATTTTCGACACCGGATTGAATACTTTTACCATTTATTTTAATATCTTTTACAGATTTTATGGTGTTTTTCAAAGGTTCAAGTACGCTACTTACCACTTTATTATCAAGAATAGCTTTAGCAGTTTTAACGGCTTTTGAATTAACAACACCTTCAACTTTTGCTTTTACACTTGGATTTTCCATTGCTAAATCTGCCAATTTTTTAACCCCGCCTGCTATTTCTGTAATTGGTTGTTTTACAACCTCTGCACCTTTAACTAATTCCGCCAGCTTAGGATTTTTAGCCACCGATTTCAATGTTTCAATTGTTAATTTTGCTGAATATTTAGAAGCTAAAAATGTTCCTGCGATTCCTACAACCGCAGCTCCAAATCGAAAGACTTTTCCGGCTTTCTTGGCATAAGGACTGTCAATTTCTTCAAGTTTTTCCGCGGTTTCTTCTAATGACGATTTTTGACTTTCAATTTCTGCAAGTTTTTCATCACGTTCTTTTAAAGCCTGTTCTTCGTCAAAAACTTCTTCATAAGGCACCACTTCAGCATCAGAAAAATCATAAACATCTCTGCTTTCTTCTTGCCAAGGTTTATGTTGAACCGTCCGACTTTGTTTACCTGCTTTATCATCAGGAAATGTCACATATACTTGCGGTATGCCGTTTTGAACTTCCATTTTGCACACTCCTAAAATTCACTTCTACATATATATCAACGCTAAAAACAGATAATATTTGCCAAATTTTATTGTGTTTTTTTACAAAAATTTACATAAATTACATAATAATATCAAAAGTAAGAAACATGAATTATGATAAAATATTTTAGAGGGCAAATTATGAAATATAAACAGTTGGAAGAATTGATTGGGGTAATTGAAACTTTAAGGAGTGAAAACGGTTGTGTATGGGATAGAGCACAAACACACAAATCATTAACTCCTAACATGTTAGAAGAAGCCTATGAGGCTGTAGAAGCAATAAGAGAAGGTAATCCTGAACACCTTAGAGAAGAATTAGGTGACGTTTTGTTACAAGTTTTACTACATTCTCAAATTGCAAGTGAGGAAGGCGATTACAATATTGAAGATGTCGCAAAAGAGTTAAAAGATAAACTAATCCATCGTCATCCGCACGTATTCGGAAATGCTATCGTTGAAACACCTGATGATGTTGTTAAAAACTGGGAAATCCTAAAACAGGAAGAAAAAAAAGAAAGAAAATCTCAAATGGACGGAATCCCCAAAAATCTTCCGGCACTCATGGCTTGTCAAAAAATAAGCAAACGAGCCATTAAAGTCGGATTTGAATGGGATAAAGTTGAAACTTTAATCGAATGTATAAAATCCGAGTATGATGAGTTTTTTGAGGCTGTAAAAAATAACGATAAAAACTCTATGGAAGATGAAATGGGCGACATTTTCTTTGCAACAGTAAACCTTGCACGCTGGTACAAAATTGATGCCGAACAATCACTTCTCAGAGCAAATTCAAAATTTATGAAACGTTTCAGAAAAATGGAAGAACTTGCTATCAAGCCCTTAGATGAATATTCGTTTGAAGAATACGACAATTTATGGAAAAAAGCAAAAAAATCTATTTCTACAGAGCAGCAGACCTCTGCTAAATAGCTTTATTTGAACCGTTATCCTGACTTACTCCAAATCCCAAAACATTTTTTGCGAACCCATAAATTGCATAAATGCCTAATGCACCGCCCGCATATTTTGATGTTTTAGAGCCGGCTTTTGCGGCTATTGCTGCTACAGAAACCCCTACCGGCAGTAAATCACAAAACATCATCTGGGTAAAGCCTTTTACATAACCTATACCTGCATTCACTAATGCTCTGAAATTATTGCGTAATTCCCATCTGAACAGACCGTCTTTCATTTTCGAATTTATAGCACTTGGCTGTGTCATGTTTCTTGAATTATCAAATATATCAAGTGCAGCATTTGCGTTACCTTTGCGCACTTCAATATTTGCCTTGTACAGACCCTGTTTGTGAGCATCATAAAGACACATTCCCAGACCGGCCAGTCCGGCTGTTCTTATGCCATATTTTTTTCCGTATTTTAATGCTGAATCTCCGCATCTGCTTCCAAAATCGGATATTGTTTGTCCGATATTTCTTATATTCATGATATTACCGTTCCCCCTGTCTTAACAGGTGCATTCACTACTTTTGTTTGAGTATCTATATTTACATAAGCAAGTTTTGCTTCATCTCTATGACGATCAATAGCTCCAGGGTCATTAATTATTGATTCTAATATAACCTTTGTATCATCATTACCTGTTGCCATATTTGTATTTATCAAATCAAGAGCATGACTTCTTACCGATTTATCATACGGGTTTAAAAGCATCTTATTAACCAAAACATTCAAGGCTTTGTCATTTCCTCTTGTAACATCTTCATCAAAAAGTTTTACAATTGTATTTGCAGCATTTGTTCTCAACGATGAATCTTCACTATCTAAACATTGATCTAAATTTTGAATTAACTCATCTGTCAGAACAGTTACACGTTTTTTAATTGTGTTTTGTGCATAGTTATTCATATAATAACCTGCAGGATAACAAGGTGCACCTCCGCTCATAGTGCAATTTGGCATTTTTTCCAAAAATTCTTTACGCTCCTCAGGTGAAAGTTTCGAAACATCTACCGTATTACAATAAATGCCGACACCTGCGTAATTATTTGGATTGTTTCCTACAGAATTCACCATACATCTAACCTTTCTTATATATATAAAGTACAAATTGATTAAAAAATTGCCATATTTTTAAGAAATGTAAAAAAATATCTAAAAAATAGCAAATTTATATATTACAGGGATTAAAATATTAGTAAGACTTTGTGTGTAGGAGCGTTAAATTTATGAGTATTAATATTCAAAATCATATTTATTCAGCTAACAATATTCAATCGGACAGACAACGAGAAAGAGCAGAAAGATTTGTAAATAAATCTGATAGAGAAATTTCACATATGGCTCACAGAGCTTACAACATTTCACATTATGAAAAAAATAAAAAGTTTAGCTCAAATTTAGATAAAGCGATTGTATCTCTCCCATTTGTAGCAGCAGCATCAAGTTTGCTCATGGGTAAAGGTGTAAAAAATGCAGCAAAAAACAGCGCTATGTGGGGGACAATTCTTGTTGCTCCAGCCATTGTACAAGGGCTTGGTAAAGCATTAAGTAAACCTGATTCTAACGGTAATAAACATGATAAGACTCCGCTCGGTGTGTCTTTCGGGTTATCACTTGCCGGCATGTTTGCAGGGCAGGCAGGAATACAAAAATTATCAGAAAGCAAAAAAGTTAATCAGCTTGCCGATACAATTATTGATGGGGTTAAAAATACTTATAATAATGTAAAAAAAGAAATTAAATTCCCTGAAAATATTTCGAATAAAATTGCTGATATAAAAGGTAAAATTAAAACTCCTGAAATTATTAAGCCTGCTGTCGAGTTTATCAAAGGAAACGCACTAATAAATGATATTAAAGATGTATCATTTAATGTTGTCAAGAAAGGGATAAAAAATGCACCAGTAATCGTCGCAACAGGCGCATTTGTCGCAATGATTGGACACGCAATTAAGCAAGGTTCCGAAATATCTTCTACGAAAAATCATATTAAAGAATCCCAACTTGATACAGCAAGAGTTTTAATTGATTCATACAAACAAGAAAATCAGGCATTAAAAGACGCATAATTACATAAAGAAAATTTTTTGTTAAAGATTTTAATGTTATAATTAACCTATGGGAAAGGTTAAAACAAAATTTGTATGTCAGCAATGCGGATATGAAACGGCTCGTTATATGGGGAAATGCCCTGAATGTGGCAGCTGGGATTCATTTGTTGAAGAAACAACTATTAAAGATACCAAAATATCTAATAATTTACCCCTTGATAATACGCCCCCTCCTATGCTTATAAAAGATGTAAAAATAGGTGAAGAAATAAGGGTTTCGACAAACATATCCGAATTTGACAGGGTATTAGGCGGAGGACTCGTTCAGGGTTCATTAGTCCTGCTTGCCGGTGACCCCGGAATTGGGAAATCTACTCTGCTCTTGCAAGCAGGGGGTGAACTTTCTAAATCAGGTAAAAAGATTTTATATATTTCTGCAGAAGAATCTGCAAGTCAGGTAAAACTTCGCTCTGACAGATTAGGGGTAAATACTGATAACTTATATATATACCCCCAAATAAATTTTGAGCTTATAAAAAGACACATCTTAGATCAAAAACCTGATACAGTTATTGTTGATAGTATTCAGGCGATATATTCAGATAACATTCAAAGTTCCGCCGGAAGTGTTTCTCAGATAAGAGAATGTTGTAATGAATTGATGAATGTTGCAAAGTCTGAAAATATTACAATGATTGTGATTGGTCATGTGACCAAAGAAGGTAATATTGCAGGCCCAAAAGTTCTGGAGCACATGGTTGACACTGTTATTCAATTTGAGGGCGATAAATATAAATCATATCGAACTCTGCGCGCAACAAAAAACAGGTTCGGAAGTACCTCAGAGGTGGGGATTTTTGAAATGGGGGTAAATGGGTTAGAAGAAATTATGAACCCGTCAGAAATATGTTTAAAAGAATATAACCAATCGCAATCGACAGGGAGCGTTATTATTGTCACAAACGAAGGTACAAGACCAATGCTTGTAGAAATTCAAGCACTTGTCGGGACAACGCCATATCCAAGCCCACGCAGAGTAACCAATGGTGTCGATTTTAGCCGTGTTTTGCAAATTTTGGCGGTACTGGAAAAAAGAGTCGGTTTGAATCTCTCTAAACAAGATGTTTATGTCAATGTTATTGGCGGAATTGACATTCAAGAACCTGCGGCAGATCTGGGGATTGCACTTGCGGTTGCCACTTGTGCTAGAGATGTTATGGTTGATTCTCATACTGCTATTGTCGGAGAAATTGGATTATCAGGTGAAATAAGAGCGGTTAACAATATTGAAAAACGTATCAAAGAAGTAGAAAAATTAGGATTCAAAAAAATCTTAATCCCTGCAAATAATTCTGTTAATGAAAAGTTCGATAATATTCAAATAATAAAAGTAAAACGAATTATTGATGCTATTTCTGCATGTATTAATAATAAATAATTTATAGGAGAATTAAGAATGATTATTATAATGGAACAAGGTGCAACAAAAGAACAAATAAATAAAGTTGTCGAACATTTGGAATCCCTTGATTTTAAGATAAATATTAACTATGGTGAAGTTTTAACCGTAATCGCTGCAATAGGTGACAAGCGGCTTGTTCAGCCTCATTCGCTAATGTCATTTGACGGAGTTAGGGAAATAAAATCTATACAGGAACCATTCAAACTGGCTAGCAGAGAATCTCAAAAAGAAGATACCGTTATAACTTTTTCAACCGGAGTGAAGATTGGCGGAGATAACAGACCGGTTATCATAGCCGGTCCATGCAGTGTTGAGGAGAATATTGACGGTTTGCTTGAAGTTGCACATTCAGCAAAAAAAATGGGGGCACAATTTCTAAGAGGCGGAGCCTTCAAACCGAGAACCTCACCTTATGATTTTCAGGGACTTGAAGAAAAAGGACTTAAATACCTTGCGCAAGCCAGAGAAGAAACCGGACTCCTTATCGTTACCGAAGTTATGGATACTTTAGATTTACCGCTTGTGTGCGACTATGCCGATGTAATTCAGGTTGGCGCAAGAAATATGCAAAACTTTAAAATGCTTAAAGCTATCGGAAAAACAAAAAAACCGGTTATTCTTAAACGCGGGCCTGCTGCGGGGATTAAAGAATTTTTACTTGCTGCGGAACATATTATGTATAACGGAAACCCAAATGTAATACTGTGCGAAAGAGGTATAAAAGGCTTTGATTCAAATTATACAAGAAATATTCTTGATTTAGCATCAGTAGGAGTTATAAAAAAATATTCACATTTACCGATTATTGTTGACCCAAGCCACGCAACAGGCAGAAGATATCTGATTGAACCCATGTCAAAAGCAGCAATTGTCGCAGGGGCTGACGGGATAATGATGGAAGTTCATAACAATCCGGACAAAGCGTGGTCAGACGGTGCACAAAGTCTGACAATACCGCAATTTGAAAGGCTTATGAAACATCTGTCAAAACTAATGGATTTGCTTGAGTCCGAAGATTTAGACAAGGAGTAATTATATTAGGTGCGTCAGGGGTAAATTTATGACCCACACCCGTTAACAATTTATAATTTATTAGATTTGTTGGGTTTTTATTCAACCTACAGCTTTTTTATTATTGTGTTGCGGTAAATCACAGATTTACCACAACCTATCGACTTCGTGAAGTCGCACTACCGAAAATCCTCTCGAACATGAGCAATACTTCGTATTGCTTGTTCTCCTCACGTATAATAAAAGAGGGGTTTCCCCCT
>CACZPS010000131.1 GCA_902783125.1 uncultured bacterium | reverse complement strand
CTTCGCCCGATTTTTCTTCAGCAGTTATTTGATCTGCCTGACCTGATTTAAGGCTCGCATCGACTGATATATTTGTTGTTGTACCTGATTTCAAAGAAAGACGTTTAAATGCTAATCTGCCAAGAGAACCGTTTGATATATCTAATGTTGTGTTACCTTCAACCGAGAAACTTGTATTTGTAAAAATTGATTCATCTAAAACATCAATATGTCCGCCTTTTGCTACAACATTCACCCTATCACTGATATATGAGTATTCATCGGTTGAAATATTACCGTAACACTCAATTGTAGGTCTATTAGGCAAACTTGGTGTTGTTTCTATTTTTCCTATAGTAATCGAGTAATTTTCATAACCGTCAAGCCTTAAAGTCGAACCTGAAGCCATAACAATATCACTCAAATTACCTGAGCTTGTTGTGTTATTATTTATAATTACATCTTGAGTTTTAGCAATAATATTAACAATACTGTTAACATCAAGATATATTCCTGCTCCGGATGATGTTAATGATGTTGCAATATTATTTTGTATATTTGTATCTATTAATGTAGCAGTTGCGCCTGAAGCGACATAAATAGCGCCACCAAGAGCCGCAGTATTTTGAGTAAATTCTGAATTTCTTACTACTACATTGGAATTTGGCGCTACATAAACAGCACCGCCCAAACCTGATGAATTATCGCCTTGATTTAGACTAACAGCTTTATTTAAGTTAAATGTTGCATCAGTTATATCATTATTTTCGCCCATCAAGTAGAGAGCTCCACCGTTTGCTGCGGTATTATTAATAAAGGTATCGTTCTTAGAAACATACTTACCATTATTATTATAAATAGCGCCACCAAAACCTTTTACTCCCGCTATAATATGATTATTTTCATAAGTTATTTTTTCCGAAACTAAGGTTCCGTTTAGGTTATAAATAGCACCGCCGTTTAACGCATAATTGTTATAGAATCTATAATTATCATCATCTTTTAATGTTTGTTTTATTTCCAAATAACTGTCTGTATCGTTAAAGATAGCACCACCATAAGAATTTGCATAATTCCCTTCAAAATAGTTATCCTTCATCTTTAATGTACCTTGATTGTAGATAGCACCACCGTTAATTAAAGTATAGTTATTGATAAATTTAGAATCAGTCAAACCTGCTATCGTTTTGCCATCTTCATCAACATCAATGATAGACGCGCCACTTGCATTAAATATTGCTCCACCGCCACCTGTCGCAGTCGGCAACCCGTTTCCATTAGAATAATTACTGTCAAATACAGCATGTGCTATTGTTGTATACAACGGATTATTCTTTCCGCCGTTATAAATAGCACCACCAAATGAACCTGTATCATTTTCTTGGTTAAATACATAATTTTTACTAAAGACAACATACTCAACTTCAAGTTTAGTATTGGTTTGATCAGTACCAAGTCCATAACCGCTACTAATTGCACCACCTTGTTGAGCATAACTTTCTGCAAATTCAACAACTCCATCAGAAGTACCTTTAACAATAAGTTTGTTTGCGTTAAAGATTGTACCACCACTCTTAACAGAACTGTTACCTGTAAATGTTACGGAATTATTTACGTGTAACTCGCCATCATTCGCAATAGCACCACCATTAACCGCAACATTGCTTATAAATGCCGTATCCTCGAGATTAACAATACCAGCATTATACAATGCTCCACCATTAGCATCCGCTTTGTTTCCGGAGAAAGTTAATGTTCCGGAGGCTTCTTCTCTTGTTATAACCGCATCTACGGAATTATAAATTGCACCGCCATTTCCTTTTGCATACATCCCGCTGAATTCCATAACACTGGATATATTTAATTTTCCTGCATTGTATATTGCTCCGCCTGAAGTTGAGTATACGTATTTTGTCTTTGGTTGAGAAACAAACTCAAATGTTACACCTGTGCCTAAATTAAGCACACCTGATTCTGCGTTATAAATATTACCGCCAAGCTCTGCAAAATTATTTTTAAAGTTTGTATCGGTAATTTCCAATTCACCTGAATTGTATATTGCACCACCTTTTCCAAACTCAGAAATAGCCGTATTATTTTCAAACACAGATAATGTTATTGAACTTAAATCACTACTGTTTGTATATATTGCACCACCATTACCTGTTGTAGCACTATTTGAAATAAATTTAGTATTTGCTATATCTAAATTTGATGTCGAATCAGCATAAATCGCACCACCGGACACTGCACTATTAGCAGTAAACACGAGATTTGGACTTGAAGAACCGTAGTTTGTAACTAATGAGCCTGATGTATATACAGCTCCACCTAAATTACCCGCCGTATTATTTTCAATTGTTTGGTTACCTACCAATTCTGTGTTTGAAGCAGATGTACCATAAATCAAACCACCGTTATTTACTGCAGTGTTTCTTGCAAGAGTAGACGCTTCAACAGTTATCTTACCTTCATTGAAAATTGCACCGCCATTACCCGTTGCCATATTAGCAAGTTTTGCTTTCTTAGAATCACCAA
The DNA here is from genome assembly GCA_902783125.1 of uncultured bacterium. GTDB lineage: Bacteria > Cyanobacteriota > Vampirovibrionia > Gastranaerophilales > Gastranaerophilaceae > UBA2883. Next base: position 46,056 of record CACZPS010000131.1, on the reverse strand, counting down.
ATATAACTCCGGATAATTTTATCGTACCATTACTTGCATTATATATAGCACCACCGTTGCTTGCACTGTTTGATACAAATTGAGTTGATGAAGCGATTGTTATTTCTCCGTTATTATAAATAGCCCCGCCACCACCGTTTGCATCTGTAACCGTGTTCGATGTAAATATTGCAGCTGCTATATCCATCTTACCTGAGTTGCTGATTGCACCACCATAATTCAATGCTTTGTTCGATTTAAAGGTTGTATTTGTTTTACTGCCTTGTACATTCACAAGATGTACAACACCATTATCTGTATTAAATATTGCACCCCCGCTTCCGCCTGTTGACACATTAGAAGATAACGTCAAACCTGTAAGAGTTATTTCTGCGTCAGCTCCGGAATTATATAAAGCCCCGCCATTACCTGATGCCGTATTATTTGCCAATGCAGATTTACTATCGATATTATTGATAATTCCTGTATTATAAATCGCGCCACCGTTCTTTGCAGTTCCGTTTGACATTGCAGTATTCAAAATGCTTTGAATAGTTCCATTATTAACTATAATACCGCCATTTTCTATCGCTTTATTATAAGAAAGTTTTGATGAGTCAATTGTTTCAATATAACCCTCATTATAAATAGCCCCGCCATTAACAGCAACATTCTGAGTATTTGCTTTCTTTGAATTACCAACAGTTAATTTTAACATTGTACCAATATACGAATCCTCATCGGCATTATATATAGCACCACCATTACCTGATATATTATCGGTAAAGGTTGAGTTTTCTATTCTGGAAATACTTCCCGCATTGTATATTGCGCCACCAAACGTCCCAATAATCGGTTCCGTACCGTTTTTATTGGACTTAAATGTTGCGGATAATGTATTTATATTACCTGCATTGTATATCGCATTACCTTTTTGAGCATAATTACCCGTAAAGGTTAATTTTTTAATAATAAATTCTGAATCACCGTTATCATTATATATTGCACCACCTTCACCGCCTTTTGCATAATTGCCTGTGAAGGTAGTATTTTGAATATCTATATTCGCAGTGTTATAAATAGCACCGCCTCTTACTTCATCACTATAATCACTGTTCGAAGAAACACTATTATATTTAAACGCAGCTTTTTTCAAGGTCAACTTCGTTTCGAGATCATCAGAACCCGACTCAGATGCCAGCTCATTATATATTGCGCCACCTTGAACTGCCGTATTCCCAACAAATGATGTTGATGTCGAACTTATAACACCCTCATTATATATAGCACCACCATATATTGCATTATTTCCGACAACATTAACAACATTCTTGTCTGCATAACCAAAACTACCTTTTGATGTTGTAACCATACCTTCAAAACTGTTATACAAACCACCGCCATATATTGCATCATTATAATAGAAAGATGTATTACTCAACGATAAACTTGCGTTTTTATTATATACACCGCCACCTGAATATGCGCTGTTACCGGTTCCTGATAACTTATAATCACCAAAAGATGCTTTACTTATATTAAGTACTGTCCGTGTACCTTCATTTGGAGCAATACTTGATATATCAGCAGTTTCTACATAAATTGCCCCACCTTTAGCATTTTCTGATTGAGTTTCATTTATGACTTTATTCCTATTGAACTTCGTTGAGGTCAACTTATTAAGTAATTTTTTATTCTTAGCAGGAGTTATTGCAGTATTTACATATATTGCGCCACCTAACGCTTGAGAATCATCACCTGAACTTTCAGCAATATTTCCTTCAAAAGTAGATTTTGAATCAGTAATATAAACCTCAGAGTAGATTGCACCACCCAAAACATCTTCATCTTCTGAAATTACCTTATTAGATGTAAAACCTGAACTCTTTATGGATAAAGAAGATTTTATATCTTCATCTAATTCTTGGTATATTGCACCGCCTAATTTTGCATTATTTTTATTAAATTGAGAAGATGATACCGATAATACTCCAACAGAATATATTGCACCACCACTTTCAGATGCAACATTATTCGCAAATGAAGTATTTGTTAATGTAGATTTATTTTCAGAATAAATTGCCCCGCCATAAGCCGCTTTATTTCCGCCTAAATCATTACCAAAATCAACAAATTTTGATGTAAAAGTTCCTGTTGTATAAACAGCACCACCACTATCTTTTGCTTTGTTTTTAACAATTGTTGTATGTACTTTCTTAGAACCGGATATAGTTAACTTACCGTTTTCATCTCTTGCGACCGCACCATTATCATCACTTTCATTATTATGAATATTAGAATTAGAAACATTAATAGTTCCGCCATCAGTAATGAATGCTCCGTCAAAGCCTGAAATTTCGTTTGCATTCTTCACAACAATTGTTTTTGGTTTTGTGCCGTTCATGCCTGCTTTAAAACCTTCAATCTGATTATATGTTGCTATTTTGAAATTTTTAGCATCAATCGTGGTTTTACTATTAACCAATGATAAATAATCACTGATGGATTCGACTTTTCCGTTTACATCAGTTACGCCATATAATATTTGATCATCAGTCAGTTTCAAAGTATTATTCTTGGAATTATTTAGAGCCTGATATATAACATTATTGGTATCATCAATTGCCTTACCATAAGTAACTGCACCATTTATACCAAGTTTTGCATAATACATATTGTCGCCTGATATCCAAGATATAATATCTCCAACTTCGGACAACTTTTTACCATCATTATCTAACAAAGCAATATAATCAGTAGTATTAACTTCTTCAACAAACAATCTTGTCAAAATTGCTCTGGCACCGGTAAACTTCCCGATATCATTGAAAGAATTAGATGTAATCAATAACTTATATTTGTTTCCTTCAGAATCCGTATTTATAAACGAGCTTTCAATACCATTTTCAAACGCAATAATATCAGATGTTCTACCTGTTCTATCCAGTTGTTCAACCCATCTTACGTTAGAATTAACGTCCATTGAATATCTGACATCACCCCTGATTATAATACCTTTAACTGTATTTATTCCGACCTTATCATCAACATAACCAATACCGCCGCCTGTCGTATCAATTATATAATTCATTGAACCGCCAAAATCACCACCGATAAGAACATCACCTGTTGCACCATCTGCCTTATTAATTTCTATAAAAAGTGTTTTATCAGTATCAAACCATTCAATACCGTCTTTCAAATTAATTGTTTTTCCTTCAAGCGCATTAAATGTCATTGTTACATCATAAGATGTTTCTGCTAAATCATTTCTGTTATAGATATAGATATCATTCTTTTTTGCACCTGTTAAATCGAATTTTTCATCTTCCGGATTTACATTCTGAGCATTTTGATAGTTATTTTCAAATAATACATCTGAATTTACCGCATTTATTGTAAATCCGTTAAGTGCATATATAGCACCGCCTTTACCGTACGAAGCGTTATTTATTATGTTCACATCTTGAAGAATAATATTTGATTTGGTACTTATTTGAGAAATAACTGAACCGTTACCTTTTGTCACATCATAATCTTCATAAACCTGATAATTTGTTTTATATGCTTGTTGTCCGTCATAATTGACATACGGAACTTCATATTTACTATCATCGCCTCTATATGCGTTTTTAATAGTAACCCCGATAACATTCAAATTAGTTTCGTTATTAAGAACAAACATCGAATGATGATATTTTTGAGGTGTTATTACATCAGTTTCGACATCTTTTCTTGCGGATAGTGACGCAGAATAAGAACTATCATCCGCAACCTTTTCAAAACAAATAATTTCGCCATAAGCATCAATAATATTATTTTCATTATTCACACCATTAATACTCAAAGTACCTTTAGAAGTTCCTTCAAATACAGGTTTTGTATCAGGTTCAATTACCGTTCCGCCTTCTTCATGCGTCCATCCATAATTTCCATCAACATCTTTTATGAAGTAGATTACATTATTATCAACATCAAGGAAGTTTCCACTTTCTCTGTCACGAACATAACCTGCAGTATTATCAATCAATTTATATGTTTGTTCTGTTGGTTTAGTAAAGTTAAAGTTTCTTACTCTCATTGGATCATCTTTTGGCACGTAAGTCGCCAAATCACGCAACAAATCTTTTGTAAACATTTGTCTGATATATAACCCGTTAGCATCAAGCGGATTAGTAAAGTTTAATGTATAACTTCCGTCGTCAAAGACCTGTGCTAATTGAATAGATATTTTACCGATATACGCATTCCAGTCAACATCAACAGAAGATTTATCACCGTCATATTGATCCAAAGTTTGAGCTTGAATTCCATGATTTTCTTTAATAACTTCACCTAATATCAAATGAAGGTTATTTTCACCATTCAAAATTCTATAAGCATAACCTGAAAATTCAACAGAATCTTTATCAGGATTACGAACAAGTGCTATTTCATCAATAGATACCGCACCTCTTGAAGCGTTACTGTCAACATATATACTATCCATAGTTGCATTATCCGCACAAACATCAATAACCATGTGAACCACATCATTATCAGTAGAATTACCTATTCTGAAATCAGAGAAGTAATATCTGTTGGAACTACCATCAATCATTCCGATATAAGACTCATCAAATTTATATGTTACTTTATTGTCATATCTGATTAAACCAATTGCCTCATCAAGAGAAGTTTCATCAAGTTCTCCCGTTAAAACAACATTTACCCCTTTGAAATTGACAACATTTCCTGTATTCAAATCGCCCTGTGCGTTAGTTCCGTTTTGAATAATATCAACCGCATAAGTTGTTTTGCCATTATTTGCTAAAACATCTTTAGATGTAGGCTCAAAAGGAGGATTTAAAGAAGATGTAAATGTCATTTTTGCATTAGCGCCGACGAATTCAACAGTATCTTTTGATATTGTATGAATTACTTCTTCCTGTTCACCTTCGGCATTTGTAATATATTTTACGGTTGCCATATTTGTGAAATCTGTATTATTGCCAAGTTTAATATTATTATAATTTATTCCTTTATCACCTGTTTCGATATAAACTTTTCCTGCATTAATATCTTTTTCTCCGCCAAAGATTACACCGTCTTTTGTAACATTTAATTCAGCTTCAGCTCCGTTTTGTTCATAAATACCAACAACATCTTGTGAGAAATCAGTATTAAGAGTTATCTTCACCCCTTCATTTTGAAGTTTTGAACTTTCGTCAGCTTTTATTTGAACATCATTAAATATGTGTTCATCTGAATTATTTAGTTTAAATCCGTCCTCAAGAGTTAACCAAGCTGATTTTAAAACAATAGTACCGTTTAAATTATCACCCGTTTGAAGATTTAAGGTATTTGTTCTGTACTCTTTATTTCCGACTAAAGTCAATACAGCACCTTCAGATATATTAACATTTACCCCTGAGCCTATATAATTTGTAATTGATTCATCATAAGTTTCAATAGTTAATTTACCGGATTTAATATTCAAATTAGTACTTTCACTATCGGTAACTTTTGCCAACAATTTAGCAGAAATGTCAAGATTACTATAATTAAATGTGCCATAGTTAAGATTAACAAGACCTGTCCATGTATCACCTGTGTTAACAGATACAGAACCACCATTAATATTCATTGTACCGGCTATATTAAGAGTCATATCATTGTTATCTTCTCTATTATCGCTAATTATAGTGTTTTCACTTACATTAACTACGGCATTATCTTTAATGTTAACAGTGCCGTTACCCGATAATGTACTGTTAAAGCTATCCGTACCATTAATTGTCATAACTCCGTTATTTATAAATGCAGAATTATATTGGTTTTTCCCTTGAGTTTCCAAAGTTCCGACATTCTTAACAGAGTTATCAGCTTCAATAGTAGATTCTGAAACAGTAACATTATTAAATTTCAACAATCCTGCGTTATAAATTGCATTACCTGCATTATCAGATAAAATAACATTTTCAAGGCTGACTTCAGCACCGGTTGAAGTTATATCTAAGACCGACGCATTTCTTATATTTGTATTTATTATGGCATCCTTGATTATTACATTACTAATATTAAGGACTGTATTGTCATTTACAACTTCAAACAATGAATGTTGTCTAATATCATCTTCATAAATTACCCCATTTATTATTTGAGGACCTTTTGCCGAGATTGTATCATTTTTACCCGCTCTACCGATGATGTTAAATACACCGACTGCAGTTTCACCAAGATTTTCTTTAACTTGGTATAATGTATCATCGTCACCTTTTACCTCATTATATGTAAATTTGAAGTTTCTTGAGTCATAATTTCTTAGAGTATTATCATATTGGTTCAATGCTTTCAAAGTGTCGTCAACGTCAGAATTATATATCTCAACACTATCATCATCATTGACGGTTTTAGCAACTCTTAATGATTTTGCCCCTATAAAGTCATACTGATTAAGAATAATCGTATTATCTACAATATGAGAAGAATCATCTATTAAGAACTTATACTCAAGATTATCAACAATCCCCAATCTTATGTTACCATTACGTCCGTATAATATTTGAATAATACCGCTGTCATTTTGATCAACATCAAGCACATTAAATTTAGTTACAGTTATAATACCTGAAGAATTTTCACCAACCTCAAACTCATCAGCCGTTCTGTTATGGAAATTAATATCCAGCTGTAGTGTTGCTGAATTATCTAATGATTTTAAAGTACTAAATTTATATCTGCGCTCAGAACCTGCTCTTATAATGTCATCGAGAACATTAATACTTGAATTTTCCAACTCATAAACAGTTTGTCCGCTTGCATAATTATTTGTACCCAAAGTCAACTCTGAATCTACAAACTTAACTGTATTCACATTTTCGTTAGATATGTCATTTGCCAAAGTATACTTGACCTTATCAACAGAAGAAGGTGCACTTGTTGATTTTCCAAATACAGCCAAAGCCCCACTGCCTATAAAGGAAATAACCGAATTACTAACTTCACCACCGTTTTCTGATACTGAATTATTATAAAATTCAGTATTATCACTACCAAGTTTAAACTTGTTATAATCTATTCCTTCTGCACGTTCTATTTTAACAGTACTTGCAGAAACGATTTTATCGCCAATAAACAATTTACCTAAAGTTGAAACATTCAAAATAGTTCCTAATTTTTGTTCATAAATACCGTCAAATCCTGATTCATCAGAAGTCAAGTTAATAACTACGCCATCAGCATTCAGTCTGCCTGAACCTGTAATATTAGAATCAGAAAGATTTACAATGTAAGATGTTTTACCCTCAGTGTCAGTATAAGGATTCAAACCTCTCATAAGATTCAAAATACCTACCGCATCAGATGATGTTGATTTAGCGATGTATATATGTGTGTTTTCAGATAATGTATCACCATCCGCCAAAGTAAAATCAACGTTAGACCCCACTCTCAAATTACCCGATACTAAATCAATTTTGGTATTATCAAATATATTACTCCCATCAATCAAACCAATAGAACCGGAATTAAGTTTAAAGGTTGAATTTTTTTCTGATTTTAAGACTATACCTTCACTTGTTATATTTGAATATGTCAAATCAGAATTAGATAATGAAACAGTAGCACCTGAGGATAACGAATCTCCTGTATCAAAGTTTATATACGCATTATCCAGTGTAAGTTTTCCGCTGCTATAAACATTTACCCCTTGGCTGTCAGAGATTGATACTTTTGCTGAATTTGTACCTTTCATTGTTAAATTACCTGATACATTAACCATACTCAATTCATTTTCAGGAGCAACAATATTCGCACTAACAACAGCATCGCCAATAAAGTTCAACTTGTTAGAGTTTATTATATTAACATTTATATTATCAACTCCGCCAAAATTAATTGTTCCTGAGTTTGTAATACCTGTATTAAATTCATTAGTTCCGCTTGTAGCAATATTTGTAATATTAACTATTGTATTATTAGAATCCTCAGCACTATCAAATACTACATCATTTAGAGCTAACAATCTACCGGCATTATAGATTGCAACACCTTTATTATCAGTGAACTTAACATTATCTAAGTTTACTATCGCAGTAGCGTTAGTAATATCTAATACAGAAGCATTCATATTATCAGCAGCTTCGGCATTTTTAATCTGAACATCCGAGATTTTCAAAGTAGTATTTCCGTTCACTACTTCAAACATAGAATGTCCATCAGCATTGATAACATCAATACCTTCATCTCTAATTACACCGACAATATTCATTGTGCCAAACTCAGTTTTACCTGTATTTTCAGTTAGAGTATATGTTTGATATGCATCAGTTGACTCACCGACAAATCTGAATGTCCTAATATTTTCAGGGTTAACTAATGATGAGAAGATATGCTGATTCAATACTGCCAATGTATCACGCATTTCGCTAACAGATAATTTCAGACTCAACCTGTCATCACCTAAAGTCAATGTTTTAACCCCTGTGAACTGATCATATCTTGCATCAGAAGTTATATTATATGTATATGTCCTGTCACTCTCAGGAATGTTAGTAATGTCCAAAAATCTGTTTTTATCACTTTCATGAACACTTTCATCAAAAATAATCGGGATAATAATATCATCTTTAATAATAGTTATATTATCATTATCCTCAGAAGGTTTATTTAAGAAGTTTATACCGCCCAATAAAATTTTATCATCAGCTCCCGGTTTTTGGACTTCCGTTGTATAAGTAATTGTATCAGATGTACCGTTAAACAAATCTAAATCAATATAATACATAGAATTATCATCGGTATATACCGTGCTAAATCTGTAATTATTTAAATACCCGTCACTTAGATTAACCTTGGATCTGTCTTTAAAATCATATACAGTATTCCCGGTGAAATCAATAATATTCCCTGATGAGTCAACATTTCCAAATTTAACATCAGAATATCTGAACAATATTTTATTAATATTTCCGTTTTCTATTTTTTCTAAAAGATTATAATTAACCCAACCGGAAGCTAATCCGTCAGCGGAGAACTCCAGAACAACATATTTAGCGGAATTACTCAAAGTTACTATACTATTATCAATGTTTCCACCATTTGAAGATAATGATTTATTCACAAAATCACTTAATACCCCTGATGCCGGAGCCGCATCTCTGAATACATCAATCACTACGTTTTTATAATCAATACCGGAATCTCCTCTGGTAATATCAATTCTGCCGGCTTTAATATTCTTCAACCCGCTAAAAAGTGTACCATTTTGATTTACTGTTAAACTACCACCGTCAACTTGTTCAAATACACCTTCAAATCCTGACATATCAGCAGAAATCATAATATCTGTACCGTTATTTACAAATTTAGAATTTACATCACCTATTAACTGGCTATCATTATTCAAAGTTAATCTGGAATTTCCATTTAAGCCTGCTTTAACAGTCAAATAGGACTTATTGAGTTCAACAAAACCGCCATTCCAAGAATCACCGGCTGACAATTCTATAGAATTTTCAGTTGTTGCATTATGTTCGTTAAATATTATTTTCCCATATTCATCTAAAGTTTTGCCTAAAGATATTTTTAAGTTATTCGAGAACACAGATTCTTTTAAAATCTCGAGAACTCCTGATGTAATATTAACATTACCCTCAGTAAGATTAAGTAGTCCATTAGAGTCTAAACCTTTAATATTCAAAGTTGAATTAGCATTGTTCATAATCAATTCACCCTGAATATTATCATTTGAATTAAACGTAACAACCCCGCCTGATGTTTCATCACCCGTGATACGAAGTTTTGCATTAGACTCCAATAATATAGAAATATCTTCTGCAATATTACCGCCTGCACCGACATCAAGCGATGGAGTATTTACACCGTTACTCTTAACATTAACATTTCCGCTGCCTGTCAGGCTAGATAAAAGACTTGCACTGCCTGAGAAGTTTATATCACCATTGTTTTCAACATTTCCTAATATTGTATCGTTTCCTTGGAAATTGATAGTTCCTGAAATGTCATCAAATCCTTCATTTAATATATCAGAGATAAATTTATTAACAGAATTTTTCAGGGTATTTATTGTCCCTAAGTTATAAATAGCAACCCCTTCATTATCCTTTATAATAACATTTTTAAGATTAACAATCGCATCACCTGCCTGAACATCAAGAACAGACGCATTTGCGTCTAAGCCTGCGTTTTGAATAGTAACATCTGATATATTTAACTTAGTATTTTCATTTGATACCACAAACATTGAATGTCCGTTTGCATCAATAATATCATTATTATCCTGAATGCCGACAACATTCATTTCACCTGAAGCCGTAACACCTGTATCAGAAGTTAAAGTATATTTTCTATCGGTTACTGCTGAATCAATTTTATTGGACTCAAAAGTAAAGGTTCTATCATCTATTCCATCATACCGGTTAACTTCCGAAAGAACATCTTTTGTCACCTTGCTTGAAACTTTTATACTATCAACCGTTACGGAATTTTCATCATACTCAACAGCTTCAATAGTCTGAGTACCCAAATATTCTATATAACTGATAATCAGCTCACCTTGAGTAACAAATTTTGAATCAGATATTGAATATGTATGATTGCTTTCAAAATCAGCTACAAAATCACTGTCAAGAGTCAATGCTATTCTTGAAGAATCAGTATCAAGAATTTTTATTAACACATTGTTGTACTGAGAATCATTTATTGTATTTAAAGCTGCTAATCTAACTATACCTGACGAATTAGCACCAAGAACCAATGTGTCTGCACTATACCCCGATGTTGTAACAGTTCCGTCAGGAGCAATTGTATATGTACCAAAATCAACATCTATTTTATAACTTGAATCAGTACTGATTAAACGGGTAAATTTATAATTATTTATTGCTTTATCATCATTTATACTTAAATCAATATTTGAACCGTTAAAACGATAAAGTGTTGTACCTTCATAATCATAATACTTATTATCAGGGTCAGTATCATTATAACTCTTGAAAGTAACATTAGAATTAACAATCGATATAGTATCAGCAGATACCCCGCTTTGAATATTGTATAACTCGTAATCCGCTTTTAGAGCACCTGCAGAAGTATCGACACTTGAGAAGGTTGCAACAGCACCATCAGAGTCTGAATTGCCGATAAATTTAATAACACTTTCATCTATAACCCCGCCTGCGGATCTATTGACAAATTGTACCCCGTTATTGAGTTCAAAATCATTATAATCAATATTATTTTCTCTTGTTATCTCAACACTGCCTGCGTATATAGTTTTAGTTCCGGAGAACATTTTACCGTCAGAAGTCATAACAAGTTTTGGAGCAACAGTATAAATAACGGTACTATCATCCACCCCTTGAAGATATTTTCCGCCAAATCCTGAATTATCACCATTTATAGTCAACTCAACCCCAAGGTTAGTCACTTGAGCAGAATTATCAGAGGATTTTATCTGATCTTTGGCTATTGATAATTTAGAATCTGTATTTAAACCACTGTTCAAAGTAAGTTCTGAATACTCACCCAATTCAACACCCGTATTTTGAGTATCATTCGTCCAAATATCATTGTCAGACATAGTTAATAAAGCTTTGTTATCTTCATTTACCCCTGAAAGTTTAACTTTACCCTGTGTAATGTTAACTGATACATTATCATTAACACCATTATTAACATTTAATACCGCGTTTTCCAATATATTAACAGTACCGCCAACCCCGTTGAATTGACCGCTATTTTCAATTTTTGAAAGGTTTAGAACCCCACTGTTTAGAATCAATTCACCTGCCCAAATATCAGCAGATTCCGTTTGTAAATTGTCAAGATTAACTTCTCCGCCATTGATATTTAACTTAGCGCCATCAGCAAGAGTAACTCTTTGTGTATAAGCAACAGAACCGCCCTCATTTACTTTTACTGTCGGAACAATATCTGATGTATCAACTCCATCTATTGTAATATTCACTTTATCAATATTTATAACACCATCACCCGTTATAGCTGCTGATATTGTTTCATCCCCGCCAAAGTTGATTGTACCTCGGTTAAGTATATCTTTATTAAATTCATCAACCCCAATGGTTTGGATAGTACCTGATGCATAGTTATTAATAGCTCTGTTAAACACAGTCTTAACATCATCAATACCCAATAAAGCAACCGCAGTAATAATTGTGCCGTAGTTTTCAAGAGCTGTTTCATCTAAGGCTTCTGAAATTGTACTCATACCTAAGAATTGGATTTCACCTTCATTATGAATACCGCCTGTTATTATATCATTTGCGCGGAAATACATTCTGCCGGTTGAAGTACTTGTTGAATAGTTACCTATTCTTGTCCCAAAAGTATTTGTTGTAAGAGAACTGTCATCATTAAGAGCTGTTTGAATTATACCATAGTTCCCGATAGCATTTAAAACACCGCTGTCAGCAGGTTTAAATTCAACATTTCTCAGAGTAACAGTACCTGTATTAGCTATCGCATTACCCTCATTATTAGTGAAGATAACATTTGTTAATTTTAATTTTGCATCTGCATTAGAGATATCAAAAGCGGAACCCTTATCATTAACAGTATTTGTCAGAGCATTTTTAATCTCAACATTTTGAACCGTCATATTAGTATTTTGAGAAAGTTCAAACATTGAATATTTAGATTTACCGTCAATAATTGAATAATTACCTGTTGTTACACTCTTTCTGCCAATTATATCAAAATTACCAGTACCTGTTTTTCCAAGTCCTAATGTACCGTCCGGAATATTTATATTATGAATTTGATCTGCCTCATTGAATAAGAACTGTCTTGCTTCAATATCATCAGGAGTATTTAACTGATTAATTTTTTGAAGTAAATCATCTGTTCGCTCGTTATAAATCTCTATACTGTCACAATTTGTTAAGGTATCATCATTATAATTAGCCAATCTTAAAATCTTTTTACCTAAGAAATCCGTAAATTTGATTTGAATATAATCTTTGCCGTCTATTTCAACAACTCTGCTGTTAGGGCCTGTTCTGTCGTCAACCTTGTATTCCCATGTTTTATCAGCCATAGCAGAATCAAGCGCTAATGTTATACCATCAATTTTATTTGGTAATACAAGTATTTTACCGCTATTTGTCTGGTCAACATTGACAAAATTAATATCATTTAAAGTAATGGTATTATCAACACTATCATCCGCGATGCCTCGAATTGACAACATATCAGACTCTTTAGCATTCAAATCAACATCAATAGAGAAGTTTGATTTGTCAGCAGATAAACTCTTAAAAGTATAATTTGTTAATACAACTGATTGTAATATATCATTTTCATCATAAGTATTACCGTCCTGCAAACTTACGTTTGAGTTAGCAAAGACATAAGACATAGTAGTAGTATTATTTATAAAAGAATTGCCCTTTAAAATCACTTTAAGATTATTGTCATCTGAACCTCGGAACAATACAGTATTAATAGAACCGCTCAAGGATGAAGCAATTCCGTCATAGAGATTATAAACAGAGCCATTATTAACAGACTTAAATTCAGCCGTTGAATTCGAACCGTTAAATGATAACAATTCAGAATCAACATCCCCGCTGATAGATGTATTTGTTAATTTCGCATTGGTACCTAATCTTACATTACCGTAATCTATTGACTTAGTTGTATAATCAACAACCATTTCACCGCCCTGAATATCTTTCAGACTATGAACAACATTATCACTATCATCAGTATATTCACCAAATACTCTTGCAGAATTATTGATAACTAACTTACCCGCTTTTTGAGTATATTTACCACGATAAATACCTGATTCATCAACGTTAATATTAATGGTTATACCGTTATTGATAAAGTTTGAATTTTCAGAATAATTATTATCTTCTTCTCCAACAAATTGAGAAGTAGAAGTAAGGTTAAGAACAGAATTCGTATTCAAACCTGTTCCAACCGTAAATGTTGTATTATCTCTCAAAAGAACATTTGTGTTATCTGACCAAACATCGCCTTCGGCTAATGTTACATTATTATTGGATAATACAAAGTTTCCGCTTGTAAGTATTACATTTACATCATTAGCTATTGATGAAGCAGAATAAACCTCAAACGCACCTGATACAAGTTCAAAACTGCCTGATACCGCATTGATTAAACCGTTTGTGATTGAATCGTTATTAGAAGTAAGTTTAACACTTCCGTCATTATCAATAGTTAATTTTCCTGCCCAAGTGTCATTACCTGACGATGATATATTCAGATTAGCAGAGCTTCCGTCTATTACCAAGTTTCCGCTATCTTTAATATTAATCTTCAGGTTCGGTGCTTCAAAACTTGAATTTTCACGAACAGTTGTTGTACCAAATATATTAAATTCAGGAGTATAGCTGCTATCATTCAGAATAACTCTTGCTCCAATATTATCGGTACCTTCAAGATTAAATACTGCATTATTTGAACCGATTTTTATTTCGCCTAAATATGTATTATTTGAACCTAATGCAGAATGAACTTCCGCATTATTTGTAAGAACAGTCGAAATATTATTTACCCCTGACACCATATCTAACACAGCATTATTGATGATATTTCCGCCACGAGCCTCAACATTTACCCCGTTAAAGTTGACAGTACCACTATTAACAATAGCATTACCGCTGTTTTGAGATAATATTACATTAGTCAAATTAACAACTGCATCATCTGCCTGAACATCAAGAACAGACGCATTTGACGTCACTCTTGCATTTTGAATCTTCACATCGGATATATTTAAAGTTGTACCTGAGTTAGATAATACAAACATTGAATAATTGCCCTGAGCATCAATAGTATCATCATTCCCTCTGATGCCCAAAACATTCATAACACCAGTGGTTGTAACACCAGTGTTTCCTATTAATTTATATGTTTCCTTAGCTAATTCACTTGTAAATCTAAATGTTCTGTTTTCTGAACCTGTATCAGAATATTGGTTAACAGCCTGAAGGGTATCTTGTTTGTTAGACACTATTTTAACACTGTCATATCTGCCGTCCCAATCAGGAGTATCTTTCTTGGTAGATGTCAGACTTAAATTTTTCGTACCGATAAAGTCACTAAATTCAACATCTGCTTTACCGTCTTTAATATAATTATCTTTTATTGTATATTCCCAACCGTTTATAACATATTCATCAATAATATTTTGACTAAATGCAAGATTTATAGAAGTACCCTGAGTATAAGCACCTTTTATAATCTGAATGTCGCCATCATTTGTTGAACCCATATTAACAAAATTGATATCAGTTAATGTAACCGTACCTGAAGAACCTGCCTCTACAGTAATATTATCTGCGGCATTTTCGGTATTATAGATATATGAACCGTCCTCTTGCAGAGTATAATCATCACTCAAAATAACATCAATAACGAATTTACTATCCGCATCAGATGACAATTTACCCATATAAACAGCATCTGAATTATTTATATCAGTAACTGCCATGTTAGAAAGGTTAACATTTGTCTTGTTAAGAACTAACGCAGGAACTGATGACGATGAATCTGCAGGTTTAACGACATTAAAGTTAATGCTTTCCCTGTCATCGGAAGTTGTCCAATGATTCAGAACAACCGTATTGAGTTCTAATGTACCTGAATTAACGGTAAATGTTGTGTTTTCAGCGTTCCCTTCAGAAATCTCACCCAACTCTGAAAAATCAACAACTGTTCTTATATCATTTACCTTAATATCCGCATTCAAAATCTTACCTGTTAATTGTGCGGTATTATTAGTATTATTATTACCGCTCACCTCAATATTGTATTTATTTCTGCCGCTAATTGTATCAGCGACTGCAATTTTTCCGCCATCATTAACAACCATACTGATTACAGGATTATTTTGAGAATCTATATAAATAGCGTTAGAAACATCGTTCGCTCTGTTTCCTGAGAATGAGGTCAAAGCACCTTCTCCATCGGCACGAATAGTGAAGTTTGAATCAGACCATATAGCGCCGCCTGCCGTTGTTGCTTTGTTTTCGGTAAATATACCGGAAATGGTTACATCTCTTGCGCCTGTGATATAAACAGCACCGCCATAATCAGCCTGATTGTTTGTAAAGGTACCGTTTATAGATGTAGTTTGAATACCTGAATTATATATCGCCCCACCTTTAGATGTTGCTTTATTATTAAGGAATTGAGCGCCTTTGATATCTAATGCCCCAAGTGAATTAGATATAGCACCGCCGTTTTCTGTTACACCTGTTAAACTATCAAACTTATTCACTCCGCTGAGAGTCAATTTACCGTCAGAACCGCCTGTCAAAACGGTAATTTTATATTCATTATTATCTCCGCTAATATTAACTTTTGCATTATTATTCACAATAGCAGAGCCAAAATAATTCGCACCTGATGCTGTCAATTCCGCACTGCCTGTAAGATAGATTGAATTAGAGTTAGAAGAATCTTCAAACCTTACATTTTCAAGATTTATCTTCCCGCTATTTGCATAGATTGCACGACCTGAGTTATCGGAAAGGATAACATTTGTAAGGTTAGCAATAGCACCGGAGTTATACATATCTATAACTGACGCATTATGAGATTCATTAACCCCATTAACTGCCGCATTTATTATAGTAACATCAGATATACTAAGAGTAGATACGTTTTCTAAAATAAACATTGATAAATATTCATCGGTATAAAGTCCGCCATGCTCGATATCTCTATTTCTATTCGTACCGTCAATAATACTTTGAGATTTATCCACCCCTTTGACATTCATAACACCTGAGGCAGTTTTATATGTGTGTTCAAGTAATTGATAAGGAGCATCACCTTCTTTAAATACAAAGTTACGAGTTTTACCGTTTGCGCCATCAAATGTATTGATAACTCTGAGCGTATCCTCTCTGCGAGTTACGACAACTGCGATACTGTCATTTTCTGTTTTTGTTTGAGCTAAAGCAAGGGCTTTTTGTCTGATGAAACTATCACTATTTACAACATATTCATTATCTACAATGAAACTATCCATATTAACTGTCCAAACTTGTCCTGCAAGCTCCTGCGACAAAGCTAATTGAACATTATGAGATGTAGAGCCATTTATTCCGTATAAGATTTGTACAATTCCTTCTGTTGTATTTACATCAAAGGTCTCAAAATTGATATTAGAAATTGTCATAACCCCTGTTGAACTATCTCCTACATAGAACTTATCTGCGCTAACATCAACCGGTTGAGGGACATCCATCTGAGCGAAATTAATATCTATCGAATACTCAGCCTTATTGTCTGATACCAGATTATCAAAAGTATAAGATTTATAATTACCGTCTAAGGAATCAACAAGAGTATTTTCACCAAATTTATATGTTGTAGAACCCGTATAATCCGTATTAGAGAGTTTTACAACAGAATTGTTAAATTCAACAGTACCATTTCCTGACATTGTTGATAAGTTATAATTAGCTCTGTTATCATTTACACTATCAAATACTGCCTTAGCGTTTCCTAAGCCATCTTCAAATCGAACAACACCACTTGTAACATCACCGCCTATTGAATAATTGGTTAAAGTTGTGTCATTATCTCCACCAAGAACAAAATCGGTATAATTAATATTTTCATTACTGTAAACTGTTGCAGTACCATTTTCTATTCGTTTAACACCGCCCAATTTACCTGTTGAACCATTATAATTTCCTGCATAGATTATCAAACTGCCATCGGTTTGAAGATATTTCCCGCCAAAACCTGATTGGTCAGCGGAGATTGTAAGCTCAATACCTTTATTTTCTAATTGTGAAAGATTATCCGATTTTAACTGGTCAGCCGAAGCCAAAGTCAATTTATTGTCATCCGTTAAACCGTTGTTTATCGTTAAATTACTGTCAGTCAACTCAACACTGCCAGCCCAAATATCACCGCTTGCAAGATTTACCCCTTCAGTTATTGCTCCTGATTTAACACCGTTAAGCGATAATTTACCACCTTGAGAAATATTTACATTAACATCATCAGATAACTTATCCGTACCTCTAACAGTTAAGTTACCTGACTCAATATTAATATTACCCTTATTTGCATTCAACTTACCGTTATTAGATGTCAAACCTCTGATATTCAAAACAGAAACCACATCAGAATTATTTTCATCTGAGTTCATTATCAAAGTCCCGGCCCAAATATCATTATCATTTAAATTAACCGTACCGCCTAATATTGATAAATTACCTAAACTATCGATATTTAATTGAACATCTTCACTAATTTTACCGCCTGTAACAACAGCAGTAGCACTATCAAGCATCTCGAATACAATACTTAATTTACCGTCGCCTGAAATTTCACCGGAAATAACATCTTTTGCACCAAGAGATATTTCACCGGTATTAACAACTGTTCTTAATTCTGTTATTCCTGAATGTGTCTTCAATGTGCCTTTATTATCTAAATTATTAAAGAACACTTTTGTTACATTTACAGGATTAACACTATCTGCAACAATGTTAATTATTCCTCCGTTTGATACATCACTATCTGTATTATTTACAAACGAACTTACAAACTCATTTATTCCGACAATAGTTATTCTACCGTAATTTTCGATAGAATTTGCCGGAGTTGTATCAGCTGAAACCGTAACATTTTTAAATGTCATATTTCCTCTGTTATAAATTGCATTAAGCTCATTCGACGATAAAATAACATTAGTTAAGTTAACAACCGCATCAGAAGCAGTAATATCAAATACAGAAGCATTCATGACTTCACCTGCATCATTTACAGCTTTGGCATTAATAAACCTAACACCTGATACATCAAGAGTTGTGCCTAAATTTGATATTTGGAACAATGAATATGCACCCTTTGCATCAATAGTGCCTATTTCATCAGCATCAAGCGGATTATCAACAGAAGGAGGGTTACTTGGTGTAATACCGTCAATCACAAAATAACCGGATGCTGTTATACCTGAATTTTTGGATAAATTATATACAACATCTTGAGGATTTTCACCTTTTATTACAAATGTCCTTTGAGTTAATCCGTCTTCTTCAAACATGTTAACTGTTCTCAAAACGTCATCATTTGATGAATTATATAACTCAATACTGTCGTCAACAATTGATGAGTCGCTATATTTTGCGGATTTGATTCCTTTTGTCCCCAAGAAATCATCATATTTAATACTAACGGTAGTACCGGTCTTAAACTCATTATCACTTAACTTATACTCCCAAGTAGTATTAAGAGCATCACCTGTTAATTGAAGTGCAGAATTTGTTGTCACATCAGTTAAAATTTGAATCTTTCCCGTAGCATTTTTATCAGGTCTTATTTCAGTAAAATTAATATCTGAAATAACGACATTACCGGTAGAAGTACCGCCAAAAGTAATAGTATCCGCATACGAAGAACCGGATTCAGCACCAAATCCGCTTGTATCAACATCAATCTTATATGTTGTATTACTGTTAGTTAACTTATCGAACTTATAATTATTATATTTTTCACCCGATATATCACTTTGTAAACTAACAACAGAGCCCGCAAATTGAATATCTGAAATAGCAGAATAATCTATATCTTGAAGCTCAACATTTGAATTGTTAAATACAAGAATGTTATTACCTTCCCCGCTTTCTATATTCTTAAGAACATAATTTGCTTTATTAGTATCACTGTTAGAGTCAAATACAGCGGTTGCATAAGAACCTGAGAACTTAACAACCTCATTTGTTAATTCACCGCCTGATGAAGCGTTCGTAAATGTTACACGATTAGATTTGTTCCCGCCAAGAACGAACCCTCTATAATATATCTCATTCGGAGTAGCTATATTTACGGCACCGGTGTTAATCTCTTTTATTCCGCCAAAAACTTTACCCTCTTTTGTAACAGTTAACAACGGAATATTTGATGACGTAAATCCCGATTTATCTTGAGAATATTTACCTATAAAGTTGCTGTTATCAGCAGATACTGTAATCTCGACATCAGGGTTTGTAACTAATGAATTAACACCGCCTTTTAATTGATCTACATTAGATAATTCTAATTTTGAATTAGTATTTAAATCTGATGCTAATACCAAAACAGTTGAACCCAACAAATTAATCGATGCGTCAGGATTCCAAACATCACCATTTGCAAGAATCAAAGCACTTGATAAATTTTGAGCTTCGAATGTACCTTTATTCAATATATAGTTTACAGCATTTGATAATTTATCATTTGAATCAAGTTTCAAAACACCGTCATCCAAATATAAATTACCTGCATTAGCTTCAATAACATATTTATTTGCACTATCAGTAAGTTTCGAACCACTATAATGAATTACACTCAAATCTGTTTCAGGAGCGTCCTGTGATTCAATATCAACCCCGAGTATAATTTTACCATCCATAGTATCTTCAGAATCAATATAAACAGTACCCTGATTAACATTTAAAGTTCCTATTTTTTCACCGGACTTACCGCCAAGTTTTAATTTATTACCTGATTCAACAATACCCGAAGTTCCAACTTCTAAAACCCCACCCGTTTTAATATCCAATGTACCATATTCGTTATCATAAGAAGTTATTAACGAATTAAGTTTTAAATTCCCTCCATTGTTAATTTCAATATTTCCTGCATTATTAACAGTATTTCTAATAGAAATAACATCCTCAGAATTTGATGGTGCATTAACAGATATTAAGCCGTTTAATGTATTTGAAATCACTCCCGATACAACAACACTATCTTTTAAAGTAATATCGTTAGTATTTATAATATTTCCTTGAAGCTGCGTATTACCTGAAACATTCACAATACCTGCGTTATTTATTCCACCCGACACAACAGATGTTCCGCCAATATTAAACACCGCATTAGCCTGATTTGATATATTTGTTTCAAATGTATTCTCACCGACTACATTGATTGTACCCAAATTTGTTACAGTATTCTCGGTTAAAATATCCCCACGCTTGTTAAATCTAACACCTGACATATTAACCGTTGCTCTGTTATACAGCGCATTTCCCGCATTATTTCTAAATACAACATTTTGCAATGTCACAGTACTCGAAGTATTATTCACATCAAATACTGATGCATTAACCGCAAGATTAGGATTCTGAGAATCAACAACTATTACAGCATTTTGAAAGATTACATCACTAACATTCATTGTTGTTCCGCTATTTTTAACATTAAACAATGAATATGTCCCAACCGCATCAATCACAGATACAGGAAGATTTTCAGACTCAGTAGGAGTACCCGTAATATTAAACACTCCACCTGCCGTAAGTTCAGAGTTGTCTGTCAATTTATAGGTTTGACTATCCGAATCAGACGGTTCAGGAAGAATAAACGTAAAGGTTCTTGTCTTACCATCACCTAAAAATTTAGTATTTATAGCTTTTAATAAATCGTCTTTTGAATAATTAAAATTAATTGAATCATTTGTTGTGCTAACTGTATCTAATTTTAATGTTTTACTTCCCAAATAATTTTTATAAGTAACATTTATATTACCACTTTCACTATCCGTATAGTCATCTAAAGTGTATTCCCATCTTCTGGTAAACCCAAGTTCTAACTGTATATTATCGTTATCAGAATGCAAAATCTGCATTGGAGCAGAAAATTCCTGACCATCATCCACTACGGGTTCAGATATCCAGTTAATAGCCGAAATAAGAATTTTCCCGCTTGAATCAGAAGATGTGACATATATTTCATCAAACACTCTATTCTTACAATCAACATCTATAGCAAAACGAGTATTATCAAGTTGAAGTTTTGTGAATCTGTATATATCGCCGGAATCCGAAGCACTTGGAACAATAGCAGAATCGGGGTAATTCTCGCTTGCTGTCAAATTAATATAAGAATCTTTGAAAGAATAAACACTTCCGCCGTTATATAAATATTCTTTTCTGTTTGCATTTACAACAGGTTCGGCTGTTAAAGTAACTAACGCATCAACAAATTCAACCATATTAGCTCTGCCCGTTCTGGAAATATCAGATGCTAAATCATATTTGACATAATCGCCATAATATGATGAATCTTTGTAGAATCCTGCGACACCGTTTTCACCCGTAAATTTAACTACTTCACTATTTACTACTCCACCCGTGACAGAAGTAGCGTAATTACCTAATTTTGCACCACTTCCTATATTAATATCCGTATAATAAATCCCTTCTGTCGGGGTTGTTATCTTTAATGTACCTGCTTGAATATATTTTGTACCGCCAAATATCTTACCGCTTCTTGTTACAGTTGTTGTTTTATCGGCACTTTGAGTAAATATTCCTGTATAAGCTGATTGATCGGATGTAATATCTATATCAATCCCTGCGTTTTCAAACTCAACATCTTTATATTCTTGCTCCGAAGGAGATGTTACTTTGTTAAACAACATGCCAGCGGTATCATTATTCATTATCAACTTGTCGGTATACACAATACCGCCATTTATGGAATCTTCATAAGTTATTCCTTTGATAATAAGTTTTGCATAATTAATCATTCCCAAACGAGAACGTGAAAATAATTTATCAGCACTATCAAGGATAACTTCTTCATAACCTGTTAAAACGAGAGTAGCATTATCCTTAACCGTAACATTAACAGCCTCATTCAAATCCGAAGTAGAAGAAGCTGATTTTCCGACTACATTAAAGATTCCTGATAAAATATTAAGATTTCCGCCATTACTTGTTGATGAAATATACCCATTTTCCGTTAAGCCATCATACTCCAGAGTACCACCGTCTATTACAACAGTTGAGCCAATATTCCAAGAATCAGATTTTGAAACATCCACACTATCAGTATTCATATTCAATGTACCGTTTTGTTTAACGGTAACTTTTGAATTATTCGCTAAACTAACCGTTTGATTTTTATCAATTACACCGGTAAGATTTATTGAGCTATCCTCACCCGCATTTAAAGCACCTCTGCCGGATACCGACTTAATCGTATTATTCACACCTTCAATGACAATATTTCCGGTATTTGTTATATTTGTTTCTATATTATTACCTGAATGTAAATTTAATTCACCGCTGTTATATATAGAATTAGTAGCAGTTTCAGACGCTTTTACATTTGTATTTTCAAGACTCAATGTCCCTGATGAATTATATAAAGCGTTTCCATTATTATCTTCTAATGTAACATTTGCAAGGTTAACTTTCGCATCTGCATTAACAAGATAAATTACTGATGCTTGAACATAATCGGATTTCACGCCGGCATTTTTAATATCCACATTAGATATATTTAATTCAACATCAGGATTTGTAACCTCAAATAGATAATGTCCGTCAGCATCAATTGTATCCATACCTGCATCTAAATCTTCTCTACCTCGTATATTCAAAACACCGTTTGCGGTAACGCCTGCATTATCAATGGATTTATATGTTTTAGCTCCGGCGCCTTGGAACAAGAAATAACGATTTTTATCTGCCGAATAAGAAGTATTATATTGATTAATACCCTTTAACGTATCAGTTTGATGTTTTACAAATTTAATACTATCATTTTCATTAGTAGTCTTTGCCAATTCCAAATTTTTTGTACCAAGATATGTATCATTATATACAGTCTTTGTTTCAGGATCTATATCATAAGACCAATTATATTCCTCATCATCCTTTATAGCATCTATATCAAGATATAGCTGACCGTCACCACCCTTGATAATTTGGTAAACCCCATCTGAATTTTGACCAAAATTATCATCAAACTTAATTTTAACGATTTTTACAGCACCTTTACCGCTTCCACCTGAAACAATCTCAATAATATCAGACTTATGATTTACAGTATCTATATCTATTGAATATTCAGAGTCAGATGTTTCAAATTCTCTGAATAAATAATTATCATAATTTGCGGCGCCTGTTTCCGCGGTAAAATCAAGCGTTGAATTATTAAACACATATTTGACAAAAGAACCGTTATTCATAGCGGAATAATCGTTATTTAATAACGTAACTACTGCCTTATCAAGATTAATAATATTAGACGTATTCTGAATAGACGCAGGAGTTATAGCATTAAGAGAATACTTAGCTTTATCTGCACCATTAGAAGTAAATTTAGCTACAGCATTGCCATTTGTAAACTTTAATAACTCATTATTAATAACACCGCCGTTTTCCGATGTTGATTTATGTGTATAAGATACGTTATTACCCAGATACATGTTTAAATAATCAATTGTACCGGATGTAACTTCAACAGAAGCCCCTTCCTCAATATATTTATCACCGCCAAACATTTTAGCAGACTCATACTGAGTAGTATCCATGACCAATTTTGTATTAGAACCATATTGAGTATATCTTCCCGTAAATACTGATGATTCATCCGAGGCAATCTTTAAAGTTATACCATTACCGTCAACACCGCTTTGACCGTTATATAACCGAGAGGTTGCAACACCTTTTATTTCTTGATTTGATATTGTATATGTGTTATCAACTTCACCGCTTACACTTTTCAAACCTTGTCTTAATGAAGCGACACCTTTATCACCTAATGATAAAATACCATAATTCTCAGAACCTTCACCTGTATTCACCAAATAATCATTATTTCCAAGAATAACACCGTATTTCAAATCTTCTCTTTCGCTATAATTATTCGTAATAAGAAGATTTCCCTTAACATTAATCTTTAATCCTTCGGCGAGAGATGCATTTTGTCCGGAAATACTAAGATTTGCATCCTTTGACAAATCCACCGTCCCAAATGATGCGTTTGATATTCCTGCAACAATTCCGCTTACAAGCACATTTCCACCGTTAATATTCAATCTGGCGCCATCTGCAAGCAACAATCTTCCGCTTATATTAAGACTTGCACCCGATGAATTATTATAGAAAATTGCCGGAGAATACATTGATAATGAAGCACCCTGCCCAATATTTACAGTTCCCTCGTTTGTAATATTTCCGACACTTCTGTTAGAAACGATACCTGCACCTGAACTTACAAATTGTACTGTTCCAAGGTTATATATAGAATTTCCGCTAGGATCCGGATTTGTTAAATTAAATACAACTCCGCTCAAGTTCAATGTAGAAGTATTATATATTGTATTACCTTTATTATCAGAAAAAGTAACATTACTTAAATTAGTAACCGTATTTTCACCTGCATTATATATTACTGATGCCTTACTTGAACCTTTTTCTTCACTGTCATCACCTGCAACCGCATTTCTGATTGTAACATCGCTTATATTTAACGTTGTTCCCGCGATAGTATTTTGAAACATTGTATAACTTCTTGTTTCATTATCAGAATTTTTATTATTAGTTGCCTCAATATAATTAGTTGCCATATCCGAACCGACAATATTCATAGTACCTGAAGCGGTTGTACCGGTATTATCTTTCACATAATATGTCTGATTTGCATCTGTAAATCTAAAATATCTGTCAGAAACAGTAGTTAAAGTATTAATTTTTCTGAGGGTATCTTCTGATATACAAGTAATTACAATTGAATCATTCGTTGAAGTCGAACTGTATAAATCTAATTTTTTGGTACCGGTAAACGTATTCCAATAAACATTACCTGTTTTATAATCATCAAAAGTCCAACTCTTTTCGGATTCAGCGATAGAATCCAACTTTAATTGATACATATCAGGCACCAAAGATGAATCTATTATCTGAATAACCCTATCTTCTGTATTAGCAGGTTTTGTCATATTATTAATTACTATATTAATATATTGTGTTTCATCGCTTGCAGGAGTCGCATTAAAGACCAATCTATCAGAAATATTAGAGGTTAACACATCAGCTTCCAAGTTCACATCAATTTTAAACTTAGTATTATCTGAAACGGTAACGGAAGACATTCTGTACGTATTTAAACCATCAGATGACGAACTGTCACGAGTCAAGTCAACCAACGCATTATCAAACTCATAAACAGTATTTCCTCTATAATCAAACGAACCCAAAACCGCTGTAGTAACTTTTGTATTATTACTATCACCAATAATGACAGTATTATATTGCGCACTAGGAATATTATACAAAGTATAATAATCACTATTTTGAGAATCTTGAGGACTAAGAACAAATTTAGCCTTAGCCCCTGAACCTAAAAATTCTTTAATAACATCAGAATTAATATCACCTCCACGAGATGACACCGTCATCTCCGAACCTGAACCTAAAGATACATTCCCAAAATCTATTTCATTTGAACGTATAACATCTACCGTACCGGAATTTATAATCTTTTCAGAATCCGAATTAAAGAAAGTTGAACCGCTATCGACTTTCATAGAACCGCCATTTTGAAGATAAATCCCGCTAAAATTCTGAGCTTTCCCAAGTTCAATATCAACACCCTGATTTTCAAAAGTTGAAACCCCTTGATCTGATTCTATAGAAGTAAGCATATCACTTGTATTAAGAATAAGATTCTTGTTATCTTGACCTGCCCTAATAATAAAATATGAATTTTCTAAAGAAACACGCCCATTCCATATATCTTCACCTAATGTAAAAGATATTGCGGAATCAGAATTAGGATGGTTTGAAATATACAATATTGTATCTCTGCCAAGGTTAACTTTAACATTATCGTCTAAACTATCGCCATTTTCCGTTATATATAAAATAGGACTGACACCAGAAGAATCTCTTTTCACAAGATTTAAATTACCTCTGGATGCGTTCAGTACCCCTCTTGAGAATGATTCGCCACCAACGCTGTAATCATTATTTGCAATACCGGAATAATTTAATACCGAATTGTCTTGATTCATATTAATTGTTCCGTACCAATTATCACGATTATCGAGATTCAAAGTACCTTCACTAATATTAATACGTGCATTGGGATTAGTACTCGTCCCTAAATTAATATTCTGATTATATGCTATTTCGGAATAACTGTCTAAAGTTGTAGTCCCAAGCATATTCAATGTACCCGTATTTGCAGAACCACCCTGACCGCTTGATACAACAACAGCATTATCAGAAGTACCTTTCAGATTAGTTACTCCCATTAATTGGATAACACCTGTATTAGCAACACTTGCGTTGAATGTATTAGTGCCCGATGTCTGAATTGAACCTCTGTTTGTTATCTTCGTCCCAAATGTATTTCTTCCGCTAAATGTCATACCATAATCTGAAGAAGTCCCTGATTCATTCAATATTTCATTAAATATTGTACTTTCTTCGCCTTCAGGACGAGCGGATACAACAACACTGTTAAATGTAACTTTACCGTTTTCGTTATAAATCGCATACCCGTCATTATCTGTTAATGTAACATTTGATAAGTTCAATCTTGAACTTGCTTCATTCAGATATGCAACAGATGAATTTGTATCTAAATATGCTCCAACATCTTTAATCGTCAAATTATTAATATTAATGACAACATTCGGGTTAGACACTATCTTATACATTGCATACTGAACATCTTCCCCATCACTGTTTTTTGTTTTACCGGTAATAATGTCTGTTCTGTCACTACCACCCACTATATCAAGATTTCCTGATACGGGATATTGTTCATCATCCAAATATAAATCACTATACAACTCATATTTTTCGTCTTGATCAATAGTAAAATAGAACTGTCTGTTTTCTATATTAGCCAAACTTATTGCTCTTAAGGTATCTTCTTTTATATCATATATTTCAATAGAATTGCTATATTGCGGAGAAACACGAACTCGCCTTTGACCAATAAATTGATCATATTTTACGGTTCCATCCTCTGACAATTCATAATTCCACACAGTATTTCTTGACGCATAATCAAGAGAGAAAGTAGCGCCCGTACCTGAAGTAATAATAGGATAAATCCCTGCTTTAATAAGGTTTTTGTTATTATATACCCAATTTACGGATGTTGTAATATCACCGGAAGAATTTTTATTAAGGTTGAATGTATCAGTTTCGACAGGATTTTCTAAATCATTAGATTTAAAAATAAAATCTATAATATACGATGAATTAGAAGAAGTTAATGTCCCAAGATTAACTGCATCCCCTTTATCATCACCTGACGCATCAATAACAGAATTAGTCATAACAACTTTAGCATTATTAATATTTGCATTAATACTTCTGGTCGCATTTTTCAACATAACATTAGCAAAACGAACCGTCCCGCCGTTAACAGTAATAGAAGAATATCCCGAATCTTCGGAAGTATATAACAAATCAAGCGGAGCGCTTGACGCAGAATCGCCAATAACACTTAATATCCCTGAATCAACAGTAATTTCGGCATTTCTGACTTTGTTATAGAAATTAACATATCCTGATGTAGCATTACCCGACACATTTATATAATACGGAGTATCATCCACCGTTGACAAATTAGCATCAACATTTCCGCCATCAATAGTATCATAGAAATTTATATACGAACCTGAAGTTGAAGCATTAAGTTTAAGTGTTGAACCGTTTGCCATAAAAATAGCATTATTAACTCTACCGTTACTATCCTGAACATAATTACCTTGAAAATCAATCGTTTTCGATGATGCTCTTGTTGCAATAGTAAAATTAGAATCAGAATAAATTGCCCCACCTAATGCTCTTGAAGTAACAGAATCAGTCACAGCACTATTACCTATAAAAGATGCGGAAATAGTTGGTTCATTACGCATTTGCAACAAATACAACGCACCGCCTGCAGCATAACCCGTAGCGCTTAAACTATTATTAGAAAACGTTCCCAGAGTAACTCCGGTAAGACTTGAAGTGACAACATTGATAGCCGCACCTGAAGCATTTATACCTGTAACACTGTTCCCGCTAAAATTATTTGTGCCTGACAATACAACAAAAGCCCCGCTTCTTAACATCAAAGCACCGCCTGCGTTATTTTGTAAAGTAATACTATCAAATATTCCTGATGTACTGTTTAGAAGACTAACAGCATAGTTTTTATTACCGGACTCTGTTATTACAGTTCCTGACAACGTTAAAATCCCGCCATTCATATTTATATTTGAATATTTAAGATTAGAGCCTGTCGAAAAAGTCACAAGGGAGGATGAACCTATTTCTGCTCCAATAACATCAGATAATGTAAAATTAGTATTACTGTTACCATTCAGTAATAAATTAAATGTTTTATCAGCACCCTGCTCATAATCAATTGTACCGCCTTCAATCGAACCATCGACCTTAAATGAAGCTCTGTCTGATGCCGATAAAGTCAACGTAGGATTTGAAGAAGTTGAAGTTTCAACATAAATAGCATTATTCCTTGTAGACCCCTGTCCTTCAGTATAATTATCACTAAAACTAACTGTCTTACCATCATTAGCATATATAGTTAAATCTTTTTGGGTATAAATTGCCCCCCCTAAAGCAAACGAACCGGTTGATGTAGCATGGTTACCCGCAAAAGACGTATTTATTATTTCAACCGTATTAGAATCTTTTCCGACGAAAACTGCACCGCCTCTTGCTAAGTCAGATGAATATATCGCATTATTTTCAACAGAAGAATTTGTTAAGAATAAATTACCTCTATTCACATAAATTGCACCACCATCTACCGACGATGATGAATCCGCCTTAGCCAGTGATATTGTTGAGTTTTCTACACTAAACGTAGCCGAAGGACTGTCAATATAAGCTACCGAACCGCTTCTATCGGAATAGGCATTTGTTAATGTCACTTTATCAACATAAACACCCGATACATCAGTTTTTGTCAATTGAAACATAGGATGAGCACCCTGAGCATTGATAATATTCTTTTCGGAACTTAAACCAACAATTTTTTTATTCTGAGAAGTTATCCCCAAACCATCAGAGTTTGATATAACATATTCTTCTCTTTGAGTTGACGATGTAAAACTAAAGGTTTTATCATCAGGAGTTGAAAAAGTTTCTATATTCCACGCTGCCAATAAATCACCCGGAAGCCCAAAATCATAAGTTATATAATATCTTGTTAAAGAACCTGCTGTTTCAGATACAACATTATGTGTAACCGTAGCAATAATCTCATTCCAATTAACCTGAGGTTTTAAAGCATTTTGACTTATTTTACTCCAAACATCATTATCTACGGAAAGTCTGACAGTAGCTGTCGGAGCGGTTAAAATAAGAACCCTTGCGGAACTGGTCTTACCCTGATAATTATAAAATTTAATATTGCTAATATTCAAGACCCCGCCGCTTGTTATCACATCAGAATCATCTATTAAACCTGACCCGTTGTTTATTACAATATTATCAGCCTTACCTTCTGCTACATCCAAATCAATTGTTACATCAATTTTTGGTTGTGAAACAACACCGGAAGAAGGATTATATTTTGAAGGGTCATTTTCAGTCTTATTAGAATCCTTATGAACATACAAATTATTAAACGTATAAGTATCATATACAGGAGTTTCAGCCTCCTGCAAATTCATAATAACATTTCTCAAAACATACTTTGGACCCGTAAACAAATACTCACCGCTGCTATTCGCATTTAATCTTAATATGACATCAGACAATGAACTGTTATTAAACACTAAACTATTCTTAAGAAGTGACGTTACATTCTGAGAAGAAACAGTTGACCAAGTAACAGGATTCAAGATATATGTAACACTCGCCGCTGTTGGTTCAAATATCATCTTAGAATCAGAACCTTCAAAATACATCGTACCATTAACTAAACTTCCACCCGCAGATTTCACCGTTGCTTTTACATTAGAACCCAAATGCAAATTATTAAATGTAAACAGGGACGTAGTATCATCAATTGTAACAGTTGCAGAATTTGAAGAATCCGTCATATTTATTTGTTTGCTTCCGCTAAATATATTTGACGAACTGGATGTTAAACTACCGCCCTCCTGAATATATAAACCTGCATAAGCCGAATTACTACCTGATATATTAATATTATTATTTTTATTTGTAAATGTTGAATTACTATTGCTTGAAGTCAAATAATAACTTCCAAGGGTAATTCCTCTATTTGAACTGCCATCAACTTGATATGTACTATCCAACACAAGATTAGCACCATTCTCCAGATTTATTTGTCCTGACCAATTATCGCCAAGCCCTAAAACTAAGCCACTATTACTGCTATTGGTACCTAAAGATAATAATCCGTATATACTCCAATTTATTTGATTCTGTTCCCCGCCAATAACGGCATTACCTGAAACAGTGAAATTTGCACCCTCAGCTATTTGAATATTAGAAGCAGTTCCTGTCGGAGTAAGTGTCCCTTCAAGAACAAAATAACCCTTATTATCCTCAACAGACACTCCATCTTGAAGGATTAATTTTCCAACAACAATAGTATAAGGGACATTATCCCCCCTATTCTCATTTATTAATTTTCCGCCTACTAATGTTGTCGTCGTCGGCAAACTACCGGATTGCTGTAACGCACCCAAAATCAAACCTGAACTCGATTTAGAGCCATTACCGGCATTAATAATCACACTTCCGTTTCCGAAAGTGACCCCTCTGATATAAGTTGTACCACCTGTATTCTCTATATTTGTATCAATATTTTCTGTTTTACTAAATATACCCGAGTTAATATTTACAACCCCACCGGATTGCAATATTGAACCTTCCATTCTCATATTAGCATTATTAAAATTAACAATACCACCACTAATATTCAATGACGATGTATCACTCACATACGAATTAGCCGTTCCTGAAAAAGAAAGAGTTCCGCCCGCATTTGTAATATTTGAGGCAATAGTTGACGCCTCAATAGTTAATGAACCCGAATTATAAATACCATTACCATATATTAAACTTCCTTCATTGAAGGTAACATTATTAAGTCGTGCGACCCCGCTATTAGAAACGGATAACGCATAACCGGAATTAGAATCAAAAATTACATTATTTAAACTTACACTCCCCGCCTTTACATCAAACACTGATGCAAGACCGTTACTGTTAACTGCTGCATCCCTAAACGTAACATTATGTGCAGTTATACTTGTATCAGAATTATTAATTTCAAACATTGAATGACGGACACGACCATCATCACCTGAAATAATAAGATTATTATATGGTGCGGCAGAATTTGCATAATTGATAAACAAATTTCCTGAACCAGTAACCCCTAAATCATCAGTGAGAGAATATTGCTCACCATTCCTTCTAAACATAAAATATCTGTTTAAATACTTACTATCCTGAGATGAACTTGCCTGATTAATTGCCATCAACGGATCAGTTAATTCGGTAATAGTCAAAGTTAAACCTGCTTGTCTTAGTGCAGTATTATTATAAGCAGCAAACTTTCTCGTTGCTAAAACATCATCTGTATATACAATATTTTTTAACTCAGTTTTAAATTCATAGTCATCAAGAATACTTTGAGCGACATCCCATTGGATACCTGAAGCAAGAGCAGCGCCACTTATAATAACAAGATTATAATCTTGATTATTTGTCGGAACACCTGAGACATTAATATCCGATAAGTAAAAGTTTAAATTATCAGACTCATTTATCGTTATTTTATCATTTGTAAGATTCCCTAAATCAATATCAACAATCAACTTCACCCCATTTGAAGATGAAGTCAAATGAGAAAAAGAATATGTTTCATATTCATTATCACGTAAATTAACATACGCATTATCAAAATAATACTTATTTAAACTATATGTATCGGAATTTAATTGAACTCTGGAATCAGCAATAGCAATAGTATTTGATGGACTATTCACAGATGTGTCACTATTAAAATTTATATCAGATAAATAATAAAACGGTCCGTTAGAAAAACTTGTGCTTGGAGTTGTTGCGCCAAAGGTCACAACCGCATCTGATGAAGTAAATTTAAAAATATTACTGTTTATAGTTCCACCGTTTGTTGTATCAATATTTAACTTTGCACCTGAACCTAAATAAATATTATTAATATTCTTAGAAGATGCGCCAGTTAATCCTTCGTTTATCAAAGTAACACTAAGAGTACCTTTTTCAATCCTCTTATCACCGGTAAACAAAGATAACCCCGGATTTAAAATTAATGATGCATCACTATTATTTTGATAATAATCTCCATCAAAGTCTGAAATATCAGAACCTGATGCAATAGTATAAACAGATGACGCAGAGTTCTTTAAAGTGCCTTGACCTTTTAATGCGGATATCGTTGTATCCTTACCATAATCAAAACTCGTCCCCGATGATAATTCTATTGTTCCCGTAATTGAATCATTAGAACCAAAAATAAAATCTCCTGCTAAAATAGAAAGCGTTCCTGACATTGTAAAGACTTGCGAAGAATCAATCGAACTGTTTTCACCAAGAACTAATTCAGCAGAAGAATCAACCGTAAATTGACCGGTACCTGTTACTGATGAATTTAAAGTTGTTACACCATTTCTTATTTGAATGATTGCATCGGAACCGTTATTATATATACTATCAGATAATAAGTTAAAATAATTTGTACCCTGAAGTCTAATCACCCCCGTATTATATATAGCCCCACCTTGAGATGCCTGATTACCCTCAAAAGTAACATTTGATAATGTAACGTTATTCCCTTGGTTATATATAGCCCCACCGTAGAGCGACGCCGTATTATTTGTAAATGAACTATTTTGAACAGAAAGATAATTAGTATTATATATGGCACCACCTGAACCACCGGTAGCCTTATTATTTTCAAACGAAGAATCACTTATGGTAGACGTCCCGCCTGACACAACTGCACCATAACT
The DNA here is from genome assembly GCA_902783125.1 of uncultured bacterium. GTDB lineage: Bacteria > Cyanobacteriota > Vampirovibrionia > Gastranaerophilales > Gastranaerophilaceae > UBA2883. Next base: position 12,329 of record CACZPS010000131.1, on the reverse strand, counting down.
ATCAACGCCATTATTATTAGAAACTTTAGAACCCGATATTGATAATATCCCCCTGCCTGCAACATTAATAACACCATCCACACCATTACCGCCTGTAATGTTAATATTAACTATGTTCAATCTTGAATCATTCAGCACATCAAAAAGTTTTTGTGAATTGGCATGAATAATACCTAAATTGGACGGACTTAACGACGAAATATTATATGTTGCACCACTCACTGTTCGCATAACTGCTTTGGATAAATATAACTGATTCTGCTCTAAAGAATATGTAAAACCCGTTTCTGATTCAGCCATTCTATCATTTAAACCATAAGTAAGAGTATAATAAGTTGTTGTTTGAGGCTCAACTGAAGTATCAACATACACAAAATCACCTGTATCACTTACTTTTAAAGCATTTGCTACAGATGAAACACCATAATATATAGAACCTTCAACCGGAGTAAAATAATACGTTAAAGGAGTACTATCATTAGTTTGAATGGACACGTCACCTTCTGTAAAAGTTGAATGCAAGTTTATTGGCTCAGCACCGACAAAGTTGCCCAAACCTAAACCGGTAAAAAGGAAGGTCACAAAAATATATTTAATTAAGGTTTTATATGTTTTATTTTTCATACTTTCCGAATAAAATCAACAAACCTTATAAACACATAATTTACAGCGTCCCGCAAATTATATGTTCCTAAACATAAGATAAATTAAATTTTAGTCCTCAAACTATATATATAATACTCTTAATAATATTATAAAGTATTGTCCATGTTTTTTCAATACTGTTACAGAATATTAATATAAAAAATTGTAGTTTAAAACAAAACTCTACTCAAAAAAATATAAAAATATTATTATAGTTTTTCATGATATCACCTCATTAACTAACACCTATTTAATAAAAAATAATACTTTAGTCTTAGATATCTTAGCAAAAATAATTCTAAAGAGCGATAAAAAACGCATGAAAAGAGATTAATATAAAAGAGTAAGTTAGTTGCATCTAAGTATTTATTAGAATATAAAAACAAGAATGTTTGTTGGACTTGAGGAGTAGCTGGCTTACACTTTTTATTTTATATAGAAAAAGCAGGGTTTTGCCCCTGCTTTTCTGTTAAATTCTGTTAAAAGACTACTTAGTAACCTTTTTAATAGCTTCAGTAATATCAGTACCGCCATAAAGAACCGCACCTTTAACCAAAACGATTGAATAACCGTTAGCTTGAGCATTCTTTGCAATTGCAGCACCAATTTTAGCATCAATCTTAGTAGATTCTTCATACAATTCTTTTCTTTGAGAATCAACTTTTGCTTGTAATTCTTTATTATATTTTTGAGTTAAAGATTCTTTTTGAGCATCGGTTTTTTGTTTTTCAACATCAGCTCTTGCAGCTTCAACCCATGTTTTCAATGCTTCTGATTTCTTTTCTTGAGATTCTTTTAATTTCTTAACTTGACTGTTATTGTTGATAACTTGCGCAACATCAACAACTGCAATAGAACTTGCAGGAGCAGCTGTAGTAGCCACGTTGCTAATACCAAAACCTAAACCTAAAGCTAATGCAGCAATAGATAAAACTTTCATTTCTTTTTTCATAAATAATATCCTTTCCACATACTCTCACTATGTAACACAGTTTTTATCTAACATTATTATACATATAGACAAAAAAAATATCAAGTAAAAGTAACCACTGTCAAATCATAATATATTACAAACCATATTTACCTAATGATAACAACATATTTTTGGCTATTTGCATTGTTTTTTCAATCGGTTGTTTGAGCTTACGTTTAAACAGCTTTGTTTTTAATTCACTTATATCAAGCACCGCTCCGTTCTTTTTACGCACTCTTATCTGTTTAAATTGACCATTAGGAGCAAAAATATCATAGGTATCATATTTGTTCGGGACAGTACGTTTAGATACTATATTAGTATATAACTTATTACCTAACATCATTTTTTGGGGTTTATGAAAATATTCTACTGCACTTGTAACTTCGTTATTTTCCATATATAAAACATGATGAGAATTTTTCCTGCCAATATTACTAACGGATTTTTGTTTTCCGTCACCATCAATTATATTTTTAGTAGAAACATCCATAACTCCGCTATATTGAATTCCGCCAACATTAACATCTGAGGGAGTTACAAAGGACTTGGTTGAACTTGATAAAACAATACTCATATCGACTCCTAAATAAAATAAACACACCGGTAAGCAATAAAACCCCATAAAAAATTTATTTGCTAATAATTACACAAAATAACTAAATTCTGTTACAAAATGCAACATTTAGACACTTAAAGGAAATAATTAACATAACTCATTCCAAACACGAAATAACATAAAAATATTAATATTTGTAAATATTAAAATAAAAATTAGCAAAAAATTCTATTTTAAGAACATTATATAAAACGAAAAGGATTTAAGAAGGTTAATAATGAAAATTAATAATATAACTCATAAGATAAATAATACCAATAGTTTTGGGGCAAAAAATAAAAACATTAATACTCATGACAATACGTTAACAGAAACAAGATACAATCAAATCGCTGCAATTAGCGGTTTAAGTATTCTTGCAGGACTTGGAGTTGCATTGACATATCATGTAAAACCTAACCATCTGCTCAATAAAGGCAAAAAATTAAAAAAATATGAACGCCCAAATATTTACATAAAACAAATGTACAGAGGTCCTAATGTATATCAAAACGGCAATACTTCAACCATATCTTCAGATTGGGCAAATTATATCAATTCTATAGAATACCGAATAAGTTCACATACAAATAATTACGAAAACATCTTCAAAGAAAACTCAACAACTCTTGATAAACTTGAAAAAATAGCAGAGGAAAGAAGAATCCATCCGCACATAGACCCTGCTGCTTAATAAAACTGTGCACTATATTACAATTTAAAATCGCCGTTCTTTTTAATATGCTCAACAAGCCCGCCATCTTGGAGAAGTTTAATCATAACCGGAGGTAAAGGTTCGATTTCTATAACAGAACATTTAGTTAAATTATTAATAACTCCTTTTTCTATATCCAAATCAAGTTCATCACCGGCATCAATACCATCAGTATCACATTCGATAGCAAGCAGACCAATATTAATAGCATTTCTATAAAATATTCTTGCAAAAGATTTTGCCAATACAGCACCCACCCCCGCAATTTTAATTATTTGAGGAGCATGTTCTCTTGAAGAACCAAGTCCAAAATTGTTACCGGCAACTACAAAATCACCCTGTTTCATTCGTGATGCAAATGTTTCATCAGCATCTTCCAACACGTGTTTTGAAAACTCTTTTAAATCAGAGCGCAAATGAAACAAACGACCGGGAGCTATATGATCTGTGGAAATATTATCGCCAAATTTGAATGCTGTACCTTTCATATCTTTCTCCTATCTTATATTTAATATTATATGATAAAAATAGCAGTAAAACACAATTTTTTGCACCAAAGTAACTTTATTAAGTCCAAAACAACAACTCACTATTCACTTAAATTACATTTACTCCTTCAGCTGCCTGTTTCAAATTTTATTATTATTGTAATTACTATTTACTTTTTTAGCAAGTAAGGTGCTGTCATCCGGACTCACCGCAATAATATGTTAAATGTTGTATAACCGAATAAGGTAAGAAATTAATCGTACCTTATTTTATATTGTCATTAATCAGAACATAGATACATTGGTAGGTAAAGCGTAACGTACCCACCGATTAACTAAATAGTTACAATTATTTATAATTTAATCAATTATTTTTAGCAATATGTTTTTATATAGATATGGTTAGTGTTAATTCAGATGTACAAAAATATAGTAATCTGTCTAATTTTAGACAAACTATGTCTAAAATTAGCACTAAGCCTGCCGGTTATAATCAAACAACATTAACCGATAGCTTTATAAACAGTGTGAAAGTCCAAGAGGAGATTGACACACAAGGGAATTGGGCATCAAGAAATATAGGTATGTTTACAGCACAAATCCCGTTATATCTTGGATATATTTATGGGTTAGAACAACTCCTTAAGGCTTGTACCTCACCAAAAGGTCAAATGAAAAAAGCTTTTGGGAAATCTTTCAAAAATATTGCTATAGCCGCAGGTATCAGCTCAATTATGACTTTAACTTTGAGCAAATATTTTAATTCAAAAACAGATGAAAATAATAAAAAATTAACACAAACCTTTAACGAAATTAACACCAACACAAATGCAAAAATGGCAGATAAAATGATTTATGCTAATATTGCCGAAGCATTTTATTATCCGATGTCAGGTAAAATTCAGTTTAACCAAAATACAATCAATGACCCTATTTTAAGCAAAAACATTGATAAAAAAATCAAACATGAACTAGTGCATGCAAAACAGTATGAAACTGTTGCACGTTCAACTGACGGAATAAAGAAGGTTAATTTTGTAACACTAACTCAAATCAAAAGAAATATTGAAAAAATGAATGCAAAAGAAACATTTAATGCAATATATGATGATATCCAAAATAGCGGAAACAAATATGACGACACAAGAATTAAATTAATGGGCGGATCTGTAGAAGTTAATCTTAAAAATTATATAACCGCATTGAATACATTATTGAATAATCCTGATGCTACATATAACGATATTCCGATTGTTATTGACTCTAAACATTATCAGGAAGTTATTGATAAAAGGGGTAAATTATCAGCAGAAGAAGAAATAAAGGCTGATGAATATTACAAGGCTATGTTGAATTATAAATCAGTCAATTTCTTTAGTGCATTGAACCCTTGGTCCGATTACAGACAGAATATTTTAGAAAAAGAGGCTTATAAAGAAAATCCGTCATTTATAACAAAAATGTCCGATTAGTTCGGGGGCAAAAGACTATAGAAAAGAGGCAATTTTTTCACCACAATTACTTTATGAAGAATCTCACTACTATCCATGATAATAAGAAGGTCATTACGAACTTGTTTTGGAATCTCTTAAAGATTATGTTTTTAGTAGTTTTTAATAAGACCATGAAACGAGTTCAGGGTTGACATGTGAATTTAAGTCAGGACAAACACAAAAATACTAAAGTGACACTATAGATTGAGTTTTCATTTATATTAACAAAATAATCTCGCACTGTCATGTGACGAATCCAGAAGGTGTCTACCTCTAAAAAAAATAGAAGATGCCACGCAGTAACAGGAGAGGTTCCTTTTACAACATCTCTTGAATTTCTAAGATTTTTTAAAAAAAATCTTGAAATTCTTTTCTCTCCTTAAAAAGAGAGATAGATTTTTCATGAAGTTCATACCCTCTCCTGTCACTTAGAAAACTTGGTACATCAAACAACTCACCCTGCTTATTTAAATTCGTGCATTGAGATGCACGCTACAACTAACATTTGAGTCTTACTCAAATGTTGAAATTTCTCTCTCCTAAAGGAGAGATTGATAATATATCTATTTACCCCTAGAGATAATTTGTCATGCGATTAATACATGCTTCAGCCGAGGTTAGCCATTCTCGATATGAGAATCTGCATACCTTAAACCCGCATCGTTCAATTACTGCTTGTTTGCGCATATTTTTCATATTGGATTTAACATTATCACCAACTCCGTCACATTCAATAACAAACTTGTTATTAACAACAAGGTCAGCGTTTACCCCGCCTAAATCAACACCAGCTTGAACATCATATCCAATTTCTCTTAGAGTATTTGCGACATCTCGTTCAAATGAATTTTTATATCGATTTTCATCGAGTTCTTTATTGACAATCTTTTGATATTTTTCTTCGTATTCTTTTATATAAGATAAATAACTTCTAAACAATCCGTCAGGGAGTTCTGTAAAGTCTTTTGAAACGAAGTTAATCATCTTATTTTTAGCACGAGTGATTGCGACATTAAACAAATTTGGTTTCTGCAAGAAGGTCAAACTTTGCGGGAAGCTATTATTCGCAAATGCCCATGAAATAAGAATAACATCTCTCTCATCACCTTGAAACGAATGCGCAGTACCCACAATAATTTGATGTTTCTCTATCATATAGTCGGAAATAACCTTCTTTAAAGATATCTCTAACTGTTCAACCTGCGCTCTGAACGGTGAAATTATACCGATAGATATAGGATTATCAGGATTTTCTCTTTCATCATCCACAATAATTTCATGTACACGTTTAACAAGTGCTTCTATTTCAGGCAAGTTTCTTGTAGCATCAAAATCAACTTTCCCGTCAGGAACCTGCACAATTTCTAACACTTTTTCAGATGGATTATTTTGACGCATCACACGAATCCTATCCGAATAAAATTCCTTATTAGAGAAATTAATAATAGGAGGCAGACTTCTGAAATGTTCATCTAACAAAACAGGTCGCATAGAGTAATAGTTTGCGATATCAAACATTGAGTTTGTTCTGAATCTCCACATAAGCTGATATCTGTCAGCTATTTCATATTTACTCATAAATGACTGTTCTTTGGCATTTTCAAGGAACGATAAATGCGGAAGCTGTTTATCATCACCCACAATAACCGCACGCTTTGCCCTGTAAAGAATAGGGAAACAACTTGCAATATCGCATTGAGATGCTTCATCAATAATTGCGACATCAAATAACCCCGGTTTCATCGGCAATGAACCTGATGCAGCATAAGTTGTTACGCACCAGCAAGGGAAGGCTTCCAATAACGGTTTAAAATCTTCTGCTTCAAGAAGTCTGTTTTGAAGTGATTTTTTACGTTCTACCAAGGATTTTGAATGAACAAACAATCTTTGACGTTTTACCTGATCACGCATCAAACCTTTCAATGCTTCTCTGCGTTTATTAATAAGAATATCTGTAACAAGTTTCTTTTGTTTCTTCTTCAATGTTCTTATTTTCTCAGTTATAACGTGAATATTACCCATAGCTTGAATATCTTCTTCAATATCTTTAGCCTTACAGATAATATCAGCCAGTTCCAATTCTTCGTTTAACTTCAAAAGATTTCCCTGATTAAGTTCAAAATCATCAAGTTTTAGCAATTTTTTAAGCTGATTTATGGAAGTATAGTTATTTATTGATGCAAAAAATCCTGATTTTTCTAGATTTTTTTCTAACTCCTGAGATAATTCTTTTATCTTATTCAATTCAGCTCTTTTGAATTTCCCTCTTATATAAATAGGTGCACCTGAAACTTTTTTCTTTTCAGCAACTTCCTGACCGATTTCTGTCCATTCTTTTTCCAGTTTGATAATATTTTCAGCTTTCTTTTCCAAATCTCTTATTGAATCCAGCAAATCCTCTATATCAGAAACATCAACAAGCACATTATTATCAACGTCTTCATCTAAATCAACTTTGTTGGATAAAAGGTCTTGCAATTGAAAACTCAGTTGTTTTTGATAATTCAAACGACCCGCCCTTAAAGCTAAATAAGGCGCCCCAAGTCCATTAAGCCTATCGGCAACTACATCAACCGCTTTATCCATACGAGATGCAACGAGAACGGTTTTGCCGTTAGCTATCAAATGGGCAACAAGGTTAACGATGGTTTGAGATTTACCTGTCCCCGGAGGCCCGTAAACTGATACCAATCTGCTTGTATCAATATTTTCAATAACACTTGCTTGTGAATCACTCAGTGCAAGCGGAGTTATCGGGTTAAAGTTCTCTGTATTTTTAGGCGGAATTGCAACTGATTTTGCCTGTGTATATTCTTCGTTTATTACGTTCAAAACAGTTTCTCTATATACTCCGCTCGGTTTTTCGGAAATCTGCATTAGCTCATGCAAAACACCGGCTGTAACGGAAGGACGCTTTGTAAGGATTATTGCACATTGGCTTGTTAATCTTATTTTTTCTATTTTGGAAGATGATTTTGTTGGGGTTGAATCTTCGTCATTAGTAGAATTATCTTCGTCATCATCAGAACTATTATCAGATTTTGATGAAGTGTCTTTTGATATATTATCTTCATCAATATCATCTGTGTGGTCAAGTGCTATTTCAATATCAGGGATAACCGAACGAAGTGTTGTTATGAAAATATCCATTTTTTCCTGAGTGATAGGCAGAGTAGGAACAACATTAAGTAAACCTTCTAATAACTGTTCCATCTCTTCTTCATCACCGTTTTTTTGCATTAAAGAGGTCAATGCTCCTGTGTTAAGTGATAAAAATTCATCAGTCAGCATACAGTTAATATTTACTCCGTTACGTTCTAACCGGCACGGCATGTATAACAAAGGAGTCAAAAACTCGTTTTTCTTTCTGCTTTTCGGATTTCCTCCGACAAGGAACATATATCCGTAAATAAGATATTTTTCTTTTTGGTTAAGTTCACTTTGAATCATCATTTCAGTGATTTTACTATCACTGCCGTCAAGTTTGAGATACTCAATATCCGAGGTGAACAGTTTATCATCTTCTTTGAGAAAAATCCATTTATTATCTCGGTCTGACTTTAAATTTCTAAAAGTCGAGCTTTTAACTTCTTCCCGAACACAATCATGTAGGTATAACGAAAGTTTTTTTACAAAACTGTTATTGAATGCTGAATTTATCGCACGTGTTGCCTCTTGTAACATAAATTAAGTACCTCTTAAAATTATTATCTGTAGGAAAAATTATATCATATTTATCACAGTTTGAAAATCAGCAATAGAGAGGAATTGTATAAAACTACGGTAATTTATAAAAAACAGTAGTTAGAAAATAATTTTAATAATTCCCATTTTGGTATTGTTTTAAAAGTTGCAGAGGAGATGACAAAAACTCAAGCGGAGTATCACTATCATCATCATTATTATATAAATCATTTTTGTTATAAGGATTTGGTTTTGTCAGTTTATATTCTTTATTATTTACTCCGGTATCAAGACGAATTTCTTCTTGTTTCTGCATCGGGTTTTCTTGTGAATAAGCACAAGAGATAGAACATATTAGAAAAGTTAAAATAAGCATCTTTTTCATAGAACTTATTATAACAAAAAATTTTGTTTAATTTCTGATATAATTATCAAAAAGGGGAGTTTGATGAAAAATTTTGATATCGGAATTATAGGCGGAGGCCCAGCTGGTTACACTTCTGCATTGTATTATACAAAACAGGGTAAATCTGTTGTTTTATTTGAAAAAGATGAACTTGGCGGAACATGCCTGAATAGAGGATGTATCCCAACAAAAGCGTTTTTACACATAGCCGATTTATATTCAGAGCTAAAAGGGACAGGGGTAAATGCTATGGGGATTAATTTTGAAAACCTAAGCCTTGATTTTGAAAAAACAAAGGAATACAAGAATAATGTTGTACTGAAACTTAGAAAAGCACTTGAATTAACACTTTCGGGAAAAGGAATAAATATCATTAAAGAAGAAGCTAAAATAGTTGGTCAAAATTTTATCAAAACAGCTTCAGCAGAATATAATTGTGAAAAAATAATACTCGCAACAGGCTCAAAACCTAAAGAGATAAATGGTTTGGAATATGACCATAAATTCATTTTATCATCTGATGATATATTAGAGCTTGATAAACTTCCTAAAAGTATTTTAATAGTCGGTTCAGGTGCAATAGGAATAGAATGGGCAAGGATATTATCATCTTTTGGGGTAGAAGTCAGCATAGTTGAACTTGCTCAAAGACTTTGCCCTCTCGCTGATTGGGAAGTGTCAAAACGTATTGAACGACAATTTAAGATGAAGAAAATAAAAACTTATCTTTCAAATTCTGTCAATAAGATTGAGGGTACAAAAGTCATACTTTCTAACGGTGAAATAACTGAACCGGAGTGTATTCTTGTTGCCGTAGGTCGAGAGATTAACACAAAAAATACCCAAAACTGTGAAGTTATTGGCGATGCTTCTGCCGAGATTATGCTCGCTCATTATGCGGTATCTCAGGCAAAAGAGCTTGTATTTGATATCCCGTTCAACAAATCACATATTCCGTCAGTTATTTACGGAGAGCCTGAAATTGCGTGGATAGGCGAAGTAGCCAAATCAAAAGAGGATGATGAGAATTATGATAAACAATTTATGTTAATTTCTGCACTCGGAAAATCTCATTGTGATAATAGTATTGACGGGTTTATAAAAATACTCTCAAAAGACGGTTATATAAAAGGGGCAAGTATTATTTCAAGAGAAGCCTCAGCTTTAATACAACAAATCTCAATAGCAATGGATAATAACATTTCCATTGCTGAGCTTAAAAAGACCTGCTTTGCTCACCCGACTTATTCAGAGGGGATACAAGAGGTTTTGATGTAATAAGGAAAAGTTATGCAAAGATTACCTGAATATTTAAAACGACCGATTATTGATACGGAAAAAACCAAAAAAGTCAGACATATTTTAAGAGAGAAACACCTTAATACAGTCTGTGAAGGGGCAAGATGTCCTAATAAAAATGAATGTTATCAGCATAATACAGCAACTTTTCTTATTATGGGAAATATTTGTACTCGAAATTGCAAATATTGTAATATCTCTACTGCAAAACCTGAACCGTTAGATCTAGATGAACCAAAACATATAGCAGAAGCAATACATGAATTGGGTCTAGATTATGCGGTAATAACGTCAGTCACTCGTGATGATATCGTTGATGGCGGAGCCGAGCATTTTGCAAAATGTATCAAAGAAACAAGAAAATTATCACCCAATATTAAAATAGAAATCCTGACTCCGGATTTTCGCTCAAATAAACGTGACAAATTTAATGAGGAGTCATTGAAAACCATAATCAATGCAAAACCCGATGTATTTAATCATAATATAGAAACAGTAAGAGCAGTATATAAAGATGCAAGACCATTAGGTGATTATGATTTGTCGTTATCAGTGCTTAAATATATAAAAGAAAACAGTGATATTCCGACAAAATCCGGTTTAATGATAGGGCTTGGTGAAACAACGGAACAAATTCTTGAAACTTTTGGGGATTTAAGGCAAATCGGGTGTGATATTCTGACAGTAGGACAATATATTCAGCCATCACGCAAACATTTAGAGGTGAGCAAATATTATAAACTTGAAGAATACGAATTTTTGAGGGAAAAAGCTAAAGAATACGGATTTAAAAAATATCAAATCGGGCCTCTTGTCAGAAGTTCTTATCACGCAAAAACTATTACGACTTAAACCTCAAATTACTATTTGTAAACATAATTCATATATACCGACAAAGATTTTAAAACACAAAACCCTACACTACATTCCTAAACAAACAATTCTGTTTTTTTTAATATTATTATTATGCGAAGAAGTAAGCGTATTTACAATGTTAATTATTTCACTGCGAGAATAAACTCCGACAGCGAAATCAGCCTGAGCACCACAAAATAACATTGGCTTCAACATTTTTTTATTCCTAATTTTTAACAACCTTAAAAACATTTTCTTCATAATGGATACTATATACCCAAATTCTTATTTTTTATAACATGACAATCTAAAAAATAATAAAATAATACATCAACCTTATCATTGTGCTATTCTTAAACAAGCCAAGCAAAAGTAAAAAAATAGATTAATTAATGTATAAATTAAAACTTTAACTTGGTTATCTCCTGCATTAATAAAACAAGTACGAAAAGATAAATATAATCTTGAAACTCCTATTATTGTGATGTCAGATAAGCAAGTCGGACATTCAGGGAAAAATAAAGTCGTAAAACAAGCATTAACAGATAAGGAATACCTATCAATATATGATATTGTTAATAACCCTGACGAGAAATATTATGATTACACAAGAATTCTATCGGACATTATATATTAACCCATTTTCACAATTTTTCAAATGCGATATTTATAATTATTTACAAAAAAAGAGGGCTTAACCCTCTTATTTTAATACTTCTATTAGTTGTCTAAACCAAGCATTTAAAATATTAAGCATTTTAAAAATTTATTGAATTCAATTTGTAAGGGTAAATATATAAAAACAGTTTTAAATTGAGTAATAACTCATGTTCAACAATAATTAACCCAAACAAGCAACCGGCTGCCAAAATCACAAAAGCAGGTCAGGCGCTGCCTGACCTGCTTTTCAAAGTAAAAAATATAATCACAACAAATTAATATCTGTCATGTGAATCTGATAATTTATCATTTATAGACATTACAAGGTATATTAAGAAAAATACAAAAATAAAACTTACAAGCCCTGTCCATAACACACCAAGACCTGCCCACATACCCTGCGACATCATTACCTTAACTGTTGAAATAACTAAACCAATAAGTGTAATTATTGCCATTATATCAACAATAACTCCACCAAAATTCACTACAAAATTTTTCATAATTTCTTTT
>CACZPS010000130.1 GCA_902783125.1 uncultured bacterium | reverse complement strand
AAAAGAATAATGACGGCACATATTCGCTTTACGATTACAAGACAGGTGTTCCTGTTCCTGAAAAACAAATTGCCGTAGGTGGCTATAAAGAGGGTTATTATAACCAGTTATGTTTCTATAAATATGCCTTTGAAAAATTATCCGGCAAACAAGTTTCACAGGTCGGAATTATTTATGTAGAAGAACATCAAAGAAGTGTTTATAAAACCTTTGACCGTTCGGATATGGAATACATCGAAAACTTAATCAAAGATACATACAAAAATATAAAAGAATTAAACTTTGATCCAATTCCTGAAGATAACACAGGCACTTGTAAGTTCTGTGCATATAAACATCTTTGCAGGTTGGATGTTATATAAAAAATGTGGTGCTAATATGTCGCACAACTGATTATAATAACAGAACTGCAAAAAAGATAATATGTGAGAGTTGTATTATAATATTACCAATTGATTATAACTGCACACATAAATCAATAAAAACTTATAATTTATCAAAACCGGTGTATTTTCTTAAAACTTCAGGAATAATAACCGTTCCGTCAGCTTGTTGAAAGTTTTCCAAAATCGCTGCAAAGGTTCTGCCTACAGCCAGACCGGAACCGTTGATTGTATGAACAAATCTGACTTTTCCGTCTTTATCTCTGTATCTGATGTTAGCGCGTCTTGCTTGATAATCGCCATAATTTGAACAGCTTGAGATTTCTTTATAGTTGTCATAAGAAGGCATCCAAACCTCTAAATCATAACATTTATTAGCCGAAAACCCTATGTCAGATGTGCAGAGCGCAACCCGTCTGTACGGTAATCCGAGCATATCCAGCATTCTTTCACCGTCTTGGGTTAGTTTTTCATGTTCTTCCGGACTGCTTTCAGGAGTTGTTAATTTAACCATTTCAACCTTGTTGAACTGGTGCACTCTTATCAATCCTCTGGTATCTTTTCCGGCAGAGCCTGCCTCACGTCTGAAACAAGGGGTGTAAGCTGTCATATACTTAGGCAAATCGTTTTCTGATAAGATTTCACCTGCATAAATGTTTGTAACAGGAACTTCAGCGGTCGGAATCAAGTATAAATCTTCATCAACGCATTTATACATATCTTCAGCAAACTTTGGTAACTGACCTGTCCCCGTCATAGTTTGTGCATTAGCCATAAATGGCGGTAATATTTCTTCGTAACCTTCATTTTCTGTGTGTTGGTCAAGGAAGAAATTGATAATTGCTCTTTCTAACCTTGCACCTTTACCTCTGTAAAGAGTAAATCTTGATTGAGAAAGTTTTACCCCTCTTTCAAAGTCTACTAGATTTTTTTCTTCACAAATATCCCAGTGTGCTTTTGGAGTAAATGAAAATGATGTCGGCTCACCATGACGGGCAACTTCAACATTATAATCTTCGGTCGGACCGATTGGTGTTGTTTCATCAGGAATATTCGGGATATGAAGTAATACATCTTTTTGTTTTGAATCAAGTTCCGTTTGTTTTTCTTCTAATTCTTTTATTCTGTCGCCAAGTTCTCGAACTTCTGCCTGAATCGCATCAGTATTTTCACCATTTTTTTTCATCATACCGATTTTATTTGATTCAGATTTTCTTTTTGCTCTGAGTTCGTCTGCTTCTGTTTGTATTTTTCTTCTTTCTTCATCAATTTTAATAACTTCATCTATTGATAAATCAGGATTTCTTCTTTTTAATAATTCGTTTATTTTTTCAGGGTTTTCTCTGATAAGTTTGATATCTAACATAATCTTGTCCTCTCTTACTATTTTTCTAATTATACAACAAACAATCTTTGGTTTTATTTTTTTTGGATTTTATAGTACTCTTTACATTTTGTTACATGACGAAACCCCTGATATTCCTTTTGGTATAATTATCTAAGGAAGGTGTTATGGGACAGATAATAAGCAGAAAGAGCATATCGGATTTTGTAAAAAACTTGCACGAAGCAGGTAAAACCGTTGTTGCAACCAATGGTTGTTTTGATATCCTTCATGTGGGTCACGTCAGATATTTACAAAAAACTAAATCATTTGCTGATTATTTAATAGTTCTGTTAAATTCCGATAAATCAGTCCGCAGTATAAAGGGTGAAGGTCGTCCTATAAATAGCGAATCAGATAGAGCAGAAATCTTAACGGCATTGAGTTGTGTAGATTTCGTTGTTTTGTTTGATGAAGACAGTCCTGCAGAGCTTTTAGATGAAATAAAACCGGATGTTTATACTAAAGGGGCTGATTATACAATGGAAACCTTACCTGAACGTGAAATAATGATAAAAAACAATATTAAAGTTGAGTTTATAGATTTTGTTCAAGGAAAATCTACTACAAATGTTATAAATAAAATAAATAATAAATAAAGTTAGGAGTTAAAAAATGAAGTCTTTTACATTAGAGCAAATCGCAAAAGTTACTGATGGTATGTTAACAAAATCTGCAGATGTGTCTATTACAAAAATTGCACCGCCCTTGCTTGCTGATGAACAAACACTTGCATTAGCCTTGGGTGAAGAAGAAATAGAAAATCTTTCAAAAACAAAAGCAAAAGCAGCTCTTGTTCCACTGGGTGTTAATATTGACGGGTTCTCAACAATAGAAGTTGAACGCCCTCGTTTGGCTATGATGAAACTTATAACTATGTTTTATGAAGCACCTCAAACCAATGAAGGTGTTCATCCGACGGCTGTGATTCACCCTGAAGCAAAGGTCGGTCAAAATGTTTCAATCGGACCTAATGTTGTTTTGGCAAAAGGGGCTGTTATTGGCGATAATACAACGATTTTAGCAAACTGTTATATCGGTAACAATGCAATTGTAGGTTCTGATTGTTTCTTTCACCCAGGAGTAAATGTTGGAGATAGAGTTAAGATTGGTGATAAATGTATTTTCCATCATGGGGTATCTCTCGGAGCTGACGGATTTAGCTTTGTAACGGAAAACCCTAACAACATTGAACAGGCTAGAAAAGACGGTGAAATTAAAAACTCCGGAGTAGAGCATGTTATCTTTAAGATAAATTCTTTAGGGTCTGTTGTAATAGGGAATAATGTTGAAATTGGTGCAAATACAACAATAGACCGAGGTACAATAGAAAATACAACCATCGGTGATAATACTAAAATCGATAACCTTGTTATGATAGGTCATAATTGTAAAATCGGTAAAGGTTGTATGATTGTGTCACAAGTCGGTATTGCTGGCAGTTGTGAAATCGGAGATAGAGTAGTGCTTGCAGGTCAAGCAGGTTTGGCTGACCATATTAAAATCGGAAGTGATTCTATTATTGCAGCTAAAGCCGGTGTTACAAAGAGTTTTCCTGAAAAATCTATCGTTGTTGGGGCACCAGCTGTTCCTAGAAAAGAGTTTATCAAGCAGCTAAAAATAATGAAAGATGCGGGCGAACTTATTAAGAAGTTTAAAAAATATGAACCTCTCTTGTCCGCATTTGAATCTGAACATAGCTCAGAAGTATAGTTATCACGGGTTATAAGGGTTATGGTTACAATCTCAAAGGATATAAACACAGAAGGTAATACTTTAATGAAAAACTACAACTGTAAGGTTGTGGTCAAACCTTCTGATTTAGGGATAATTCGATTATTTGTAAAAGGCGGGAAACCCTTTGTTGCGAATGTTGGTAATGTAATTTCAACGGAACATTATGTAACGTTGGGCAGCCGTGAGCATAGAACTTTATTAGGCGGGTATAAGTATAAAGCCGGACTTTGTGAACATTTTATGGCTGCCTGCGCATTCCTCAGAATAAATTCTCTTGATGTGTATTTAAGTGAAGAAGAATTTCCTATCTTTGACGGAAGTTCAAGGGAATGGATTAGATTATTTAAAGAGGCAGGTGTAAAAGATATTAAAAAATCTGAAAAATATACGGTATCTGAACCTGTGTATTACTTAAATGGCAAAACAAGTATGGTAATTTTACCTGATGAGGATTTGTATATTACTTATTCGGTAAATTATGACCATAAAGATTTGCGTAATCAATGGGTGTCTTTTGATAAGAAGAATATTGATGAGATTATAGAAGCAAGAACTTTTGGGTTTTATAAAGATTTAAAGAAATATCAAATACTTGGTTTTGCTCAGGGGGTAAATATTGATAATACTTTAGGGTTGACAGATGAGGGTTATACGGTAGATTTACGGTCAGATAAAGAGCCTATAAAACATAAGATATTAGATTTGTTTGGGGATTTGTACCAAACGGGTATTTCCCCGCTTGATATGAAATGTCATATTCTTGTAAAAGAAGCAGGACACGCTGTTCATATTAAGGTTGCGAATTTGCTTAAGGATAAATTAGTTAAAATAAAATAAGGAGATAAAAATGAGTGAAGAAATTTTAGAAAATGCAGAAACAATGAGTTTTGATATTATGGAAATAATGGATATGATACCGCACAGATATCCGTTTTTATTGGTTGATAGGATTACCGAGTGTGTTTCGGGAAAATATTCAAAAGGTTACAAGAATTTGACAATGAACGAAGGATTTTTCCAAGGACATTTTCCTAATAATCCTATCATGCCGGGGGTGTTGCAAATTGAAGCTATGGCTCAATGTGCAGCTCCAATTCTTTGTACATTACCTGAATATAAAGGCAGATTAACTCTTTTTGCCGGAGTTGATAATGTAAGATTTAAAAATATTGTAAGACCTGGGGACAGATTGGATATGTTTGTTGAATTGACAAAAGTTAAGGGTCCTATTGCAAAATGTCATGCTGTTGGCTCTGTTGACGGTAAAACTGTTGTTGAAGCAGACTTAACTGTTGCAATGAAGTAGTTATAGCATGCTATTTTTAATGTTTAAGAGCGGGTATTTATGCCCGCTTTTAGTATGAAAAATATCTGTCAAAATCGACATCATCAAAACTGCACAAAAGTAAAAATACATCATCATCTTCATCCATTCTTTGAAAGTTATATTCGTCAAACAACCAAAACTTAGGATTATTTCCTTTTACACGCACAATACTCTTATCTTTTAGGATAGCCAGCTTTTTCTTAACAGTTTCTAAAGGCAACTCAACTAATTTTGACAATTCAACGGCTGTTATGCCTTCCGGACTGTCATATTTTTCAGGGGTCAGAAACATAAGTTCCAGCCCAACTTTTTTGAGTTCAAGATCTTCTTCGATGTACATATTCATATCTTAACAATAACTTGAAGACATTTAATCCTGTGAATGTTGTAGATTTCAAAGATACTAATACTCGGTTTTTATTGTTTTAATATTCGGATTCTTTGCCGCAATTGCTTCTAATACATCACTGTTATATTTTGCAAATTCTTCATGTTCCTGTGCAATTTTATCCTGTAACGGCTGCGCTTTTGAACCCTCAGGTAGTTGAATATTCTTCAAGAAGGAATATATCAGATTTATTGCATTAACATAAGCCTGAACATCTTTTATTTTATCATTGTACCCATTGTTAATATCAGAAAATGCTTCTTGTAAACTGTTACTAAAGATTATACTTTTTGTTATATCCGGTTTCTTAGCTATTGTATCCATACTTTTATCAAGTGCATCATATAATTTTTTGACAGAATTCCTGTCCTTAAACGGTTTAGCACTTTTAGCTATATCACGTTTTGTTTTTATTATGAGTTTTTCTAATTCTTCCTGAGTTTGAACATCATCAACCACTTTTAAGAATTTTGCACACTCATTATCGGTTGTGGTAACAAAGTCCTGACATTTTACGAGTAATCCGGCGATTTCATCAATTTTACCTTTTGGATTAAATTCTTTAATTGTTTCTCGTTCTATCTTTAAAACTTTTTCACTTAGACCTAGTTTTTCAACAAACATTTTTGCGGTTTCAGGATTTTGTCTGTCTAATAGCATATTTCTAACCATGTAGTCGATAGCTGAATCTGACCCCATATCAACCGTTTCTCCGTTTGCATATACAGAATATTCATTAAAGTAGTCTTGTACATGTGCTGCGTTACCCGTTCTTACTGCATCCATTAAAGTATCTTGAATAGATATATATTTAGCAAGATTTAACCCTGTTTCCAGATAATATTTTATTGCTTCTCCTGAATCTTTTTTGTCAGAATCCTTAGCGATTGATAGCAAGTAATTATTTAAGGATTCCTTTGGATGAGCAATATAATGATATTTTAGAAAATCTCTTTGGAAATTATTAAAAGCAATATCAAGATGTTCTTCTGTGACCTTTTGAGTCTTTCCGCCTATTAATTCTTTCCTGAACCAATCGTCAAAATTTGCACTTAGTGATGGTTTTGATTCATTATCAACAAATTTATCCAAATATTTATCAGACAATTCGTGCAGATATCTTAATTGGCTATTTAAGTTTTCTTTGTCTTTTAAATCACCTTTGTATTCTGCTTTTGCTTTTTTTACAGCATCAATTATCTCATAAAAACCTTCTGTTTGAGATTTTTTATCATCATTGATTAAATGGCTTGAAATTTTATCCTGCAAATCTAAGGTCATTTTGTTTATATAAGCCGGGTTGCTTTGTTTGCGGAAAGCAATCTCTGTATCAACCCAAGTTGTAATTGCTTCTTTTACATTTCTTTGATATTTTTGCGGAATATTTGATTTTAATATGTTATTGAAAAACCCTTTCATCCCTGTGGTATAAGAATCTATTGATTCTTCAAAATCTTTTATTGAATTGACACTCTCTATTAAATTAACAGTATCAATAATCGTATCTATCGTATTATTGTAGTCTTTTATAGAAGAATCGTTACTTAATTCAAGCGTTTTGTATGCAAGGTCAAGAACATAATCCATATCACTATCTGTTGCATTAGCAGAAATGAAGTCCCCAATCATTGTATTTAACACTTTCCTTTCAATCGGAGTCAAAACTCTGTTATCAGGGATAGATTTTCTGTAATCATCTAATTGATGACCAAGTTTAATATCATAAATGCAAGTTTTTTGTACATCTACTGTATTAAAACTGTCTTCAAGTGTTTTTTTACATCTGTCAACAGCAGTTTGAATACCTGAATCTTTAGTTAAATCAACTTTAGGATATGCAGGCAATACACCGTATTGTTTATAATATTTATTAGCATATTCATTAAACATTTTTTCATATTCTAAAGTTGACAAAGAATAATTCATAGTTCTGTATAAATCATCAAAGGTTCTTGCTCCAACGTATGTAGCACCTCTAAGATTTCGTTCTAATTTTCTGTTTTTATAGCGTGGCGCTGTATTGCTTGATGTAATATCCTTTGAGTATTCATCATAAAACAAAGTATTTCTTAACAAACTTTCAGCTGAATCATTTGCGTTCAATACTTTCACTAAAAGGTCATAACCTGTTATATTTTTGTAACCTAGATACTTTTTATCAATATTTTGGGTATACTTGTGAAATTCATCTGTTGGCATATCCTGAAGCATTCTATATATACTAATAAATTCTTCATTAGTCTTTGGTTGGAAGGTATCATCAATCCACGCTCTAATTCCTTTTGCTTTATCAGTATCAGATTTTAAATCATCTGCACTAAAGTATACATGCTTATCATACACCCCTCTAAGATTGCTTAAAAATTCTTCTTTTGCAAGTCTGCTATCTTCGCTTTGAGGAATGTTTTCATCAAACTGTTTTTCTGCACGTTCTATGAACATATCAATAGAATTTCTAACACTCCCGTTGAATTTTTCTTTTTCATCACCCTCTAAAAGAGCCATATTGTGTATTACTTTCCCAAGAGTTTTAACATCAGCCTTTATATTGTGATTTTTTAACGCAGATGTTAATGCTTTTGAAAAATCTTCACCATGCTCATAAGCAGCATATAAGAACGTATTATCAGTCGAATCATTTTTACAAAATGCATAATCAAAATCCTTTAACGCTTTTTTGTACTGTTTGTTTCTAACCTTCTCAACCTCAGCCATTGTTGTGGCTTTCCCTAATTCTTTGTACATATCAGCATCTTCAAAAGAACCTCTTATTGCCGCTTTTTCAAATGCAAGTTTAACAGGATCATTATCATCAAGTGCTTCATAATCAGCTTTTGATGTAATACCCTTGTTAAATTCTGTCGGTGTAATACGTTTTATGATATTATCAAACTTTGTAACATAAGCTCTGCCTGCCGTTTCATTTCTAAAAAAGGATTTTTGAAGTTCCTGCTTTGTCATTTCTTTAGCATATTTTTCTAAATTTTTGATGTATATTGTATCAGGCAAGAAAATTTCATCTTTAATTGCAGCAGCGTGATGTGTATATTCTGGACTTTTCCCTTCCAAAATAACATCTGACATAAGAGCAAAGTCAAACTCGTTGTCATAGCCGGG
This sequence comes from uncultured bacterium, assembly GCA_902783125.1. GTDB lineage: Bacteria > Cyanobacteriota > Vampirovibrionia > Gastranaerophilales > Gastranaerophilaceae > UBA2883. The sequence goes on along the minus strand of CACZPS010000130.1, from coordinate 7,029 downwards.
ATTTAACTTTCTATAAAGTTTACTATCAGTGCTATCAGGTGCAATATGACCTTTTTTGTGGGTAAGATTTTCTACAAAGTTACCGTTTCGCCAATCTTTGTTGGTAATATATCCTAACTCTCCCCCGCGTCTGTCACTATAATCTGTTCTCGTTAATCCGTTAGAGTCTACCCAAATATTTTCGTGCTCAGATGCGCCCCAAGAATTATCGTGGAAAAGAATATCTTTACCGGTTTTTTCATCTTTTACGACATCCGCTATATATTGAGCATGCCCGCCCATTCTGTCGTGGAACACACTTGAACTTGAAACCCCGGAATGAGTTCCGTTTTTGATTTGTTCAACGGCAACATCTATATCTTCAACTGCATAGTGCGGTCTATCCGTCATTTGTTCAAAGATTTTTACTTCTTGTGCACTAAATAATCCGCTTTGTCCGTCTTTCGGAACCCAATACGAACCTGAATTTGTACCGATATATCGAGCCATTTCACGTAAAGGTTCTTTTATTTCTTTGTATTGATAATCCAGTTCTCTTGATACATTTGAATACATTTTATTAAGTTTTTTATGTATCTTTTTAATTGCCTGCTTTTCTTCATCAGTCATCTTGTATAACGATGGGTCGGAAATTTTACCCTGTCTGCTTGAAAATTCATCACTTGAGCGAATTTTGTCTATTTTAGCAAAACGTTCTTGCAATTTTTCCATTGTTTGTCGTGGGATTAAATCTCCTTCGTTTTCAAATTTCTTTAACAATATATTCGCCGGATTAACCGTAAAATATGTTGTTCCGTCTTCGTTTTCAATCTCCAACATTTCAGCAGCTCTTGCCATTGTTTCTGATAAAGAATTAAAATCATCAGCAACTGATTGCAAGGTCTTAATTACATCATCTTTTGACGCGTTTTCAGGAAGTCCGTTTGCCTCTTTAAAATTAGCAAGATATATGTCAGATGATGGATTTTCACTGTCAAATACAGTATTTTGTAAAATGTTATAGATTGTTATATAAGAATCTATTTGATTTTTATATCCCATCTTGTTAAACGCTTCAATATAGGCTTTTTCATCATCAGGTCTATCAATCAGACCAGATTTCATTTCATCAAGTTTTTCAAGCACAACTTTTGCATCAGGTTTAGTTTTCAAACATAGTGAAGCTCTTTCAAGCTCAGATTTGTCACCTGTTTTGACGCTGTTTTCTAAATCATCAATGTCATTTATCAAAATTTCACGTCTGTCGCCAAACCCTGTCCTGCTATACAAGTTATCTAATCCGGCTGACATCAGATAATCAATGCTTGCCTTAACTTGGGTTAAACCGTTAAGCACTCCTTCTTTATCGTCAGATGTTGTTCCAAAGATGTTAGCAAAATGCGCCAGTAATTTTTTATCATTCTTTTTGGCGATTCTTTCTGTAACCTCTGAGAACCCATTTGATATAAGGGTTTCTCTATCCGGAATATTATTTTTTATAAGATTGTCTGTTAGATTTTCATCGTCCATTAAACCGATTACTGTACTTGCTCTGTATATGGCTTCTGCTTCATATAGTTTTCTTGCATCTGAAATTTGTTTTGGTAAGCCTTGATTGCCATTTAATCTTGAAATAATATTTTTTCTGTCTTCCAGTATAAACGCTATATTTTCAGCGTCCATTTCTAATTTATTTTTATCCGCTAAGTTACCATAGTTTTCAGTGAAGTAATTACTAATTTTCTTTGACTTTTGAGAATTTTCTTCATTTGGCAGGAATGCGTATTTTTGAAGTTCTTTAGGAAGTTTTTTTATATCAGATGATATCGGTTGTGATAATTGCAAAAGCTCTTTATACACCATATCTTTTGATTGTTTTATTGCATTTGGAATTATGTTATCTATTTTTATTTTTATTTCATCATTGTACCGTTGAATTGTTTTTAGGTTTAAATCTTTATCTTGTCTATTTTTTGTTTTAACAATATCAGATTTAATCTCTTGTGATTTTAAATCTTTTATGTCGCTTTTAGCTTTTGTTAATGCTTGAAAATATGATTGTTTTGTCATCAATTTAGTGTCAGCCATTGATTTTGCGAAAAACGAGTCATGAAATGCATCAAAATTGTTTTTATCAAAGGCTTGAAAGTTATAAAGATTTTCGTTCTGAGAACCGTACATGCCTGCAATATTCATCCACTGTAAAGTTGAAGCATCAATAATACGATATCCTCGCTCCTGCGCGTAATTAAAATCAATATATGCTTTTTTTACTTCAACTCTTTTTCCGGAACCGATGTGCTGACGGTCGTATATTTTAACTTTGTCAGAAGCATCTAATTCTGATAAAATCGCATCAACGTAATTTGGCTTATCTTCATAAGCAACCGCTTTTCTTACAATTGATATTGCTGCACACATGCCGTGTGTTTTTTGATTAATAGCTTTAATATTAGGAATATCTTTATCTTGAGTATTTAAAGCTATGTCATTTGCTATTTCGGACAGAATTTGGGGTTTTTTATCTTCAAGCTGAGGATTTATTTTATATTTTGGACTCATGAAATAGTCGAGTTTTTTCATGACATACTTCTTTTGCTCAATAGGTGTTTCAGTTGAGGCAATAAAATATTCAAGGTTCTTTTTGATATTATCTTCCTCTTTATCACCCTTAACCTTCTTTACAAGTCTGTCTTTTACCTTAACCATATATTCTTCATCGTTACTTAATGGTTTCGGAGCAAAGACTTTGTCTATTTGCGGTTGATATTTTTCTTTTAAGATAGGATTAGAATGAGCGAGCGATTCTTCTGTTGCCGTTCTGAGCTTTGTTTCCCAATCATTTTTTGTTTTAATCTTTTTATCAGGAACATGTCCTTGATATTTTAGATTTTCACCCACATCCAGCAAAAATTTAATATTTTCCTCTCCACGTTGTTTTGCCAGATTATCAATTGCCTGATTTATCCTTCGCTGATTTGGTTCTGTTAGTGAATAATTATTATTTTCTTTTAATTGTGATACTGTATTTCTGTCTTCTCTAATCCCATTAAAATTATGTGTTTGCGGGATTTGTGTATAAAAATTAACTTTCATTTCTTATCCTTATTACAAATAATAGTTGGTCTAACCTATGATTGTAATAACGACTCTAAAAATAAATTTTGCTAATAATTTATTTAATAGTTTACATATATTAATACAAAATTACAAAATCAATTACTGCAATACGGTATCACATATATTTGTTTTAGGGACAAATGTAGCGTTTGTTTTCGATATATTTGATTGAATTATACGCTTTTTTCTATACAGCATATCAACAAAAGCCTCTAATCTTGTAACAAAACCGGCTTCTCCTGTATGTTCATCAATTGTTAAGCATAACAGCGGCTTATTATATTCTTTAGCTTTTCTGACGATTTTTTCTATCATCAAAGAATCAGGCCCGCAGCCAAAAGAGTTGACAGTTATCATCCCGTCAATATTATTATCTTTCAAATAATGACCGGCAGTACCTGTCATATCCAACTCATTTGCCCAGTACATTTTTTGATTAAGAGCGCTTAAGCCTTCTATTTTTTGTTCATCTGTTAGCTGACAAGAAGAATAAACTTTTACTCCCATTTTCTTGAGTTTATCAAAGATTTTCATTGAAGCCTGATCGTCAAAAACATCATAACCATGTGCAACTAACGCAACATTTATCGGATATTCGGTAGAATTTTCTTCTTTTAAGATAATCTTACCAAGCAATGCATTTTTTAGAGCATCTTTGTATGAAATACCGTTTCTCATCATTGTGTGGAAATTGTTATATAATTTCCAACCCTCTTTTGACGCTTTTCTTATGATTTCAAAATCAGTTATTCCAAAACATTTAACACTACCTTTTAATAAATCATAAAATCCATGATTTTTTTCAGATTTATCTAAAGTAGGTTCTATTAGTTCGAAATCTTCTTTAATAATATTTCTGATTAAATCGGGAAGCCCTCTGATTTTTGAACAGTTATAAATCTTTGGGGCAATAGATTGTAATGACGGTACAAATATTCGTTTTACTCCCTTTTCAAGTAATTCAACAACGTGACCTACAAAAATCTTTATTGGCAGACAAGTTTCTGTAACAACAAGCGCAGCACCTTTAGATACAGTTTGCTTTGTCGTTTTGTCGGACAAAATAACCTTTATCCCAAGAGCATTGAAAAACCCGTACCAGAACGGGTAATGTTCATAATATGACATTCCTCTAGGTATTCCTATATATTTTTCATCTGTTAGTGAACTTGTCATCTCATACCCCTATGTTGTTATTATACCTAAGACATAAGTAATTTGCAAAATAAACCACTACATTGTTAATTTATATACATCATTTTTGTTTAAATCATATAGTGTTGATAATATAGTTGCGATTTCTTTCGATTTGAAGCCTTTCGTTTTCAACTTACTTATTTTAGTAATTATGTCAATGTCGCCATCTTCCGCCTGATACACCATGCAGACAATTTCACCTTTTATCCCATCTTTAAAATGTTCTATAATATTATCAATGTTATCAATAACAATTTCTTCAAACAGTTTTGTGAGTTCTCTGCCTAGTGCAATTTTAACATTTCCTCTCACTTGCTTGATTAGTTTTAATGTATCAATAATTCTGTTTGGGGATTCGTAAAATACCAAATTAGTTTTAGAATGATTTAACAAAAGTTCTTGTGATTTTTGGGTTGTTTTGGGAAAGAATCCGACAAATGTAAATATCTCATTATCTCTTGGTATTTGCGATAAGAAAGTCGTAACAGCGCATGGCCCTGCAAGCGAAGTTGTTTTAATATTGTTTTCCCTTAGTGCCTTAAGAATTATTGCCCCCGGATCACAAATCATAGGGGTTCCCGCATCTGACACAAGTGCTATTTTTTTGCCTGTGTTCAATAAAGAAATTAATTCATCAACCTTGCTTTTTTCATTATACTTATGATATGAAACAGTTTTTGTTTTGATATCATAATGATTAAGTATATTTTGAGTCGTTCTTGTATCTTCGCATGCAATTAAATCGACATTTTTCAATACCTCAATTGCCCTTAAAGTTATGTCGCTCATGTTCCCAATAGGTGTTGGGACTATATAAAACTGAAATTCTCTTTGCATATTCCCTTTACTAAATAAGTGATTGGAATAATTATCCAACCACTTATTTTACTGATTTATTATTTTGATTTAGATTCGGTTTGAGTCAACCAGTCGTAAGTAACACCCCAACCGTTTAATCCGCCGTTAACTTTGTATTTAGCTAAATCTTCGTTGCGTTCATCAATTAATTTTTGTTGTTCTTTATTAAATTTTGCCAATTTCTTTTTGTTTTTTGTTAATTTTTTCATAACAGGTTCTGCGTGCGCCAGAAATATACTATATTCTTGACAGGCATAACCTGCTTTAACTTTAGACGGATAAGCATAAGTCAGGTATTTATAAGTTACCATAGCTCTGTCAAAATTATTCGGTCTTGATTTCAGAATATCCATCGTTGAGCCTGGGTGTTTTGTAACCCATACAATAAGAGCCAATGGATTGTATCCGGCTGTTATCATAAGGTTAACCCCTGTTACATCAGCTTCCTCATTCTCTTTTTGAGAAATTTTTGAAGATACAAAATCACTGTTTATTGCGTTTGTTATGGTATTGTCAGTATTTGTACCTGTTCCTATAATAAGATTTCTCATTTTTGCTTTGTCCGTATGACAACATATAACGTGCCCTAATTCATTGGATATAGCCGCTGCAACTTCGTTATCATTACCAGCATATTGCAAGTCATTTTCGCTAATATTCAAAACTTTTGTTTTAACGATTTCTGAATTATCAGCAACCCCTTCAACGACTTTAAAAGTTAATTTTGCGGTAATTTTATTCTTTGTTAAAATCTGATTCCCAACGGGAGTCACTCTGTCCTTTGCAACCCAAGTCGCTGCATTAACTTGAACTGCAACAAATAATAATGCAAGTATTGCAAAAAATATCTTCTTCATAATTCACTCCTTATTAAACTTTGTTGATATTATGTTAGCTCAAAGTAGGTAAAGTGTAAAATATTACAAACTAAAATTTTACAAATAAAAACACTCACAAAATAGTGAGCGTTTTTTATAAATTATACAAATTATTACTATTTAATATTTCTTAAATCAGCTTCAATTTTTCCGTTTTCTTTTGCAAAATGATTAACAACACCAAGCACCCCTAAAAGTGCCAAAGCCGAAACGCCTGCAACGAGCTTTTGTCTGCCGGACGTTTTAACAACTGCTTCTGCCATATTTTTGATTGGCTTGGCAAGTTTTGATTCACCTGCTTTTTCAGCAACATTCTTTGCAAAATTATTTATTACTTTATTCCAACCAAAGCTCTTTCCGGCTGCATAATGTTTTATAGCTTTAACAGCTGCAATATCGGCAAGAAGAATAGTTGCGCTCGCCCCAAACATTGATCTTGTATTTGCAACATGCCTGTTTTCTAGTTCTTTTATTGAATCATGACGAGTTTTTGCATGATTTTCACCGAATGATACAGATGGATTGATTGCTGATAACATAAGAAATCCTTTCATTTATAACATACCTGCTATTATAATATATATAAAGATAAAAATTTGCTATTCTAACAAGAATTTGTAACAAAAAGAAACATAAATACCATTTTGTGATAAATATAATATGTAGTACCACTTGATTTTAAATTTTTAGCGTTACATAATATTGATGTTGAAAGTATTTCAGCAATTTTACAGCTTAATAACGCGGGTTACTCTGCCGAACAAAACGATTAAGTATCGTTTTGTGAGAGGAAAGTCTGGGAACCAGACTGCGGAGTAATTAGTGAAATCTAAATAAAGTGTCGCGGGTTGGAGCAGTCTGGTAGCTCGTCGGGCTCATAAGACTCATTTTAGATTAACCTGTGTGATTTGTATAATAAGTGTTAATGGTATTTATAAAATACTTTATTTTTTAATGAAAATTGTAGGGAAGACCTACAATAATTATAGGTCTTTTT